>JANXXI010000100.1 GCA_025350695.1 Acidobacteriota bacterium
TTTGGCGCCTTCCAGATGACGGGTTCTTATGTTTGGTCAAAATCGCTTGGCTTCCTACACTACAGGCAGATTTTCAGCCAAAACGGCAATGTTCCGGCACAGAACAACTATGATCTTTCTGTTGAGAAGTCCTTGCTGCCCTTTGATCAGCCTCATGTGTTCAACTTCCTAACATCGTACACTCTGCCTTTCGGTAAGGGCCGAAGGTTCATGGCAAGTAACAAGGTGGCCGATGCAGTTCTGGGCAACTGGAATCTGGCGGCTATCGTCAAGTACCAGACGCCCACGCCCATTCGGGTCGCCGCGACCAATACTTTGGCTAATTTATTATTTACGCGGACTCGACGGGCCAACCTTACCGGAACTTCGATTCGCGCCAACGGCGACCGGAACTCGCTCGATCCCGCTGATGCAAGCGTACGCTGGTTTACCCCTTGTCAAGCATTGAACGTTAATACCTGCAGGAATGGCACCGCCCCTTTTGCGAATCCGCTTCAGGATCTTGAATTCGGCAGCGCCGGTTTGTACTTTTCGGACTTCAGACAACCGAGGACCTTGACGGAGAATATCTCCATCGCCAAAACGTTGAAGTTGTTTGAGAGGGATACTCACTATGTTCAGCTGCGCTACCGTGCGGACATGTTCAATTTTCTGAACCGTACCAACTTCGGCGTAGATTCCAACTTCCAAAGCGTTAATTTCGGTCGTGCAACAGGGCCGCAACTTGGCGCTCGTCTTATCACCATGGGACTGCAACTCGAGTTCTAGGCTTGCAGCCGCGGTAACGAAGGGGCTTCTCCATTGGGAGAAGCCCCTTTTCCTTTTCTACAATGAAAGAGACATGACCCGATTTCTCATTGCTCTTCTTTTTCCCTTGGCTTTGTCTGGGCAGGTGCGGACGCTGACCCTTCGCGAACTGTTGGGAATGGCGCTGGCGCAAAGCCCTGAAGTGGCGCTGGCTCGGCTGGAGGAGGACAAGGCAAACGACGACATCACTCTTGCGCGGGACCCATTTCATCCGAAGCTTTCGGTCGGTAGTGGCCTTGCCAAGAACTTTGGATTTCCGATGTCGATTGAAGGCTCGGCGCCATCGATCGTGCAGGCGCGAGTGGGCGCCTCCATTTACGACAAGCCGCAATCTTACCGGGTGCAGGCGGCTCGCGAACGCCGGAAAATTTCATCGCTGGACACGCAGACTAAACGCGACGAAGTAACTCATCGGGCAGCCACTCTATACTTGGACGCTTTGCGGTTACGGCAAGGGATTCGGGTATTGCAATCACAGATTGAAAATTTGAATCGGGTGGAAGCGGCGGTGAAGGCTAGGGTTGAAGAGGGGCGGGATCTCGCGGTTGAGTGGAAACGCGCTTCGCTGCGATTGCTGCAAACTAAGCAACGCTTACGTTCGTTTGAGACCGAGGCGCATAACGCGGAAGTGTCCATGGCGGCGCTGTTGGGACTTGGGGTGAATGATCTAGTTCGGCCAAAAGATGAAGACCTGATTATTCCAACGATGCATTTGGATTCCGAGGAATTGGCAATTGAAGCGGCCTTGGCGGCCAGTAACGATTTGAAGCGCCTTGAGACCGGGCTTGTCGCGAAGAGTTGGGAAGTGAAGGCGGGAAAGGCGGCGGGGTTGCCCAAGATCGATCTGGTGGCGCAGTATGGGCTGTTCGCGAAGTTCAACAACTATGAAGACTACTTTCGTAATTTTCAGCGGCACAATGGCATTGTAGGCGTGTCGATACAATTGCCGATCTTGACGGGGTCGGCATCGAAGGCGATGGCGTCGCAGGCGAATGTGGAAATGGCGCGGCTGCGGCTGCAAACCTCGTCGGCGCGTAATCGCATATCGTCGGAGGTGCGGCGGGCATGGCAAGATGTGGAGCGGGCGATGACGTCTTCAGATCTGGCGAGGCTGGAGCTGGATTTGCAGCGGGAGGAGGTTTCGCGAGTGCTCGCATTGGTGGGGGAAGGCAGGGCGACGGCGAGACAGTTAGAGGAGATGCGTTATCTGGAAAACGAAAAGTGGTTGACGCTGTTTGATGCACGGTTTTCGCTGGAGCGGGCGCGATTGGAATTGCTTCGGCAGACGGGGACGCTGGTTGCGCAGTTGCGGCCGTAGGGCAGCGAACGCTGTTCGCATGTGAGAGAATGCGAATATGCCTGCGAAATCCAGCGAAGAGAGATTTGACCGTCTTGAACAGATTGTGCAGATTTTAGGGGAAGATAATTTAGTAATGAGGGAAGAGACTGCAAGGGTGCAGAAATTGATTGCCGACTTGGCTACGGAGACCCGCCGCGGTTTCGACCTGATGGCGGTTCGGGGTGCTGAAATTGATCGCCGAATGCTTGAGACGGCTGAGCGGATGCTTGAGACGGCTGAGCGGATGCGGGAGACGGATGAGCGGATGCGGGAGACGGATGAGCGATTTAAGCGAACCGATGAACGAATCGACAAGCTTGTCAGCGCGATTGGGCAATTCATTAGTAGGTCTGACGCACGTCCGGCATAGTGTGTTGTTCACGTATTTGATCACTTCCCTAATGCGACCAACTTCACTACAACAACATGAAGATTAGTGTTCCCATCAGCCGGGGCATCGAAACCCTTTTTGGCACTAGGGATGAAAACATCCTGCTGCTTGAGACCTCTCTTTCGGTCAAGGCATCGCTTGACAATGGCAGTGTCATGGTTGAAGGCGAACGTGGGCCCGTGGAGCGCGCCGCTCATATCCTTAGTGATTATTCGGAGTTGGCGGCGGCTGGCGCCGTTTTCGCCAACGGGGATCTAAACAGCTATCTTCGACTGGTTGTTGAAGATCCGGAAGTGTCGCTGAAGGCTTTGATTGAATCGGGCAAGCAGCGCAGTTTCGGCAAGAAAGTGTTGGCTCCGAAAACCATAACTCAACGCCGTTATTTGGAAGCGATTGAACGGATGGACCTGGTGTTTGGGGTTGGTCCGGCGGGTACCGGTAAAACCTATTTAGCCGTCGCGATGGCGGTTAACGCGCTTTTGTCGAAGAAAGTTACACGAATTATCCTGACTCGTCCGGCGGTTGAGGCTGGGGAACGGCTGGGGTTCCTGCCGGGGACCTTGCAGGAAAAAATCGATCCCTACTTGCGCCCACTGTACGATGCTTTGTTTGATATGTTCGACGTTGAGAAAGTGGAAAAGCTGATAGAGCGCAATACTATCGAAATTGCGCCACTGGCTTTTATGCGCGGGCGAACACTGAACGACAGTTTTGTCATATTAGATGAGGCGCAAAACGCGACTACCGAGCAAATGAAAATGTTTCTCACCCGTCAAGGCTTCAACACTAAAGTTGTAGTTACGGGCGATTCCACGCAGATCGATTTGCCCAATGGGCGGCGCAGTGGATTGCTTGAAGCGCTAGAAGTATTGAGGAAAGTGGAAGGCATCGGATTCATTACTTTCACGGAAAAAGACGTGGTGCGGCATAGTTTGGTCCAGCGGATTGTTAGAGCTTATGAACGGCACAGCGAATCTACTGGAGCGAGCCGCCAGTTGAATCTAAAGCTGGATACGGCGGTTGAGGCCGCACCGAAACCAGAAGTACAAACCCATTAACAAAGCATGTCTAGCAGCGGTAGTAGAGCTTCACTCATATTCAGGAATGCCCCTAGGGGCCTTGATCGCAAACAGATCCGCGAGTTCGCCAAAAGACTGTCGATTCTGGTTGCCCCTGGATGCGGGTTCACGGTGCTGATCACTAACGACAAGGAACTTCACCGATTAAACGAGGCATTCCTTAAGAAGGATTACGCCACCGACGTTCTTTCGTTTCCGGTAAAGGGCGACGAAAGTGAATTGGGCGAGATGGCGATCTCCGCTCAACGGGCCCGTATTCAGGGGATGGAATTCCGGCACTCGGTGGAAAATGAAATCGCCATTCTGATGCTCCATGGCTTGTTGCATTTACAAGGAATGGATCATGCGAATGACAGGGGAAAGATGCGCCGAACGGAAGCCAAGTGGCGGACCGATCTTAGTCTGCCGCATGGTTTAATTGAACGGGCAACACTTAAGCGAGCCACGCGATGAATCCTGCGTTAAGTATCTTATTCCTGGTTTTACTGTTTGTCCTGGCGTTGGTCAGCCTAGTGCAATTGTTGTATACGGAGACCTTAAGACTTCTAGCCAAGGAAACCCGGACACTTGCCTACTTTCAGGAACACTTGCAGGAATCCTTTGGGAAAGAACCGGAGCGTGGCGCACAAATCTTCGCACTCTGGAAGCATGGCGTCATGTTGTGGTTGGGTGCCATCTCGCTTGGAATGGTTCTGACGCGGACGCATGAGGATGTTCATTCTCTCTCCGCCGGATCTCTGATCGAAGCAGTGCTTGTGAGTTGGGTATCCGTCGCGATTTTCGCCTATCTCGTTCCGCAAATACTTTATCGCAGAACCAGTGGGCATTGGTTAATCGCGGTGAGCCCATTAATACGATTGATGCTGCTGGTGATGGCCCCACTGACGGTAGTTTTCCATTTTCTACACTCGCTATTTGAGTTGGGAAGGGAAGCGGAGACGGCGGAGGAAACGGGTAAGGCCGAAGCCGAGCAGGTTGAGAAATTCATTGATGCCGGCACAGATGAAGGAATTATCGAAGAGGAAGACAAACGGTTAATCCAGTCGGTGGTTGCCTTCGGTGATAAACGGGTGCGCGAAGTAATGACGCCGCGGCCGAATGTGGTTGCCATTGAGGCCAATCAGTCGTTGGATGAACTTCACAAATTGGTGGTGGTGGAACAATATTCGCGAATCCCCGTTTATGAAGAAGTGCTGGATCAAATGGTGGGTTTTGTGCATGTGCGCGATCTGTTTGAGCTGAGCGAGGAATCGCGCCGTCATAAGAAGGTTCACGATATCAAGCGGCCAATCCGGCAGGTGCCGGAGACAAAGTTAGTGGGCCAGTTGCTGCGGGAAATGCAGGAAGACGGCCAGCATATTGCGGCTGTGATCGATGAGTACGGTAATATGGCTGGTCTTGCTACGATGGAAGATCTGGTTGAAGAGATTCTAGGCGAAATCCGCGACGAACATGAACCTGCGAAAGATGTTGAAGAGGACGGACCCGGGCGCTGGATTGTTGCGGGAAGCTTCGATGTGGATGGGCTTGCGGATCTGATTGGATTCCGTCCGTCGGGCGAAATTGAGTCGACTACGTTGGGGGGCTTGGCGGCAGAGTGGCTTGGCCGTGTCCCTAAGGCAGGCGAAGAAGTGGAAAAAGAAGGTTTACGAATTGAGGTCCTTTCGGCAAGTGATCGGCGCGTGGAACAGGTGCGCGTCTCTGAGTCCGCTGCGAAAGAGATCGCTAGCCCTGTCGAATCGGCGGAGAAAGAAAAAGCTTGAGAGTAGGAACAGTATCTATTATTGGTTTGCCGAATGCCGGCAAATCCACATTACTGAACGCACTGGCAGGGATGAAACTCGCCATTGTTAGTTCAAAGCCACAAACAACACGAACCTCGGTGCAAGGGGTCCTGACCGAACCTGAACTTGGGCAAATCGTATTTGTTGATACGCCTGGGATTCACAAATCCGACTCTGTTTTCAATCAGCGAATGATGCGTACGGTGCGCGCCTCACTGGCAAATTTGGATGCGGTGGTTTATGTGGTTGACGCGCGCCGCGAAATTGATGACGAGCAGCGTCAGGCAATGGACGTGCTGCAAAACGTTGAAGTGCCGGTAATTCTGGCCTTGAACAAGATCGACAAGATCCCAAAGAAAGAGAAACTGATCGCGCTGCTGTCAGACTATCAACAGATTCGAGAGTTTACGGCCTACATTCCCATCTCGGCGGCCAATGGGGATCAGGTGGATGTGCTGAAGAACGAAATCTTCAAGCATCTGCCGGAAGGCGAACCTATATTTCCAGAGGATCATGTCACCGATCAACCTTCGCGTTTTATCGCGGCGGAGATGATTCGTGAAAAGTTACTGGATTCGACTGAGCAGGAAGTGCCACACTCCGTGGCTGTTTTTGTGGAGAAGTGGGAAGAGACGCCGAACATCATCCGCGTCACGGCCACTATTTTCGTGGAAAAAGAGGGACAGAAGGCTATCGTGATAGGCCAAGGCGGCGCTATGATCAAGAAGATTGGCACCGAGGCTAGGCTAGAGCTGGAAAAGTTCTTTGAACAGAAATTTTACCTGGAGCTGTTCGTCAAGGTGCGTCCAAATTGGCGCGAGAATATCGAATTCTTGAACGAACTAGATTGGCGAAAAATGATAGGCGGCGATACTACTTCCGAGAAATGATTATGAAAACACTTGCGAAATCCCTTACGTGCTTGCTTTTGTCCCTGGTCCTTAGTCTTAGCCTAATTGGCGCGGGCAAGGATAAAACCGACCTTACTTCCGACGACGCCTTGTTTGACCTGGTGCGTCGTAAATTAGCCAATGATCCGGATGTCCGCGGCGGCAGCCTTACCGTGGAAGTGAAGAACGGCGTGGTGACGATTACAGGCGTTTTAGAAAAAGAAAAGCTGAAGGCCAAGGCCACAAAAGTGGCGATGAAAGTGAAGGGTGTAAAGAAGGTGGATAACCAGATCACCATTTCTCCGACCAGGAACTAGCGGCAATGGAAATCGAACCTGGGCTGGCGGCCAGAGCGCTGGAAATTGCGCTGACTGCTGCTCCTCAGTTTGCACAATACGAACCCGCTCTGGTTTGGCGTCCACTGGCGCAAGGCGGCGCTCTGTTTCTGCAGTATGGAATTCAGCCACCCGCCGGACTTCCAGGATTGTGGGATTTCCAAAACGCTGTGGTAAAAGGGTATAAAAGTATGGCTGGAGTATAAATCATGCTTACAAGACGAGAGGCCATTGCGGCGTTTGCCGTAGCCACCACACAAGCCGCCACTCGGCTGCCCGCTAACCAGAATATTAAGTGGGCCTGTAGCGCCGCGCTGTGGGGACACTTCAAGCGCGTGCCTTTGACTGAGATTCTGGACATTATGAAGGACACTGGATTCATCGGAATCCGCGTCACCGGATTTCCCGGTTTCTTAGAAACCTATGGGATGACAACGGCCCAGATTGAAAAGGAAGTGTCGAAGCGTAACCTCAATGTGGTTACCATTTCCTTCAACGGTCCGTCGCATGACCCGGGGGCGCGGAAAAAGGTTCTGGCCGACGCTAAGCGTGCGATGGAGTTCCTCAGTATTTTTGGCGCGAAGGATCTGGTAGTGTTCTCCCCGTCGCGGCAAAAAGAGAACTTTGACATGCACTTCAAGAACATGTGCGAGGGCTTCAATCAGATAGGCGAATTGGCCGGAAGCATGGGATTCCGCGCAGGCTTGCACAACCATTTGAATCAGATGGTGGAGAAGCCAGCGGAAGTGGACAAGTGCATGGCGATGACCGACCCTAAGTTGTTCTGGTTCTCTCCTGATTGCGCTCATCTCAACTTGGCCGGGTACAATGTGCCGAAAGCGATTGAGAAGTACAAAGATCGCTTGATCACCATCGACTACAAAGACTCGAAGTGGACTACGCCGACTGCCGATTGGGTGGAAGGTAACGGCAAAGTCTACACGAAGGATTCTGAGAACGCGAAGTTTTTCAATTCGATTTACGACATGGGCGACGGTGAAATAGATTTTCCGGGCGTGCATCGCATCTTGAAAGCAAACAAATGGAGGGGCTGGCTAATTAGCGATCTGGATACGGCCCGCGAGGGACCACGCAAGAGTTACGAGCACCAAGCGGATTACGTTGTCAGCAAACTGGAGCCGATCTACAAATAATATGGGCCTCAGCAGAAGACAGTTAATAGCCGGGAGCGCTCTTGCCATGACCACCGAAGCGGCCACACCGCCGTATAAAATCATTGACCCGCACGTGCATGTTTGGAAGAACGATCCGAAGTTTCCGTGGGCCAAAGAAACGTCCAAGCCGCCGGCTGAAGATCGGACAGTGGAAATGCTCATTGAGCTGATGAAGGCCAATGGTGTCTCAAATACCGTGCTGGTTCAATACATCGGATACCGCTGGGACAACAGCTATACGTTGGATGTTCTGAAGCGATTTCCGAAATTGTTTCAAGGAGTGGCGCGGGTAAATCCAACGGATCCGGCCTCGCCCGACCATGCTTCTAAACTTGCCGAGCAAGGCTTTAAGGGCATAAGGATTTCCCCAGGAGCGGATGCAAGCGGCGATTGGATTCGTGGTCCTTTAATGGCGCCGCTGTGGAAGCGTGTGGAAGATTTGAAAATTCCGATGCTGTTGCTGGCCCCGGTGACTCGGATGCCCGACATGGCCCCGCTGATTGAGAAGCATCCCAACCTTACGGTGGTGATCGACCACATGGCCGATTCGCCAGTGGGCAAACCGGAATTGCTCGATCTTCTGCTGGCGCTGGAACGGTATCCCAAAGTGCTCGTCAAAATTTCGCACACGTGGCAGCTATCGAAGGAAGAGTTCCCTTTCCGGGACACCTTCGAGAACGTGAAGCGCCTTTACGACAAGTTCGGCGCCAAGCGGTTGATGTGGGGTACTGATTGGCCAGTTTGTCTTTCTCATACAACGTATCCCCGGACGCTTTCGGTGGTGCGCGATGAGATGAAGTTTCTGAATGAGGAAGACAAAAGTTGGATCCTTTCGAAAACCGTGGAACGAGTTTGGAAATTTTCCTAACGGGGGCATTCGACCATGCGGCGCGGATGGGCATTCTTGTGGCTTTACAGTTCACTGTGCGGAGCTGAAACCTGGAAGGAATACAAGGCCGGACCCGTATCCGTACTGGCTGTAGGCCTGGAGAAGGAAACTGCCGATACCCTCAACCTACTAGACCAATACCGTTACACCCTGGGGCAGATGGTCGGGGTGGAACTCATGCCCGTTTGGCCCATCAAAATAGTGCTTCTGAAAGAGAAGCAAGCTGGTGGGTTCCCTAAATCAAAGACAATTGAATTGCGCCGCGATTCCTACATGGCTGTGTTTGGACAAGGCGGCTCCGTGGTGTCGCAATTGTATCCAAGCTTTGGCCGCGTGTTGCTGGAGGATGGAATCAGTGGCATGCCGGCGGAATTTGAAGCAGCTTTGCTGGCTCTGTTTTCGACCCTTGAGGTTGAGGGAACGCGAGTAACTTTGGGTGCGCCGCCTGCAAAGGACATGCAGACTCGGCTATGGGCCAGATTGCATCTGCTGGCCGTGGATCCCCGGTTCAGCGGCAAACTGCGAGTGATGCTTTCCAATATGCGCAAAGGCGTTGAGCCCGACGTGGCGATGCGCAATGCGTTTGAATTGAGCGTAGAGGCCATTGATACAGAAGTGACAGCATATATGTCTAAGCCGATTACCGGCACGGCCAAGTTGAATGGACACGCGGTTGAGGTTAGACGGTCGGGGTTGGGACGTGAATTGGATGCCCCGGCGGGGGAAATTGCTCTGATCGATCTGGAACCGACCGATGCTGCTTATCAGGCTGTTCTTGCTAAGTTTCCTAAATCGAGCGAGGCCTATGAAGGGTTAGGTTTGTTGACAAAAGATGAGGCCGTCTTGAGTAAAAGTCAGGGGTCGCGGGCGCAAGTATCTATCGGCACTTATGAAGCTTTGCGGAATGCGGCTGGGAAAAATCCACGTTGGGGCGAACCTGCGCGCATGCTGGCAGCCTTGGAGAGTGACACAGGACGAAAGCTGGCTTTGATGAAAAAGTACACAGAGCTTTCCCCGCGCGATTGGAAGTATTGGGGAGATTATGCACAGGCCCTGCAGGACGCGGAGAAGTTTCCGGAATCGTCAAAGGCTTGGCTTGCCGCGGAAAAGGCTGCGCCCGATCAGAAGACCAGGGAAGCTTTGCGCGAAAGGCGCCGGGTTGCGAATGATATGCGGGCCGATGCTGAAGCCGAGGCTCGGCGGAAAGAGCTGGACGACAGGCGTAACGAATTAGAGCGGCTGAAGAACGAAGCCATGGCTCGGATTCGTGAAGCTGAAGCGAAAGCCAACAAAGGCTCGGAGCCGTTGGACAAGAACAAAGTGGAGCAGTGGTGGGATGGCGCGCAGGCCGACGCGAGTATCATTGGAAAGTTGGAACGGGTGGATTGCTTGAAAGGGTACGTCCGGTTTGCTGTACGCGGTGGTGATAACAAAGTGTTACTACTTGGTGCGCAGGATATGACGAAGGTGGGTTTGTCTGGCGTGCAGACGCTTTCTTGCGGCGTGCAGAAACCGTTTCGCGCGGTTACCGTGGATTATGCAAAGAAGGCCAGTGCTGCAAGGCAAACTGCGGGCGACGTGATTCGGGTGGAATTGAAGTGACTCAATCCCGATGGATTGCGATTGGCGTGTTCGTTTGCGCTTCTTTGTTGAACTATCTGGATCGCCAATTGCTGGCTGCGGTAAAGCCGACGATTGGAGTGGAATTCAACATGAGCAATAAGGATTACGGCTGGCTGATTGCCGTTTTTTCTATCATATACTCCGTTTCCGCCCCGCTCATGGGCCTGTTGATTGACAAGATTGGATTGAATTGGGGCATCACGATTGCGGTCGGCGGCTGGTCGCTGGCCACCGTTGTCACGGCGATGACCAACAGCTTCACGGGACTGATTGCATGCCGCGGACTATTGGGGATTGCGCAGGCTGGCGGCGTTCCCGGATCAGGAAAAGCCTTTGCGATGTACCTTGCTCCCGCGGAAAGGGCGCTGGGGAATTCCTTGTCGCAAACGGGCATCAGTCTGGGTAGTTTTGTGGCTCCGTTGCTGGCTGCGGAATTTGATTGGCGCACCTCGTTCAAGATTGCCGGCATGCTGGGTTTTGTTTGGATTCCGGTTTGGTGGATCATTGCACGGCGAGTTCCAGCGCAACCGCCATTGTCCACCGATCGAAAGATTCCCATACGAGAGATTCTGGCGGATTCACGATATTGGATCTTCGTCGCCGCGACAATGCTCGGCATGACCACATACAGTTTGTGGACTAACTGGGTGACCAGCTATCTGGTGGAGACTTTTAAGGTTTCGCAGGGACAGGCAAACAGCCAATTCGCGTGGATCACGCCGCTGATGGGTTTGTGCGGAGGGTTAACGGGCGGGTCGATCTCACTCTATTTAAGCCGGCAGGGCTTGCCTCTTCACAAAGCAAGAATGCGGGCCGTTTGGTTGGGATGTGTAGGCATGTTGCTGACCGCCGTTGTGCCGTTCGCGTCGTCTGCATTGATGGCCTCCGCTCTGATGGCTATCAGTTATTTTTGTGGAACGGTTTTCACAGTGAACTTGTATTCCATGCCGCTTGAAGTGTTTGGCCGTGAGCGAGCGGCATTCGCGATTTCCTCGCTTACTTCAGCGTACGGATTGATGCAGGCCGTAATGTCGGTGGCCGCGGGATCGATCATTGATCATTATGGTTTCAAGTTAGTCTGCATGGTTATTGCGGTGCTACCGTTGTGCGCGGCGTTTCTACTAAGCAGAGTGAAGGTTGCCGTGTGAGTTGGAAGCAAGCGCTGTTTGAGTTGCTTGGGAAGGAGGCTGAAGCTGTTGTTGTCAGCTTCGCTTCAGGCAACAATGCGTTGGTTCGGAAGATGGCGGAGGAAGTGCGGGGACTGGAACCGGCTCGGCGGCATTTTCTTGTGTGTCTGGATGAACCGATTGAAGTTGCGGGGATAACTTGCGTCGTTGTGTCATCGCGCAATCCGTATTGGGAAGCACGGCGGACACTACGTCGGTTCAGAATTGGGCTTGCGCCTGTTCTGTTTGATGGCGGCGAGCATCCCCTTCGCAGGGTAGCGGCGTTGCTTGCGCCCTTCAAGATTCTGGCTTACAACCGCCGGTTGGAGCGGCATCATCTAAGTTTCAATTCCCCTATTGCCTCCATGCTGTTTTATCGTGGGCTGGCGTTGGATCGAATTTGGCTGCGCCCTTGGTCTCGTGGCGATGGGTATGCCTCGAACAAGTATCAAGCGCTAAACGGGCGCGCGTGGAGGGCAGGCCGCAAGCGAATCGGAATCGTGTCTCCTTATTTCCCTTGGCCTCTCTCGCATGGTGGGGCGGTTCGGATTTACTATCTTTTAAGGGAGGCTGCTAAAGAATTCGACCTTGTGCTTTATGCCTTTGGTGAGCCTTCGGGAGCAGTGATGGATTTTGTATCAAAGGCCTACCTGTTCGACTTGCCACGGTATCGCAAGCCACGATGGTCAACATTGCTTCCGCCTGAAGTCTGCGAATATGAATCCGCTACTTTGCGTCGGCTGATCGAGACCAGCCGCATAGAGTTGGACCTTTCATTGATGCAAGTGGAATACACACAGTTGGCCAACTACTCTGGTGAAGTATTGGTGGAGCACGACGTCACGTTTGACCTTTACGACCAAGTGGCTGCGAGGGAGCAGACTTTCAGCTCCCGATGGACCGCATGGCGCTGGCGACGGTTTGAGCGGGCGGCAACGAGCCGCTTTGACCGGGTTGTTACCATGGCCGGCAAAGATTCCGCGCAGTTACCAAACGCCAATACTAGAGTCGTTCCCAATGGTGTGGATTTGTCGCGATTTTTCCCTACGGAAGAAACCGACGGACAAAAGGTATTATTCATCGGTTCCTTTCGTCATTTTCCGAACATTGAAGCTTTTCGGTTCTTTGCTGAAAAAGTTTGGCCGCTGGTGCGGCTCCAATTTCCTGGAGCGCAATTCACCGCGGTGGCCGGTCCTGATCCGGAGAAATATTGGAGCGGCTTCACGGCTGACCCGTTTCCCTTGGCAACTGATGGGATTGAGATTCTCGGCTTTGTTGCTGACGTGGCGCCTCTTTACGAACAGGCCAACCTGGTTGTAGCCCCAACACTTGTTTCCGCGGGAACGAACTTGAAAGTACTGGAAGCCATGGCGATGCTGAGGGCCGTTGTTGCGACTAGTTCCGGTTGCCAAGGGTTGGGACTGCAGCACAACGTCTCCGTGTGGGTGGCGGACGATGCCGTCGCATTCGCGGAAGGGGTATGCCAATTGTTGCGTTCAGCGCCAACGCGACTCCGCATCGCCGAAGCCGCTTATGGCGCTGCCCGGCAGTTCGACTGGGAGTCCATTGGTAAGTTGCAGTGTGCGGTGTGGCGGGAGTTGATCGATGCCAAATGAGTTTCGTATTCGACGGGGCTTAGACGCTGACTTGGCTGCGGTGGAAGAGATTCAACAGGGAGCCCCGGAGGCCGCCCACTGGCAGGTGAATGAGTATCTTCAATACGAATTTTATATTGCGGAAGTAACATTTCCAAAAATAGAAGTGGTTGGATTCATTGCTTGGCGAGAAGTCACCACTGGGGAGTGGGAACTGCTTAATCTTGCTGTCTTTCCGGCATTCCGGCGTCGGGGAGTGGCTTCGGTATTGCTAATGAAACTCCTGCAATTGCAAGCGGGAAGCGCTTTTCTTGAAGTGAGGGAGTCGAACCAGGGGGCCCGGGCGTTCTATGCGCTTCATGGATTCCATCAAGTAGGTCTCCGGCGAAACTATTATTCATCGCCGATCGAAAATGCTATTGTGCTCCGCTTCCAAAAGTGATAATTAATAGATGTGACTGGCCGTCGGTGACCGGTCGCTGAATAGAGAGAAGTAGTTTCGAGACTACCCACCGAGCCTTAAATCGACTCGGCGCGGCGGCCTCCCAAAGGAGAGAAACCTGATGGAGCTTAGCACGCAAGAACAACTCAAAGCGCATCTGATGTCGACCAGTGAAGAATTCCGGAATATGGCGAGCGAACATTCGAGCTATGAACGGAGATTGGAGGAACTGGACGCGCTAGATCATCTCACGCTGGAACAGGAAGCAGAAGAGCATAGATTGAAAAAACTCAAACTGCACTTAAAGGACCAGATGACAGGGATGCTTTCGCACGGCGATCTGCAGGCTGTATAGCTGAAGATTGGGACATTGGTTGCGCGGCAACTGAGTCGAACACTAGGAGCCCGCTTCGGCGGGCTCTTTCCATTTCGAAACCATCTTTAGTTTCAAGGGCGGGGCTAACTTAAGAAGGTTGCCGATGGATCGGCCCAGTGTTGGGTGGCGCAGCGTAGGGGCAATCTCGTTAAGTGGCTCTAGCACGAAGCGGCGCTCGTGCAAGCGGGGGTGAGGTACGGTCAAAGTGGGAGTGTCGATGATGGTTCGCCCGAACAGAAGAATGTCGATGTCAATGGTTCGCGGACCGTTTCGGATTACTTGCTTTCTGCCCATGGCGTTCTCGATGCTCGCCGTCCGAACCAGAAGCTGAAGGGGCATCAAATCGGTGGCCGCCTTCAGCGCAATGTTCAGGAACCAACCTTGATCGGCAAAGCCAACGGGTTCAGTCTCCCAAACGGACGAGACGGTTTGAACGGTCACGCCAGCCTGGTTTAATAGCGTCACTGCGCGTTGAAGATTTCTTAGGCGATCGCCGAGGTTCGATCCTAACGCCAAATAGACAGTCTTCATGGCGGGCTAAACCGAGCGAGGATAACTTCCAAGGATCTTCATCATGTCCGCTAACTCTTCGAGGTGCGCCAGGGCTTTTTGAGGCACCGGATCGGTGGCCTTGCCCAGGAAATCAAGATAGTACAAATACTCATACGGCTTGCCACGAAGAGGGCGCGATTCGATTTTGGCCAAATTCAAGTCTCGAAGGGCAAAGACACTGAGGGCCTTGAAGAGCGATCCTGGCTTGTTCGGAGTGGTAAAGACGAGCGACGTTTTCCAACCTAGTTTGCCCGCAGGTTCCGGTTTCGAGCCATGTCGGCGAAGCAAGAAGAACCGAGTGAAATTTTGACTGTCGTCTTCAATTGCTTTGCGCAGAATGTGGGCGCCGTACTGTTCGGACGCAATGCTGGAGGCAATCGCCGCCGCATCCTTCGGTAGTTGCTCCATAATCATTTTTACGCTACCAGCAGTGTCGTAGTAGGGGGTGCGTTCCAACTCCTTGTGCGCGGCGAAAAATTTCAAGCATTGATTCAGGGCTACGGGGTGCGAATAGACGCGCCGCACGTCCCCGAACTTAACACCGGGAGCAGCGATCAGGTTATGGACAATGCGGACTTGGGTTTCCGCCACGATCTCCAAACCGAACTCGAGCAGGTGGTCGTAGTTTTCGTGGATGGATCCGTGAAGCGTGTTTTCAATCGGCACCACCGCCGCATCCACTTCTCGATTGGCCAAATGCTGAAACACCAAATCGAAACGGGTGCATGGCACCACTTTCACTCTTTCGCCCAACAACTGCCTGGCAGCCACTTGGCTAAAGGCGCCCAGTTCCCCCTGAAACGCCGCACGAACGCCTTTCTTCATTCCTACTTGCCTCCACTCCAACGTTTGGCGTTTTCCGCCGGCAGTCCAATCAAGTCCATCACCCGTTCCACGCTTGAATCCACTAAGTCCATTACTGTTTCCGGATTGTTATAGAAACCGGGAATGGGTGGAGCGATGATTGCACCCATTTCCGTTAGGCTGACCATGGTGCGAAGGTGACCCACATGGAATGGGGTTTCGCGCACCATGAGGATCAATTTTCGACGCTCCTTCAAGATTACATCGGCGGCGCGAATTAGAAGATTGGAACTGATGCCGGTGGCTATGGCCGACATCGAATGGACAGAGCATGGAGCGATGATCATGCCGTCTGTTTGAAAACTTCCGCTGGCCAGGCGGCAGCCAACGTCTTCCACCGGATAGTTGTGGTCGGCAAGATCCTTGAACTCTTTGATCTGCTTGCCCAATTCTAAGTAAGCTGTTCTTTCGGCGGAGCGCGTCATCACTAGATGAGTCTCCGCTAGTCCCGTGGCCCGCAGTTGTTCCAACAACCGGTACCCGTACACGATGCCGCTTGCCCCGCTAATCCCAACAACAATTCGCATACTTCTATTGTTTCGCATTGATGGCGGTTGCCGCTTCTTCAACGCGGGGAATTATTGTTTCCCCGAAATCGTCCCAGTACTGGAGCGGGGCGTCCTGGGGCCGCCCGCTCACAATGCGTAAGCCCCACTCCACACGGGAATCCTTCGTCATTATGACTTGCACACTTCTTCCAGGAAAAGTTCCACGGCCTCAATGCCTCTGTAGAAATTAGGCAGATGGAGTTTCTCGTTCGGCGCATGCAGGTTGTCGTCCGGCAACCCGAAGCCCATCAGGATGCAGGGCAGGCCTAATTCGTTTTGCAACAAGCCCACAACCGGGATAGATCCGCCGGAGCGGATGAACACCGTTTTGTTGCCGAAGATTTTTTCCATGGCAAGAGAGGCAGCCTCGATAAAAGGGTTAGCCGTGTCCACAACACATGGCGGGGCGCTGTGAAATGGTTTCCATTCGGCAATGACGCCTGCCGGACAAACAGTTGCAATGGCTGCCGCCAACTGTTTGCTTGCCACGTCGGGCTTCTGCTTGGGAACCAGTCGCATGCTGATTTTCACCACGGCCTTGGCCGGAATTACGGTCTTCGCGCCTTCACCGACGAAGCCACCCTTGATGCCGTGGACCTCAAACGTTGGTCGCGCCCACACGCGCTCCAGCACGCCGAGGCCCGCTTCGCCGACCAATATTTTCGAGCCAACCTCCTTCTGCCTATATTCTTCTTCGTTGAATGGAAGGCGCGCCCAAGCCTCGCGCTCGGCGTCCGATGGCGCCTGCACATCGTTATAGAAGCCCGCAATTCGAATCTTTCCGTCCGGCCCTTTTATAGATGCGATAATTTCGGCAGCGGCCTGCAACGGGTTAGGGGCCGCGCCACCGTAGACTCCGGAATGCAAGTCCTGACTTGCGGCTGTTATATGAAGCTCGCCATACACGATGCCGCGTAACCCTACACAAAGCGTAGGCAATTCAGGGGCGAACATTTCTGAATCGCACACTACCGCGGCGTCCGCCTTCAACCTGGCCGGCTTCGATTTAACATAAGCCTCGATAGATTCGCCGCCTACCTCTTCCTCACCTTCGATCAGGAATTTTACGTTAACGGGAAGTGAACCGGTGCGAGCCATGGTCCGCGCAACGGCTTCAATTTGAATCAATACCTGTCCCTTGTCGTCGGTGGCGCCGCGGGCATAAATATTGTTGTTGCGTACGGCGGGCTCAAAGGCCGGGGAAATCCATTCATCCAGCGGCTCGGCAGGCTGTACGTCGTAGTGACCATAAAAGAGGATTGTGGGTTTGCCCGGCGCCCCCAGCCATTCGCCGTAAACCATGGGATGGCCCGTGCCTTCCATCAGATGGACGTCCTGCAATCCGGCGGAACGTAGCTTGTCGGCCACGAACTGAGCGGCACGCAAAATATCGGGCTTGTGTTCGGGCGCCGTGCTTATGCTGGGGATGCGCAGGAATGCCTTAAACGTCTCAAGCAAAGTTTGTTTTTCGGTTTCTGGGATCGGCATAGGTTGAAATGCGATTATAGAGGAAATGCCCAACCGTCTGTCTGCTGAAAAAAGCCCCTACCTACTTCAACACGCAAATAACCCTGTGGATTGGTATGCCTGGGGGCCAGAGGCATTTGAAAAATCAAGACGGGAAAACAAGCCCATCTTCCTTTCTATCGGCTATTCCACTTGCCATTGGTGCCATGTGATGGAGCGGGAATCGTTCGAGTCGGAAGCCATCGCCGCTATCCTCAATCAGTTTTTTGTGCCCGTGAAAGTTGATCGTGAAGAAAGGCCTGACGTGGATCGAATTTACATGCTGTTCGTGCAATCGACTACCGGCGGAGGCGGGTGGCCCATGTCCGTATGGCTAACTCCTGACCTGAAGCCCTTTTACGGTGGCACCTACTTTCCGCCCGATAATCGTTATGGCCGACCGGGCTTTGGGGCCATTCTTGAACACATCGCCGGCGTGTGGCGCGATGATCAAGCAAAAGTTATGGAATCGGGAGACAACGTACTGATTCAGCTTAGAGGGCATGCGACCGTCTCTGGCGAGCCGGGCCGCGTTGGTAACGAAACATACGAGGCGCTGTTCTCCCATTTCCGCCGCACCTTCGATAAGCGCGACGGCGGCTTTGGTGGTGCGCCGAAATTTCCTCGACCTGTATCGCTTACTTTTCTCTTTCGCTGGTACTACCGAACAAAGAATGAAGAGGCGCGCGACATGGCGACGGCCACCCTACGCGCCATGGCGGCTGGAGGGATGTACGATCAGTTAGGTGGCGGCTTCCATCGCTATTCGGTGGATTCGCACTGGTTTGTTCCGCACTTTGAAAAAATGCTGTACGACCAGGGGCAATTGGTCGTTTCCTACTTGGAAGCGTTTCAACTTACTGGCGAACAACATTTTGCGGATATCGCTCGAGCATCGCTCGAGTATGTTCTGCGCAACATGACTAGCGCTGAAGGCGCGTTCTATTGCGCCGAGGATGCGGACAGCGTTGTTGATCCTGCGCATCCGCATGAAAAGGGCGAAGGCGCCTTTTACGTCTTCACCCAAAAAGAAATTGAGGCGACGCTTGAACAGCCCGATGCTTCCTGGTTCATTTATCACTATGGCGTGGACGAGGAGGGAAATGTTCACGAGGATCCGCACCATGAATTTACGGGTCGAAACATCTTGTTCATTGATCATTCCGTTGACCGAGTGGCTGAATTCTTCAAAGTCCCTGAGACAGAAATCCTCGCATCCCTGGAGAAGTCGAAGCAGAAGGTACTAGCGTTGCGCGCCCCTCGGGTGCGGCCGCATCTGGACGACAAACTGCTGACTGCGTGGAATGGCCTGATGATCTCGGCTTTCGCATTGGCCGGGCGATGCCTTGGGGAACCACGTTACGCGGACGCTGCGGCAGGAGCTGTCCGCTTCTTTCAAACTCGGATGTTCAACGCCGAAACAAAGACTCTTTTGCGGCGCTACCGCGAGGGAGACGCCGGCATTCCCGGTTTTCTGGACGACTATGCGTTTCTAGCATGCGCATTGATCGACCTGTATGAAACGACATTCGACATTAGTCCCATTCAGTTTGCGGAGAAGCTTGCGGACCGGTTGATTGAACTGTTTGAGGACGGCGAGGAGGGCGGCTTCTTCGCTACCGCTTCCGGCGACGCCAGTCTGTTGCTTCGCATGAAAGAAGACTACGATGGCGCCGAACCTTCAGGAAATTCGATGGCCGTTCTGGCTCTGCTTCGACTGGCCGCCTATACAGGGCGAATAGATTTCCAGAAGTCCGCCGAACGTGCGCTCGCCGCGTTTGCGCATAGGATGAAAGCGGGGTCGCCCGGTATGCCGCAAATGGTAGTTGCCGCGATGATCGCTGAATCTGCTCCCAGGCAGGTGGTGCTAGCCGGTGAAGATCTGTCGGCGCTAAAAGGCGTCTTGGGCAAACACTTTGCTCCGTTCCAGATTGTCTTTGCTCTAGATTCCGCGGGTTCGAGAGAATATTGGACTCGCCTGCATCCTGAACTGGCGGCGATGCATCCAATAGACGGAAAACCAACAGCCTACGTGTGTCAGAGTTTTGCTTGCCAATTGCCAGTAAGCGATACGACTGCACTCGAGGCTTCGCTACAATAGAAGAGAATCACCCCAAAAACTTGATTAGGAGAAAGAATGGAAAGACCTGGTGCTACAACGATGAAGGGCGGTCCGCTGACGTTGATCGGACCCGAATTGAAGGCTGGCGATGCAGCCCCCGACTTTGCCGCGGTTGATACTGGCCTGAAGCCGGTTGATCTTGCGAAGACCGGCGCTGGCGTGCGGATTTTTAGCGTAGTCCCTTCGCTAGACACTCCGGTTTGCGATATGCAGACGCGGCGTTTTAACGAAGAGGCTGCCAAGCTGCCCAACGTAAAAATTTACACCATCAGCATGGACCTGCCCTTTGCGATGAAGCGCTGGTGCGGCGCGATGGGCGTGGATAAGGTGGAGATGCTTTCCGATCACAGGACCGGCTCTTTCGGGGAAAGCTACGGAACCATGATCAAGGATTTGCGCATTGAGAGCCGCGCGATTTTCGTGGTGGATCAAGCTAATAAGCTTTCCTACGTGGAATACGTTAAGGAAGTTGCCGATCATCCGAACTACGACGCTGCCTTGGCGGCCGCTAAATCTATTGCTGGCTAACCGAATTAAGCGGGCGGCGATTTGACTCGCCGCCTACCTGTTTTAATGCTTCGGCCTCTTGTAAATCTCCTTCTGGGCCTTGTGAATCACCTTCCATTTAGCTTTGAGTTCCACCTCTGCCTGCTTGTCTCCTAAACTCGACTGACGAGCAACTTCCCGCCTCATCTTATGAAAATTGGCCAAACGAGCCGCATCTAGTTTCCCGGCTTTGACGGCTTCCTGAACGCTGCAATCTGGTTCCGATTCGTGGCGGCAATCCGGAAATCGGCACTCCCCGCCCAACGCTTGAATATCGGGAAAAGTAGCGTCCGTCGATTCATCAGGGGCAGATGGCAAACCCACTTCGCGGATACCCGGCATGTCGATCAACACCCAACCTTGTGGCATAGGGATCAACTGACGATGGGTCGTAGTGTGTCGGCCCTTGCTGTCTGAATCTCGAACGGCGGAAGTTCGCTGTGCTTCCCGCCCTAAGATTCGATTGAAAAGCGTGGACTTGCCTACGCCGGACGACCCCAGCAAGACAGCGGTTTGGCCATGGCCGATTGCAGCGGATAAGTCGTCGACCCCCACACCCGTCAATGCGCTGACAAAATGAACCTCGCATTCAAATGCAGCCAAAGCCACCTTCACAGCTTCGGTGTCTGGGCTCAAGTCGAGCTTGTTCAGCACTATCACCGGGCGAATTTTGTTGGTCTTCGCTAGATGAACGTAACGTTCCACTCGCCGAAGATTCAGGTCGTTGTCCAGCCCTGAAAGTATCAACGCCACATCCACGTTTGCCGCCATCATTTGGCTTGGCTCGCCACGCTCCATTAAGCCGCGGTACAAAGCATTGGCGCGCGGGACAACGCCTTGAATCGTCCAGGAACCATCAGCGCGGGGAAGGGCAGCCACCCAATCGCCGACGACGGGCCAAAGGCCGCCGTCCTTGGCATCGAAGCGGAGCCTGCCGGATACTACCGCGGAAAACGCGCCGTCCGGCCGGATTAGGTGAAACGAGTTGTGGCTGATGGAGCAAACACGCGCAGGCGTCCATTTAGGTGGGTACTCTGCGCGAAAGTATTCAAGTAGATCAAACGGCTGTGACCAGCCGAGTTCGGAAAAACTCATGGGAGTTTGCCTCGGAAAATTGGAAAAAGAAGGGGGGGAGGGCAGGGCGGTGTTATCAGTGGATCCGCACACACCTACCCTCATAGCGAAATGACCCGCTAGAGCAAGCATCCGGAACCATTAGACAATCTCAGTCAGTTGCAGAACCAAATCTCAGGATAGCTTATTTCTTCCTGCTTTTGGTCTTCTTGGCGGAAGGCGGCGGTGGAACATAGCAATGCTTCAGGCCTTGCACGAACCTTTCCGGATTTGTCGGGATTGAATGGACATAGAGGCCCCAGTGCAGGTGTGGTCCCGTGGCAAATCCGGTTGAGCCGACGTAACCCAAGATGTCTCCCGGCTCCACTTCCTGTCCTTCCTGGGCTGCTATTTTCGACATGTGCAAATAGTGCGACGTCACCCCTTGTCCATGATCGATGCCGACTGTGCCTCCATGCAGGCGGAACATTTGAGCAACTCTCACGGTTCCGGCGGCTGGCGCATGAATCGGCGTGCCCATTGGCGAGCGCAGGTCAAGCCCACGATGGAAGTTCCCACTTGGTTTGCCGTTGTGATAGCGCAGAACACCAAAGGGCGAGTTGCGGCATTCGGAAACGGGCAAGTGAAATGGTGTGAAAAACTTTTTTTCGGGGGTAACTGCGGTGTACAAGGCTCGCATGGCCTCCATTTCACCGGGAAGCGGCGTGAGTTGCTTCATGCTGGTGCTGGCGGAAATATTTTGGATCGGGTATTTGCCGTTAACGACGTGAACTTTGACTGTATGTAACGTGCGGTTGTCCTCGGTAGCAATCACTACATCGAACAGACCGACGGAATCTGTTACGGCTACCGGGAGTAGACCTTCCATTCCACCTTTCCCATCGGGAAATAGCGGGACTGTGGTTTTCCCTGTGGCTTTCGCCAGGGTGGCATGCAACTTGCCTGATGCGGTGGTCTCAATGTGGACCAATTCGCCCTGCCTTACCGTCTCAGTCAGCGTAAAAGTTGGCTGCGCCAAGAGTGGGAAAGTCAACAATAAGTAAAAAGCCTTCACTCCCGTTATTGTAAGCGGCAACCTAGAGTAAAATCTAAGAATGTCGCTACGCACGCAAGCGGGTTCTTCGACGAAGGACCGGTCCCCGTACGCCGCAGCCAGCCTCCTAACCAAGGAACAGTTGCTGCGGGCGTTTCGTTTGATGCTCACCTCCCGGCGCATTGATGACCGTGAAATTGTGCTCAAACGGCAGAACAAGATTTTCTTTCAGGTAAGCGGCGCTGGTCACGAAGCCATTGAAGTGGCGGCGGCCATGGCGATGCGTCCTGGTCATGATTGGTTTTATCCTTACTATCGCGACCGTGGGCTTGCTCTGGCCCTGGGCATCACTCCCTACGAAATGTTTTTGCAGGCCGTTGGCGCCGGGGCTGACCGCCAAAGCGGTGGGCGTCAGATGCCTTCGCACTGGTCTTCGCCAGAACTGCATATCGTGACGGGATCATCTCCCACCGGCTCGCAGTTTGTACAAGCGGTTGGTTGCGCTCATGCGTCGCGTTACGTGAGCAAGAATTCTGACGAAGTTACGCTGGTGTGCACCGGGGAAGGCGCAACAAGCGAAGGTGAGTTTTGGGAAGCGATGAACGCGTCGTGTCTTGAAAAACTTCCGATTCTATTTTTGGTGGAAGACAATGGTTTCGCCATTTCCACGCCGGTTGAGTTTCAGACGCCCGGTGGAAACATCTCTCATCTTCTGTCCGGAATGCCCGATTTGCTGCGTGTCGAGGTAGATGGTTCCGATTTCTTTTCCTGCTACGAAGCGATGACGCAGGCCGTGGCATACTGTCGATCGGGGCACGGCCCTGCGCTCGTGCACGCGAAAGTCACTCGGCCCTATTCGCATTCGTTGTCGGACGACGAGAAGCTTTACAAATCGCCACGAGAGCGGCAAGAGGAGGCGCGGCGCGATCCACTGTCGCTCTTCACGGCCTACCTACTTTCTGAGCGTATTATCGAGGAGCCAAGCCTTAAGGTCCTGCTCGGTGAGATCGAGCAGGAAGTCCAACAGGCCGCCGACAAAGCCCTACCAGCCGCCCCACCTGAAAAAGGTTCCGCCCTTCGTTTTCTCTATTCCGATAAGATCGACCCAACCTCTAGTCAGTTTGACCGCCAGCCAGAATCGAACGGCGCGCCGCGCACCATGGTGGATTCCATCAACCAAACTTTGCACGAGGAAATGGAGCGCAATCCACTGATGGTGGTTTTCGGCGAAGACGTCGCCGACTGCAGCCGTGAGGAAAATTTGGCTCTTGTGAAAGGCAAAGGTGGCGTGTTCAAAACTACGCTGGGCCTGCAAAGCCGCTTTGGATCTAAGCGTTGTTTCAACACACCTATTGCCGAGGCCGCCATTGTTGGCCGGGCGACAGGCATGGCTACCCGAGGTATGAAGCCGGTTGTGGAGATCCAATTTTTTGACTACGTCTGGCCGGCGATGATGCAGATTCGCGATGAGATGGCTAACATCCGGTGGCGCAGTCATAACGGCTTTTCCTGTCCGGTTGTGATTCGAATTCCAATTGGCGGTTATCTGACTGGCGGAGCCATTTATCACAGCCAGTGCGGCGAGGTTTGCTTTACGCACATTCCCGGGCTTCGCGTTGTGATGCCTTCGAACGCCGAAGACGCGTGTGGGTTGCTTCGCACTGCCATTCGGTCCGACGATCCGGTGCTATTTCTTGAGCACAAGAAGCTTTATAGGGAACCATACAATCGCAATCCGCACCCAGGCCTTGATTACACGATTCCTTTCGGAAAGGCGCGTGTGGTTAAGGCGGGTGCGGACATGACAATTGTGACTTATGGCGCCTTGGTGCAAAAGTCAGTTTTAGCCGCGCAACAGATTGAAACGCGCACAGGCAAGACGGTAGAGATTCTCGACCTGCGAACTTTGCAGCCGTATGATTGGCAATCGATCGCTGATTCGGTGAAGAAGACCAGCCGCGTGCTGATCGCCCATGAAGACACTCTTTCCTTCGGCTATGGCGCCGAAATTGCCGCTCGGATCGCCGATGAGCTTTTTACTTTCCTCGATGCGCCGGTAAAGCGCGTGGCCGCGCTTGATACCTGGGTTGGATACAATCCGGAACTCGAGGATGAGATCCTGCCGCAAGTGAGGGACCTTGTGGAGACGGCGGAAACGTTATTGGGGTTCTAATCAAATCTTACGCAAGCCAAGTCCAGGCCCGGACGGCAGCACCAATTTTCCTTTGACCACGGTCACGCCTTGGAACGGATCGTTTGAGATGAGGAGATTCCCATCGAGGTCGGCATAGTCCACCATAGGGGACAGTTGCGCGGCGGCAGTCACGGCGGCCGAACTTGAAATCATGCACCCCAACATTGTCTTCAGCCCCAGAGACTTTGCAATTTGAATCATTCGGTATGCTTCAAGAATTCCACCGCACTTATCCAGTTTGATGTTTACTCCATCAAAGTAGTTTGCCAGTTTGGGAATATCTTGCGGATGAAGGCAAGCTTCGTCGGCAATGATGGGCATGTGCACTCGTTTGCGAATGTAGTTCATGTCCTCAAGCATGTGAGCCGGCATTGGCTGTTCGATAAACTCGACGCCTTGTTTTTCCAGCCAATTGATTTTGCGCACAACTTCGTCCTTGTCCTTCCAGCCCTCATTGGCATCCACGCGCAAAGGCTTTCTTGTAACGGAGCGCACGGCTTCGATCGTGGCTTCATCGGTATCGAGGCCCACCTTCACTTTTAGCACCGGATAGGCGTCGGCCTCCTTGGTCTTTTGACGAGTCACCTCTGGGGTATCAATGCCAATAGAAAAGGTAGTCAGTGGCGCATCTTTAGGGTCGAGGCCGAAATACTGATATACGGGTACGCCAAAGTTTTTCGTGTTCCAGTCCATCAGGGCATTGGCTAGCGCGCTTTTGGCCGCCCAGTGTTTCGGATGCCGCTCAAAGATCTGCCCCAACAACTTAGAGAATTGACGCCAATCAGCCTTCTCCAATTCGGGCGTCAGGCTTTTCAGCCACTCCACGCCTTCAGCCGCTGTTTCTTCGTAGCGAACAATTGGCGCACCTTCTCCGAAGGCGCTCACCCCACCTCGGTGCAAGGTTAAATGTAGGGTGTCGCGGTAGTCACTGGATGACATTGTGGTGGTCCAGGTGTGCTTCAGTTTCAACCGGACAGATTTCGGATCCACCGCAATCGGTCCGGCGGCGGCTGATGCTGATCCGGCAACGAGCGGCATGGCTAACAAATCTCGGCGTCTCATTTCGGCCTCCTTGCGGCAACAAACAATTTCGTCCAGGGTGGATCGTCTAAGCGGCTGATCTGCACTGCGGGACGTCCGCTAACCGCGGCGTGAATGAACTGCCCGCCGCCGATGTAAAAGCCGGTATGTGTTATTTTTTTCAGGTTACTTCCGAAATAGAGAAGGTCGCCTGGTTGCAGTGTGTCTCGTTCTACTGGCTTCACGCCATCCCATTCGGCTTGCGGCCCGGCATCACGAGGCAGCATGACGCCTTGCCGACGGCAAAGCATCTGCGTGAACCCACTGCAATCGTACCCAAAGCTGGAGGTCCCACCCCAAGTGTATGGCAGGCCAATAAAACGTTTGCTCAACTCGATAACTTGGTCCACATTCAGCTTGTCCACGGCAAACGAAAGATCGCCCCTTTGCACCCAGGCGCTACGATCGTCGACCAGTCGAACTTGCAACCAACGTTTCCCATTGCTTTCGGGTTCGGCCACAATTTCCAGCTTCGATTCGAAGGGGACAGTGATCACGGGTTGATGCTTAGTAACGCTAGGTTCGCGGTACAGGTGGGCGAACAGGCTGGCCACCGACGCAGTCTTACCGGTCGTGGCGTAGGGTTTGCCTGCATCCTTGAGCCGCGAAACCTCAATCCAGCCGGTATACTTGTCGAAAGTTTCAACTTTGATCCAACCGGCTTGCTTTTCCAAATAGAGGACTTGTGAGCCGTAAATGGATTGAGAAACGACATCGGCGTCCACGGTTGGCCGTGAATACATGTTGGCCACCGGTTCGTTTACCGTGCCAGCCAACGCCGCCGCCAACCATAGCGCCAAAACCATTCCCGTATTCCGCTATTGGCAGTACTGATCAAATGCTTGCGTCAACATCGCCGCAATCTGTGGCGCTTGCTGACTTTCAATTTGGTGCCGGTGCAACATGAAGACCGGTTTGCCATCTTTGAAAAGAGCGACCGAGGGTGACGAAGGAGCAAATTCCGGCAACAGTTCTCGCACGCGCTGAACAGCTTCCACATCAGCACCGGCGAAAACAGTAGCGGAGGTTTTTGGAGCAACAGAATGTTTCAGCGCCATTAGAATTCCAGGCCTCGCTTTTCCGGCCGCACAACCGCAGACCGAATTGACTACCATCATGACCGTGCCTGACCCTGGGGCAAGCAATTGTTCAACTTGCTCGGGAGTCCTGGCCTCAATCACACCGTTCTGAGACAACTCCGCCCTCATGGGGGCGATTAAAGGTTCGGGATATCGCATAACTTCTATTGTAGCGACCTCTTGGGTTCGTAAAGACAAAAAGCGCAGCCCCTGACCGGGAGGCTGCGCTTTCGTTCTCTGGAGGGATACATCTCAAAAAACCTTACGTGTTCAGATGAAGACCTTTGTGAATGGCATACAAAGCCAACTCCAGGCGATCAGAAACTCCAAGCTTATCGAAGATGTTGTGCAGGTGGTTCTTCACCGTCTGTTCGCTGATAAACATCTTCTCAGCCATTTCCTTGTTCTTATAGCCCTGAGCCACGAGCGCAACGATTTCCCGTTCGCGCGTTGAGAGCGGGCTGCGTTCGCGCTGCTTGCCCGAACCGTTGGAGGACCCACCTTCGCCGGGCGCTGCGAATTGCCGCATCACAGCTGCTGTGGTGTGCGAATCCAGCCAAATCTCGCCGGAGAATACTTTGCGGATACTCTTGATGATCAAATCCGGAGCCGTTTGCTTGAGAACGATCCCTGAACACCCAAGCTTCATCGCTTGTACAAATTCGTTTTTGTCCTCGGATGCAGTCAAAATAATGACTCTGGTCCGGCGGTTGGTTTGTTGCAAGGTCTGCAACGCTCCTAATCCATCAAGGTTTGGCATCCGCAAATCTAGTAGAAGGACATCTGGATCCTTCGCTTGGACCACTTCCAGTACCTGACGGCCGTCCCCTGCTTCCCCCACTATATCCACATCTGACTCCAGACTTAGGAGCCGCCGCAAACCATCGCGTACAATCGGATGATCGTCCGCTATCACAATTTTAATCCTGGGCTTGACCTCTGGCTGCGGAACGATGATTTCCTCTACAGGATTCTCGGCTACGCTGGCAGTGGCAAGAATTTCGTTTAGCATTTTTTTTCGTCTCGCCTCGCTTCTATCCTGATGTTATAGACGTTCTAGTACTGCGTCAATTCCGTCTCGCCTTAGTTCAATCCTAAGAATTCACCTAGCTCTTGACATCGTTAGATCCTACTAAAGCCGCCGATTTTAGCGATTGTGGCTCTTAATTGCGTCTTCATTGTACCGCAAGGCTAATCTTTACTTTAACTTGAAAGTAGCGGCCGTATGTGGGAATGGCTTCCTAAACAGGCGGGCTGCTTCAAACCTATTTGTACGGGGCGGGAAACTTCGGTCCTGGCACAAACCGCTGGTATGGTTCTAGCAGTCCTAGTATTCATACTCCCATGGAAAAGATTATACCTGTCTATGGGAACAAATGAGGGCACTTCGGGGATACTAGTTTAAGAATCTATGAAAGCAGCCATCGTCATATCCCTTCTAAGCCCTCTCCTGCTGGCCCAGGTTAAACCGAGCGAGGCCTCGACATTTGCAGCCAAGTTGGGACCAGCTATTGGCGCCAAGGCTCCTATCCTTGAGGTTAAAGATAATGTCGGGAGAGCGCAATCATTCACGTCCCTCCGCGGACCCAAGGGACTTATCCTCCTCTTCGTCCGTTCGGCCGATTGGTGACCTTACTGTAAATCCCAGCTGGTCGAGCTGGAAGAATGGTTGCCTGAAGTGAAGAAGCGGGGCTACGGAGTGGCCTCTGTAAGTTACGATTCAATCGAGGTTTTGAAGAACTTCGCGGATCGGAAGAAGCTGACCTATCCTTTGTTGTCTGATCCGGATTCGAAGATGATCAAAGCTTTTGGGATACTGAACGAAGGACCCAAGACGGGATTCGCAGTTGGTATTCCTCACCCTGGTATCTTCATGCTCAATGCCGCAGGAATGGTGGAAGCCAAGTTTTTCGAAGAAGATTACCGCGAGCGAATTACCATTTCAGCCTTACTATCCAACCAATTGGGGAAGCCGGGATTACAAGCCGGTGAACAAGTGGAGGGTAAGAATGCCCGGGTCACTCCGAAAGCGAGCAGTTTGACGGCACGCACGGGGCAGCACATCGTTTTGAGCTTAGAGGTTGAACTTCCGAAGGGCATTCACGCTTACGCACCTGGTGCGCCGGAAGAGTACATACCCGTCGATTGGAAGTCAGAGCCGAATGAGGCTTACCGGTTGGGACCTTTAATTACGCCTGAGCCTAGACGCCTCAAAGTCGGCGGTGAAACCGTCCCCGTCCCGGTCTTTGAAGGTACGTTTACTCTTAAGCGGGAGTTAATCCCTGGCGCCCAACCCAAATTGAAGGCAGCGACTGACAAACAGGGCAACTTCAAGGTTCCCGTTGCGTTTCGGTATCAGGTTTGTTCAGACCGCCAATGTTTTCCGCCACAAACGGTAAATGTAAACTGGACATTTCGAGCAGAGCAATTAGAGTCCGAGCGAGTTCCGGCGGAACTCCGCAGGAAGTAATCAAAGGAAAGTCTCTCTTGGAATCGCTCTATTGGGTAATGAGTTGGCTCTGCCACCGCAAGTGCGTTCACTGTTATGAAGATAGGTTTCGCCCGTATTACGGCGCCGAATTGGCAGCCGTCGTCACCGAGGCGGAAACCAATTTCCGGGCGATCATATCGAATCTTCCGGCGCAAATGTCGTACCTCGACGCAGCCGATGGTCTTGCTAGGAAACGGGGGCGCATCATTCTCGCCGGTGGCGAAATCCTTCTTGAACCAGTCCGTAAGACTGTTTTGTACCCCGCTCTTGATCTTCTTTATGACAAGTACAAAGACCAGGGCGGCGTGGAGCTTATTGTCCAGACTACCGGCGATATCCTTTCCACCCAGATTGTCGAAGATCTCGTAAAATACCATGTCAACGTGATTTCGATTTCCGGCATCGATGAATTTCATCAAGGGCTTGAGGAAGAGTCAGACCGGGAAGCTCTGCGGGCGAAAATTACGGCAATGTGCGATGCTAACGGCGTACATCATTTCCCTCTGAACGCCGGGCAAAGACCTTTCGAGCCAGGCCGCTATTTCCACTTCTTCGGCGCGACTAAAGGGTCCTGGATCGGCAAGATCTGGCCGCGCGGCCGAGCCCATCAAAACGAACTCTCCACGGCCACATTGGCTGATAACTTTTGCAACGCGTGGTCTGGCGGCCTCAACTTCTTGGATACCGCCCACGGGGGTAGCGAGGTATCTATCGAGCCAAATGGCAACGTCTATCCTTGTTGCATGAAAACCAAGAAGGCGATAGGGAACTTGCTCACTGAATCACTCGATTCGATTCTGGCCCGGCGCCGCGGCGACCCTGTGTATGAGGCAATTTCAATGGGCCACCCCGAACGAATGGGAATCGGTCACGGCTGGAGCGTTGAAAAGTTTTACGAGGCATCGACAACCACTTTGCCTTCCGGTAAGTCCTACCAGAATCTGTGCATAGGCTGTGATAAATTTCATGATGAAGTGTTAGGAACGGGCGGTTTACTTATCAACCCAAAATAGTTCCGCATCCGCGCGCCGGACATAATTTGCGTTGATGGCTGCAGCGGATTCTTCAAGCCCTTGAGAAAGACGTTGGGCCGCAAGTAATCCAATCGCTCCGGCCAGCCGATGCCCAACCGCCGTCACGGAACGTCCAGGTAGGTCTAACACAGCCCGATCCGTAGTTAGCAATTCTGCCTCAGCGGGTAGCGAAGCAAGCCAGTTGGGCAGGGGAGTGACAATCTCTTCGGTGAGGGCGTTTAGCTGGGAATCAAAAAGGGCTCCAAATATGTCGCCTCTGCGGGCATCAAGGAAGGGCGCCCGCACCGGGGCTGAGCCATAAGATGCAATCGCTTCCAAATTCGATATAGCGCAGATCGGTTTAGACAGCGCGTAGGCCAAGCCTTTTATGGCGGCCAATCCGACGCGTACCCCGGTAAACGTTCCGGGCCCTTTGGCTGAGGCGAAACAATCGATGTTTTTTAGCGTAGTTTTTTGGTCTTGCAGCAGAGCGTTAATCTCGTCGAACAAAACCTGCCCGAAACCAGACGGCGCCTCGATCCCAATTTCACACACGACAACTCCATCCTCAATGAGTGCGATGCTGCCAAATTCCGCAGTCGTATCCAACGCCAGAAGCCGCACCCTTACTCCGTCACCATGTATACCTTGTCGGCGGCATAGGCTTTGCCGTTTGCGTTCACAGCTGAGATGCGGACATTGAGAACAGCGGGAAACTTTTTGATGATTCCAGGAGGAACACGAAATGATCCACGCGCTCCTGTGGCCAGAATGCGGCTCCCTTGCCCATCGGCAACTACTTCGCCAGTTAACACATACATCATGGATCGAGTAGCTCGCGTGTCCTTCTTTATCTTCAATTCAAAGGCATATTCCTTTTTAGTGGTAAGATCACCATCGCGGGGCGCAATCAACTGAAAGGGCACCTTTTCGGTACTGAGTTCAATCTCCTGTACAAAGGGTGGCCGGGATTCAAACTTATAGTTACGTAAGCTCTCCTTACGCCCGTCGCGAGATAGTTGCAAGACCCAATCTTGAGTCTTCGTGGGAGGTTCGCCGACAAACTTCTCGCCTTTGAAGTTTTTCATCGTCACGGTTTCACCGGTGATTGGGTTGAACCAATACACGTTGTAGGAATGCTTTTCGACGGTGACCTCAATCAAGCCTGGCTTCTCGACATAGACGATATATTCAACACCGTCCAGCGCAAGAGCCCGGCCGCCGTCCACCTCAAAATAGGGATCCAACTCCCAGTGCCGCGTCCAATCGAAGAAATCGAACCAAGCCTTCATGGCCTTCGCTCCAGGCGATTCAGTGTACTTGGGATCTACCGCCTTGCCACCGGTCCCACTCAGGCCTGTGTTGGCAAAGGATGGGTAATGTCCGTCCATCGTCACGTTCCAAAGGCGCTTGCGAAATGCGTCGCTGTCGACATCCGTCTGTCGCGTCTTCCCAGCCCCGGAATCTTCGGCGCCAATTCCAAAATTCACGAATGGCTTAGTAAACAACTGCCGCTCTACGGCGCAAGCTTGGTCATCCGCCGTTTGATAGCTGATGAAATCCATCCAACCATCGGACTGCAATCCCGCCGAACTTCCTTCTGTGAATGTTGATCGCGGATGCCCATACGGATCGTTCTTCTTTAAGTAATCGCCAATCTCTTTGAGCAGCGCTCGTCCGTCGGCATAGCTTTCATATTCGTCCAAGCCCAGCCATGTAAGATTTGACGAACTGTAACGGCCAATGACATATTTCAAAAACCGTTCCCGCTGCTGCCACGTGGGAAACAGTTGACGCAATTGGTTGTTAGCTTGCCCGAGCATGAGGTCCACGACAATGCCTTTCTTGTTCACGTATTGAAGGCGCCGGTCGAGTTCCTGAAAATAGGCTGGATTAGGTTTATCCGCTTCGGGGTATGCATTCTTTGCGTCTTGCGCCGTTGCGCCAAATAGTTGGGTTCTAATGTGTGTAAACTCACGAGCCGCGCGGTCATTGACGATTGCCTCAAACTTCGATTGATCCATCGTCGCCAAACTCAACAGCGTATCGCCCATCCACAAATGCGGCTTGTTGGCTTCGCTATACTTCCAATGACGTAAATTCGCCGGTCGAATGAACCCGCGCGCGTCGCCTGTAAGCGCTTCCACGTGGCCTAATTTGCCATCGAATCGCGCTAGATTTGAGGTGAGGCGGAAATCCCATTGCCCGGCGTCGAGCGGCGAAAAGCGGATGATCATTTTCCGTCCGCCATCCCAAAATGCGGGGAGCTTGAAGGTAGCATGCTTGGGCGACCGCACCTCCGCATGCATGTTTACAGACGCGTACGGGTTGGGATGCGCCTTAGCTTCAGCATCATCCAATTCGAAAACAAGATCGCAGCTTTGATAGATCGGCGTTGGCGGGCAAATTGTTTGCCCCGTCAGTGACCGGATAAACAAGGTAAGTAACCCCACCCGAAATTTGCGCATAGGCTTCTTTACAGTGTAGCCGTTCCTTTAATTCTTGAGACAATCGATCTATGTCTCGCCACCTGTTTCTCCCACTGATGTTGTGCGCAACATTGAGCGCTGCCACCATCGCTGAAAAAACCGCGGGTTTTACCAAGCTCGACGGCTACTTCCCTCTCTATTGGGACGCGAAGGGCGGAAAGATGTTTCTGGAGATTCCGGCCCTTGAAAAAGAATTCCTCTATTACAGTTCCTTACCTGCTGGGCTGGGGTCCAATGACGTCGGCCTGGATCGCGGTCAAATCGGCGGTGCACATCTGGTCCAATTCGAACGCAACGGCCCCAAAGTTCTATTGCTTGAAAACAACACGCACTTCCGGGCCATTAGCGGCAACCCGACCGAGGTCAGAGCGGTCAAAGAGGCTTTCGCCCGTTCCGCCATCTTTGGCTTCACCGTGGAGGCGGAAACGGACGACCGCATTCTGGTGGACGCCACCAATTTCTTCCTGCGGGACGCCCATGGCGTGATCGAAACCTTAAAGCAAACCCGGCAAGGCGCCTATCGCCTTGAATTAGGCCGCTCGATGTTTTATCTGGATCGCACCAAAGGCTTCCCGCGGAACTCCGAGGTGGAAGTGACACTCACATTCCTGGGCGATGCGCCTGGTCCGCTGGTGAGAGGCGTCACACCCTCGGGCGATTCCGTTACTCTGCGTGAGCACCATTCTTTGGTCGCGTTGCCTGAACCTGGGTACAAACCACGCCGGCACGATCCTCGCGCCGGCTTCTTCGGAATTTCTTACTTTGACTATGCCACTCCTTTCACCGAGCCTATCAGCCAACGCTTCATTGCACGTCATCGCCTGGAAAAGAAGGACCCCACATTGGCGGTCAGCGATCCGGTGAAGCCCATCATCTACTACCTGGATCCAGGCGTGCCTGAGCCGATTCTTTCCGCGCTGCAGGAAGGCGCCAGTTGGTGGAAGGATGCTTACACGGCCGCTGGATTCCGTAATGCTTTTGAGGTTCGTATTCTGCCGCCTGGAGCCGACCCGATGGATGCCCGCTACAACATGATCCAATGGGTGCACCGCTCCACGCGCGGCTGGTCTTACGGCAGTTCCATTACCGATCCTCGCACGGGCGAAATCATAAAGGGACACGTGACTCTTGGTTCGCTACGGATTCGTCAAGACTATCTGATTGCCGAAGGCTTGCTTGCTCCCTATGATTCGGGCGTTAAAGAATCCGCCCAGGGCAGGGAAATGGCATTAGCTCGCATCCGGCAACTGGCCGCGCATGAGGTAGGGCACACGCTGGGAATCTCTCATAACTTTGCATCGAGCGCCAACAAAAACGCCTCCGTCATGGACTACCCACATCCTTTTGTTGAGCTGACTCAACAAGGAAATCCGCAGTTAGCGAACGCGTATCCGGTTGGTATTGGTGAGTGGGACAAAGTTGCTGTGTCGTACGGATATGCGCAGTTTTCAGATGCAGAAGCGGAGGCGACAGGGCTGAAGCAGATTCTGAGTGATTCCCAGAAGAGGGGTTTGGAATTCATTTCAGATTCCGATGCTCGGCCTGAAGGTGGGGCGCATCCGCGAGCTCACTTATGGGATAGCGGTCCTGACGCAATAGCCGAACTGGACCGAATTATGAAGGTACGCGCCAGAGCCCTAGAACGCTTTGGCGCCAACACCATTCGCGAAGGGGCGCCTTGGAGTACGCTTGGCGACTCGCTTGTTCCTATTTATCTACTTCATCGCTATCAAACCGAAGCTGTGTCCAAATTGGTCGGCGGGGTTGACTACACGTACGCGCTGAAGGGTGACGGCCAAAAGATCACTGAAGTAGTCGCGCCTGACATTCAGAAGCGGGCGATTGATTCCTTGCTTAGCACCATCAAGCCCCAATCGCTGACCCTAAATGAGCGTTTGCTCTCCATCATTCCTCCGCACGCCTTCGGCTTCGGCGCAACCAGGGAATCTTTTCGTGGCGCGAGCGGCCTCGTCTTCGATGCCAATGCCCCGGTGGAGGCTGCGGCGAACCTCACGATCGGTCTGTTGTTGAACCCGCAGCGCGCCAATCGTTTGGTAGAACAGCATGCCCGCAATTCGAAAATTCCAGGCTTTGCGGAAATGGTCGATAGGCTTGTCCGGGCCACATGGAAGACTGCGCCCATCGGCGGTTTATTGGAAAATGCCCAGCAAATGGTGTGTTTCGCTTTGCTGAACCGGTTAATGGCGCTGGCCGCGAGCGATTCGGCTTCGCCTGTAGTTCGTGCTCAAGCCTACTTGAAGTTAGAACAATTGCGCGACTACGCAAAATCCATGAGCGGATCAAGACTGGCGTTGGGACGCTACGCGATCCGTCAAATCGACAAATTCCAACAGGACCCAAAGCAAGTGAATCTGACCTTCCAGGAGATTCCCCCAGGCCAGCCCATTGGCTGCGAGGATCTTCATACGGAACGCTAGGCTATTTTGGCTTCTGTCCCTTTTCGATCTTGGCCCATGAATCGCGTAACGCGACCGTTCTGTTGAACACCGGCATTTCCGGAGTCGAGGTCTTGTCAACACAGAAGTAGCCGACACGCTCGAATTGATAGAGCGTCCCAGCAGCCGCGCCCTTAACGCACGGTTCTACTTTAGCCCCGGTTACGTTGATCATTGAGTTTGGCGTAAGCCAGGCCCACTCTGTTTCCTGAGCCTCCACTTCATCCTCGCTTGCTTCTCTGAAAAGGTTTTCATAAAGACGAGCCTCGCAATCAATCCCATGTTCCGCCGAAACCCAATGAATGGTCGACTTCACCTTACGCCCGTCGGGCGAGTTTCCTCCGCGCGAGGCTGGATCATAAGTGCAATGGATCTCCGTAACTTCACCCGCTTCATTCTTCACCACGCTGGTGCACGTTACGAAATAAGCGTACCGAAGCCGAACTTCACGACCTGGTGACAGGCGGAAATATTGCTTCGGAGGATCCTCGCGGAAGTCGTCACGTTCAATGTAGATGACCTTTGAAAAGGGCACGGTTCGGGTTCCCATTGAAGGATCGTCGGGATGATTCACTGCTTCCAACTGATCCACCTGGCCGTCTGGGAAGTTGTCGATGATAACCTTGATCGGATCAAGCACGGTCATAACGCGGGCAGCCTTCTTGTTTAAGTCCTCCCGCAAGAAATGCTCGAGCATTGAAAATTCAACAATGCCGTTGGTCTTGGAAACACCGATGTTGCCGCAGAACGTTCGGATCGCCTCGGCCGTATACCCCCGCCGCCGCATGCCGGACAATGTGGGCATCCGCGGATCGTCCCATCCGGAAACTATGCCCTTTTGAACCAGCAGTAAAAGCTTGCGCTTACTAAGAACTGTGTTGGTCAGGTTCAAGCGGTCAAACTCGATCTGCTGGGGATGGTGAATGTCCAGGTTCTCAACATACCAATCGTAGAGGGGGCGATGATCTTCGAATTCCAGAGTACAAATGGAGTGCGTGATGCCTTCAATAGAATCACACTCCCCATGCGCGAAGTCGTACATGGGATAAAGACACCACGTGTCGCCTGTTCGATGATGGTGGGCCCGCAAGATGCGATACATCACCGGGTCCCTCATGTTGAAATTAGGAGACGCCATATCTATCTTGGACCGCAAGGTACGAGACCCATCGGGAAATTCACCGGCGCGCATGCGGGTAAATAGATCCAGGTTCTCCTCAACGGATCTGTTCCGGTATGGACTTTCTTTGCCGGGTTCGGTGGTCGTGCCACGATGCTCGCGAATCTGCTCAGCCGTGAGGTCGCAAACGTAAGCCTTTCCCTTTTTGATCAGGTCGACTGCCCACTGGTAGATTTGCTCGAAATAGTCGGACGCGTAAAACATCCGGTCATCCCAATCGAATCCCAGCCAACGGACATCTTCAATAATGGAATCCACGTACTCCGTCTCTTCTTTCGACGGATTGGTATCGTCGAAACGAAGATTGCACTTGCCTCCGAACTCTTTTGCGAGGCCAAAGTTCAAGCAGATGGATTTGGCGTGGCCGATGTGCAGATAGCCATTGGGTTCCGGTGGGAAGCGCGTGTGAACTCTGCCCCCATTCTTGCCTGAGGCAAGGTCCTGAATGACGATGTCCCGGACGAAGTTGGACGGTTTAGCTTCTTTTTCAGGGGAAGGAGGAGTGCTCACGTTCGAGCTATCAGTGGACATAAACCTCTAGTATATCGGAGGGCTGCGGGACCGCAGGGATGTGACCAACAACGCCTTTCCGTCATCCGCATAACAAGTGCAGGATCGCGGTTAAGAGACAACGAAACGTTATGAACAGAAAATCAAAAACCAAACCGTTTCGCTGCTCTCCCGCGGGCACAGTTGGTCGTGATGCTTGATCCGGATTTGAGCAAAGTGTTTACAACTCCAGAAGCGGTCAACAGAGCCCTTCGTGGACTATTGGACTGCTTGCCGGTTCCGGTTAAAACTATGACTTCTCAGCGAAAAGGGAAATCGGCAACGGCATAGAGTCCAACCCCTGCACCGCCCCCAAACTGCGATATTATTCAGTCAATGGATCGCCGCACATTTTGGAAGTCCGCCCTGTCCGCCGCACCGCTTCTTAACGCCCAGCCAGGTAAGAAATTCAAGACCGCTCTCATCGGTTCTGGTTGGTGGGGCATGAACATTCTGCGGGAAGCCATCGCATCCGGGGAATGCTCCACCGTCGCGCTAGCCGACCCCGACCCCGCTCAAATGGATAAGGCCGCCATCGAAATTGCCAAGCTAACCAGCGACCAACCTCGCCGTTATCGCGACTATCGCGATATGCTCCAAAAGGAACGGCCCGACATCTGTATCGTCGCCACGCCCGATCATTGGCACGCACTCCCCACCATCGATTCCGTAAAATCCGGCGCCCATGTTTACGTCGAGAAGCCGATCAGCCATACCATCGACGAAGGTCGGGCCATGGTTAGCGCGGCACGCCAGGCGGACCGTATTGTGCAAGTCGGCCTGCATCGCCGCGTGTCGCCGGCTCCTATTTCTGGCATGGCCTTTCTGAAGTCAGGAAAGGTCGGCAAGATCGGCATGGTGCGTACTTTCGCCCACGCTGCCGGTGGCCCCGGCACAAAAACGCCCGACAGCGAACCGCCTCCCGGCATGGATTGGGACCTCTGGCTCGGCCCCGCCCCCAAGCGTGCGTTCAACGCCGCGATTCACCCGCGCGGTTTCCGGCAATTTCTCGACTACGCCAACGGCACCCTCGGCGATTGGGGAGTTCACTGGATGGATCAAGTCCTGTGGTGGACTGACGAAACGCACCCAAAGTCCGTCTACTCTTCCGCCGGCCGCTTCATTCGCGAAGATTCAACCGACGCGCCGGACACGCAAATCGTCACGTATCAATTTGAAACCTTCAGTTGTACCTGGGAACAACGCCACTACGCCGCTAACAATGCCGAACAGCATTTAATCGGAGCCTACTTCTACGGAACTGAAGGCACGTTTCATATGGGTTGGCGCGATGGTTGGACTTGGTACCCGGCCAAGAAAAGCGAAAAGATCATTCACGTGGAACCGCAACTAAACGACCCCGACGGCCAAAACATCAAGGAGCTTTGGGCCGACTTCCTTGACTCCATCAAGAAGAAGCACAAGCCCGTGCGCGACATCGAAATTGGATATCGGGCCACCAATGCAGCTCTGCTCGGCATGGTTAGTTGGCGCCTTGGCCGGAGTGTTCCCTGGGACGGCAAGCAATGCCCCAACGATCCCGCGGCCAACAAGCTTCTTCGTCGCGCCTATCGCGCCCCATGGAAGTATCCAGAGGCCTAATGCGGATCGCCCTTTTCTTCCTGACGTCTGCCCTAAGCCTCGCCGCCGTCGAAACGTTCGATTCTGTCCAAGCCTTCCTCGGCACGCACTGCGCCAAATGCCACCAAGACAAGGGTGGCGCTGGAGGCTTTAAGCTAAGCCGCGTCACCTCGCTTGAGAGTCTAAAAACGGATGGCGAGAAATGGAAGTCGCTCGCGCTTCGCGTCAAGAACGGTGAAATGCCACCGAAAGGCGCGCCCGCTCCGCCTCTCGATGATCGCGTGGCCTTCACGCAATGGGTCGATCACGAACTTCGCAATCAAGCCTGCTCATCCGGAATAGTCGCCGGGCCTTCACCCATCCGTCGCCTCAATCGAGACGAATATTCAGCCACGCTCCGCGATCTGCTCGACATGCATCTCAACATAGGAAGTGCGCTCCCCGCCGACGGAGCAGGAGGCGAAGGGTTTGACAACGCCGCGGAAACACTCTTCCTCTCCCCCATCCACGCCGAAAAATATATGGACGCCGCCAAGTTCGCCATGGATTTCGCGGCCAAAGAGTTCAAGTCGCACAACATGATTTTCGTCGCGACACCTAAGCCCAACGTCACCCCGACGCAAGCCGCCGACAAAGTGCTCCGCCGCTTCTTAACCCGCGCTTTCCGTCGCCCAGTGACCGATACCGACGTCGCTCCTTACTTCGCCCTCTTCCAAAACGCGCAAAAGCAAGGCGACGCTTTTGAGCCCAGCGTTCTCTTCGCTCTCCGCGCCGCGCTCGTCTCGCCCATGTTTCTGTTCCGCTACGAGCCGCCCAACCCAACTCCCAACCCGAGGCCGCTCGACAACTTCTCGCTCGCCTCGCGCATTTCGTACTTTCTATGGGGCAGTATGCCTGACGAGTTCTTGACCGACATCGCCGCCGCCGGTAAGCTGCAAGACGACGAAGTGCTCAAGCAAATCATCCCGCGCATGGTGAAGAACGACCGAGCCCTGGGCTTCTCCCAACGCTTCATGGATCAATGGCTGCGCACCCGCGAACTGACCACCGACAAAATTCCCGACGACAAGTTGTTCCCCGGTTACGCAGGCAGCGAAGATCTACGATCCGATATTCGGCTGCAGCCGGCGCTCTTCTTTCGCGAACTTCTAGTCCGCAATCTCTCGGTGTTGAACCTGATCGATTCCACACACACTATCGGCACAGGCCTGCTTGAAAAGCATCTGGATCTGAAACTTCCGTTAAATGCAGGCGCCAAATCTCAACCGCAATGGGTGGAATTGCCAAAGGGCAGCAATCGCGGTGGCCTGCTTGGAATGCCCGCAGTGCTGATCGTTTCCTCATATCCTTACCGCACCAGTCCCGTACTTCGCGGCGCTTGGATTCTCGACTCCATGCTCGGCACTCCGCCACCTCCGCCCCCCCCGAACGTGCCACCGCTTGGAGAGGAGAAAGCTGGTGCACCCGCGGCATCAGTCAGGGAACGCCTCACGCGGCATAGAGCGGACCCCAACTGTGCGGGTTGCCACAGCCGCATCGACCCCATGGGCTTCGCGCTCGAAAATTACGACGCCGTCGGCAAATGGCGCGACCAGGACGGCGGCAAACCAGTCGACAACACGGGCGAACTTCTCGACGGAACCAAGTTCCAAGGCCCTGAAGAATTGCGCAAAATCCTGCTCGATCGCAAGGATCTCTTCCTCCGCAATCTCACCAACAAAATGCTGGGCTTCGCCCTCGGCCGAGGCCTCACGTTGAAGGACAGCTGCACAGTTGATAGTATAGTGGCGCGGGTTAAGGAAAAAGATTATAAGGCGCAGGCGCTAGTCGAAGCCATCGTGCTTAGCGTCCCTTTCCGAAACCAGGCTGGAATGGTTGTCTCCAAGGAGCAGGTAAAGAAATGAATCGCCTATCTCGCAGAACATTGTTGAAAGGCGCAGGCGTGGCCCTTGGCCTTCCCTGGCTTGAATCCATTGCAGCCACAACCGCCGGCGCCGCCAACCCCAAACGCTTCGCCGCCTTCTACATGCCCAACGGCGTCAACGTCCCCATGTGGACCTGCGAAGGCACAGGCCGCGACTTCAAATTCTCCCCAACTCTTTCGCCGCTTGCCGATCTCAAGGACCAGATCACCGTCTTCAGCAACCTGTATAACTTAAACTCGAAAGGCGGCGACGGCCACTACGTTAAAGAAGCGGCCATCCTCACCTGCCAGACCATCAAGAAGACCCAGGGCGCCGACCTCGCCAACGGCGTCTCGCTCGACCAAGTCATCGCGCAGAAGGTTGCGCGCGAAACTCCGCTCCCGTCGCTCGAACTCGGTGTCACGCCCGTCGCCATCGGTGTCGACGCAGTGGTTGGCTACACCCGCGTCTACGGTTCGCACATCGCCTGGGCCAACGCCAACACGCCCCTTGCGCGCGAAATCAATCCACGATCGGTTTACGAACGTCTGTTCCGCGCGGCTAACGCCGGGAAGGGAAGCGGCTCCAAGCAAGAAGCCCTTTTGTTGGACCGCGTCTTGTCCGACGCCAAGCGCCTCCGCGCCCAAGTCAGCGCCTCCGACAAAATCCGCGTCGACGAATATCTCTCAGTTGTCCGCTCGCTCGAAGAACGCGTCACGCGCGCAAGCAGCGGCACGCAACAGCCATGGAAGCCGAAGATGGCGCTCGACCTAAAGACCGCCCCAACCGATCAACCCACCGGCCATGCTGAACACGTCCGACTGATGATGGATATGATCGCCGTCGGCTTCCAAAGCGACACCACCCGCGTGGCCACCTTCATGTTCGGCAACGCTGTCAGCAACGTCAGCTTCCGATTCCTAGAAGGAGTCAGCGCCGGCCACCACGACGTTTCGCACCACCAGAAGGAAGAAGATAAGCTTCGCCAGTACCAGCTCATCAACAAGTGGCATATTGAACAATACGCCTACCTGATCCGCAAGCTGAAAGCCATGCCCGAAGGCGAATCGAACGTGCTGGATAATTCCATGCTGCTTTTTACCTCGGCGCTGAGCGACGGCAACAGTCACAACTGGCATAAGCTGCCCATCGTGTTGGCCGGCCGCGCCGGTGGCCGCATCGATAGTGGCCAGCATATTGTTTCGCCGGATGACACGCCGCTGTCTAATCTCTATTTAGGAATGCTCGAAGCCTACGGAGCTTCGCAGGAACGCTTCGCCGATAGTACCGGCATTCTGCCTGGCTTGCTGAAAGGATAACGCCATGAGGATCGCGCTCTTCTTCTTGACTGCGTGCCTCTACGCCGAAGATTTCTCCGGCATCTGGACCGGCCAAATCCCCACGCGCAACAACGACACGCAGGAGATCTCTTTTCAATTTATCCAGGAAGGTTCGAAGATCAGTGGCAAGTTGTACGGTGATTACAAGAGCATGCCGATCATTGAAGGAAAGATCTCCGGCAACGTACTGGCCTTTATCGTACCGTCCCAAGAGCAGGCAGGCAACCAGATCAACGAAACCCGCTTCCGCTTCAGTGGCCGCATGGTGGATGGGAAAATCGAACTGACCCGAGAGCGGGAGTCGGCCAAGAACGCAGGCAATAGCGGCAATGTGCAATTCAAAGGCAGCACTCGTACGTCTTTCACATTGAAGAAATTGATCTAATCTCTCAAACTGCTTCCCACGCTAATTGAATCGAGATCCGGGGCTTTTGTTCGTCTACCAAAAACGAAACCCAAGTTTCATCGCGATAGGCTTGTCTTAGTGAAGCAAATAACCATCGACACCATGCAACAAAAACGTAAAGCCCACGCAATGCTCGACCTCCTTCCCCCGGGAAAGCTTTCGGTTGGATGACTTGGCGGCTTGCTGGACCCAGTCGACCTTGGTTAATTTCAATCCGGAAAAGAGCTGAAAGCCCCGAGTGGCGGAAACACAACGAACCCATTCCCCATGAGGTTGTCTTGGCTGAGCTGTGTATAACCGCTGAGGAATTGGAGAACTACCGGGAACCTGTTTGAAGTAAATCGGTTGGACCGACCGTGAATAATTACGCCTTCGCATTGGCGACTATCGCTTATCCTAAATTAGAGACTTTCACGCCGTCGACCTTGGCAAGCAGACGAGGTCTGTGGCTGAGACACGGCTACAGCCGCCCGTGCTCCTTCAACAAGCAACGGTCCATCACCACATCCAACCCCGCCGCCCGAGCCTTCGCCGCCGCCTCGTCATGCACCACTCCTTCCTGCATCCACACGCACTTGGCGCCGATCCGAATCGCCTCATCCACAATCCCGGGCACAAATTCAGCCCGCCGGAACACGTTCACAATCTCCACCTTGTCGGGCACGTCCAACAACGTCGGATAAGATTTCTCGCCAAGCACTTCCGTCTCGGCCGGGTTCACGGGAATGATCCGATACCCGTGCTTCTGCATGTATTGCGACACTCCAAAGCTCGGACGCAGCGGATTTGACGACAACCCGGCGACCGCAATTACTTTGTACTCGCGCAGGATCTGGCTAGTCGTCATTCTTTGTAATCTCCATCCCTAGTAGCTTCTTGAATCGATCCACCTCGCGCTGGTTCAAATGCCGGAACTCACCCGGGTTTGCAATTCCGTCCAGCGTCAGAAAGGCGATCCGCACCCGGCGCAGCTTTTCCACCAGTCGGCCAAAATGCTTGAACATCAGTTTAATCTGGTTCGTCCGCCCCTGAATCAGCTTCACTTCGTACCATGGATTATCCTGCTCGCGAATGCACTTCAAACCAGCAGGCGCCGTGCGATTCCCATGAATCGGCAGACCACGCCGGAATTGCTCGCACTGCTCGTCGGTCAGAAATCCCGTCACTTTCGTAACGTATACTTTTTCAATTTTTGATTTCGCTGATGTCAAGCGGTTCGCGAAATCCCCGTCGTTGGTGAACAGCAGTAAGCCTTCGGTGTTATAGTCAAGCCGGCCGACCGGAATTACGCGCTCCTTCAACCCTCGCACTAGCTTCATCACAGTCGGGCGGCCTTCCGGGTCGTCCGTCGTCGTAACGTAGCCCTTAGGCTTGTTCAGTGCAACGTACACCATGTTCTTTGGAGCACGCAGTAACTTACCGTCAACTTTAATGTGATCGTTCTCTAGGTCAGCCTTGCTACCTAGCTCCATCACCACTTTGCCGTTGACCGTGACAAGACCACCAACAATTAATTCTTCCGCTTTGCGGCGGCTGGCTACACCTGCCCGTGAAATGATCTTTTGCAAACGCTCTTCGGGCATACTTTGGGGACCTTCTTTATTCCGAACCGCCTTCCGTGGCGGCCTTTGCTTGCTCAGCTATTTCAACCGCAGGTTGTACTTGCGACTGTTGTTCAGGTTCTTCGCTCGCGCCTTCCGCATGCAACTCAGCCGATGTTGCTGGTTTTCCTTCCACCACTTCTGGCAGCGCCATCTGCTCCGCCGAAGCTTCCGCGTTCGCATCAGCCAAATCTTCATCCAAGGCCAAACGGCTCAACTCCTCGAACTCTTTCAAAGTCGGCAATTCGTTCAACCCGCTCAATCCGAACTGCACCAAAAACTCACGGGTTGTCTTATACAAGATTGGCTTGCCGACAACATTTTTCCGACCGCCAGTAACAATCAGCTTCCGATCCAGCAGTGTTTTCAGAACACCGGTTCCCTGCACGCCACGAATTTCCATGATCTCAGGCGCTGTAATCGGTTGCTTGTATGCGATCACGGCTAAAGTTTCCAAAGCCGCCAACGAAAGCTTTAGTGGCTGCTTCAGATTCTTCACGAATTGTCGAATTACGTCGTGATGTTCAGGCTTGGTTCCCATCTTGAAACCGCCAGCCACTTCTTTAACAATCAATCCGCGGTCTTCGTTTGCGCTTGCTTCAACCAGTGACGCAAGCACGGCTTCCACGCGTTCCTTCTTCTGCTTCAGTGCGGTTGCAATCTGCTCGGCCGATAAAGGTTCCTCGGTGATGTAGACCACCGCTTCAATCACGGCGCGCAATTCCGTGTCCCCCATTTCAACCGGAATCGGATCCCCGGACTCGGGAGAATTGGGTTCAGTCGATTCTGACTCCGGTGGCATTGCTGCCGCAGCCATGTGCTCGGGGGGCGGCGCTTCGAGTTGCTGTTGTTGCTCTTCCATGCGATTAACTGTAATCCCCTTCTAATTGAGAAATGGCCTTTTCA
>JANXXI010000110.1 GCA_025350695.1 Acidobacteriota bacterium
TCATGATGACCACCTTGGCCTCACTGCTGGGCGCGGTTCCGATGGCTATCGGTTTCGGCGCCGGCGGGGAATCCCGCCGTCCGCTTGGTATGGCGGTAGTTGGTGGGCTGATATTCTCGCAGCTAATTACCCTGTATTTAACACCAGTAGTTTACACATATATGGACGGTCTCAAGACCAACGTCTATAAGCTGCTAACCTGGCGCAAAACCAAGAAGTTCGAGCCCGCTGTGACCACAGGAGACTAGGGACTTTAAGTGGATATTTCGCGTACATTTATTGAGCGGCCCATCGCCACAACTTTGCTGATGGTTGCCATTGCCTTGTTCGGAATGGTGGCTTACCGGTCCTTGCCGGTGAGTGATCTTCCGAACGTCGATTTTCCAACTTTGCTGGTAACCGCGGCGCTGCCCGGCGCGAGCCCTGAGAACATGGCTTCGGCTGTTGCAAAGCCCCTGGAAAATCAGTTTTCGATGATTGCCGGCTTGAACAGCATGACGTCGTCGAACTCGCTTGGTTCAACCTTGATCACGCTGGAATTCGACCTAAGCCGAAGCCTGGATGGAGCAGCTGTGGACGTGCAAGCCGCCATCACTCAGGCCTCGCGGTTGCTGCCTCCGGGCATGCCCACTCCGCCTACTTTCACCAAGGTGAACCCGGCCGATCAGCCTATTCTTTATCTGGCTCTTACCTCTCCAACCGTGCCGCTGTGGATTCTGGATGAGTACGCTCAGACGCGTATAGCGCAACGCATCTCGATGGTCGCTGGCGTCGCGCAAGTGCAAGTGCTAGGTGCGCAGAAATATGCCGTGCACGTTCAACTTGATCCCCATGCGCTGGCGTCAAGGGCCGTCGGTCTCAATGAAGTGGAAACGGCGCTGAAGAGCTGGAACGTGAACCTTCCAACCGGAACGATATCCGGTCCGCAGCGCGCATTCACGTTACAAGCCAGCGGTCAGTTAATGAATGCGTCGGAGTACCGCTCCCTTGTGGTCTCCTACCGCCGTGGTTCGCCTGTGAGGCTTGAAGAACTGGGCAAGATCGTCGATAGTGTTGAGGACGACAAGACCGCTTCGTGGTTTCATAAAAAAGAAAGCTCCGCCCGTTCCATCGTGCTCGCCGTTCAACGCCAACCGGGCACAAACACAATTGAAGTTACGGAGGGAATCAAGCGGGTTCTGAAGAACCTTGACGACAACAAAGAACTTCCCCAGACGGTGGCGCTCGAAGTTCTTTACGATCGCTCGGAATCCATCCGGGAATCTTACGACGACGTACTGTTCACGATGGCCCTGACGTTGGGTTTGGTCGTCATGGTGATTTTCGTCTTCTTGCGCAGCTTCTCCGCAACCTTGATCCCCAGCTTGGCTTTACCCTTCTCTATCATCGGTACTTTCGCGGCGATGTATATGCTCGATTACAGCTTGGACAATCTTTCCATGATGGCCCTGATCCTGTCGATCGGGTTTGTTGTTGACGACGCGATTGTCATGCTGGAGAATATTGTTCGTCATATTGAAATGGGAGAAACGCCGATGGCGGCTTCTCTCAAAGGCTCGCGTGAAATTGGTTTCACTATCGTTTCCATGACGATTTCACTTGCCGCTGTGTTCATTCCCGTGTTGTTCATGGGCGGTGTGCTGGGGCGGCTGTTCAAAGAATTCGCTGTTACCATTACGGTCGCCATTCTGATTTCCGGCGTCGTTTCTATTACGCTGACCCCGATGCTTTGCAGCCGATTCCTGAAGGGCGGGCACGCGACACATGGCTGGTTCTATCGCGTCACGGAGAAGTTCTTCGACGGACTGCTGCACTTTTATGACGTGACTTTGAAATGGGTACTGGGCAAGCGGCCTTTAATCATGGCGCTGTCCTTCCTTGTGCTGATTGCCACAGGTTGGATGTTCGTGAAGATTCCGAAGGGCTTCATTCCCGATCAGGATACCGACCAGTTGCTGGCTATCACAGAAGCATCCCAAGGCACTTCGTTCAAGCAGATGGTAAAGTACCAGGAAGAAATTGCGCGAATTTTCAGTACAAACGAAAACGTGGATGCTCTGGTTTCAAGCGTCGGTGGACCGGCGGCTTCCAGCATGGGCGGACAAAATCTTGGCCAGTTAGTGATCCACTTGAAACCGCGCAAAGAACGTAAACTTGGCGTGGCGGATGTGATCGCCCAACTTCGTCCGGAACTGGCGAAAATACCTGGTATGAATGTCTACATTCAGAATCCCCCCACGATTCGCTTGGGCGGCCAGGTAACGAAGAGCATCTACCAGATCTCCATGCAGTCTACCGATGAAAAGCGGCTCTACGCTGTTTCTGAGGAACTTCGGGAGAAAGTCGCGCAACTGGAAAACGTCGAGGACGTGGCCACCGACTTGGCCATCGCCACGCCGCAGGTTCATGTGAAAATTAATCGCGACAAGGCGGCTGCGGTTGGCGTTAATGCTAGTCAAATCGAAAATACGCTCTACGATGCCTATGGCCCGCGTTGGGTTTCGACGATTTACGCTGCGATCAACGAATACAAAGTGCTCCTTGAATTGATGCCTAAATTCCAACAGGATCCGCATGCTTTGTCGTTGCTCTACTTCAAGGCGACAGGCGGCAAGCTGATTCCGCTGGACACTCTGGCCGACATTGAGGAGCAGACCGGCACGCAAACGGTAAACCATTTCGGGCAGCTGCCCGCCGTCACGGTGTCCTTTAACTTGAAACCAGGAGCGGCGCTGGGCAACGTTGTGTCGGAAGTGAATCAAATTGCGAGCGATACCTTGCCCCAGGAAGTGACCTACACGTTCCAGGGCGCGGCGAAAGCGTTCCAGGGATCGCTTTCGAATTTGTGGATGCTGCTGCTGGTGGCCGTCATTGTCGTGTTTATCGTGCTGGGTATTTTGTATGAAAGCTACATTCACCCGTTGACGATTTTGAGCGGACTGCCCTCAGCTGGTTTCGGAGCGATGGTAACCTTGTTCCTGTTCAATATGGACTTGAGTATTTATGCTTTCGTCGGTCTGATCATGTTGGTCGGCATCGTCGAAAAGAACGCCATTATGCAGATCGATTTTGCTCTGGAAGCCGAACGCGAAGGGGCGACTCCGATGGAGGCGATCTACCAAGGCTGCCTAACCCGTTTCCGTCCGATTATGATGACCACGATGGCGGCGTTGTTGGGGGCGGTGCCGATCGCAGTAGGGTATGGCGCCGGCGGCGAAGCGCGGCAACCGTTGGGCCTGGTGGTCGTTGGCGGTCTGATGTTCTCGCAGCTTGTGACTCTTTACCTTACGCCGGTGGTTTACACCTACATGGCGGCGTTACAAACGAAGTTGCGGGGTAAGAAGACGGCTCCTGTGCGAGTCCCTGAGACTGTGGAAGTTTAGTCGCCTAATTCTTGATTGTGCAGAGGTTGGGCGGCTTTGCCCATTGACTAGTAATGGATCAAAGTCTGAACTGTGGCGAATCGAGGCTTTGGCGAATCGGTGGTCCGACCCTAAACGCTAAGCTGCGGAATCGATTCGCGAAACGGAAACCCTAACCCGATAGCCTAACGAGCTCAACAATCGAATCAGCAAGTCGCTGGACACATTGTCCAGATTTCCGTTGAGAATGGATGTTACTCTCGTTCGAGACGAGCCACCACGCCGCGCCACTTCGGCATGGGTAAGGGCTTCATCCGTGACTATTTTACGAAGCCGTTTCAGCAACGTGAATTGAACTTGCCACTCCTGGGATTCGGCGCCATTGAGATCCAGAGCTCGGGCCAAGGCCTCCGGAGTCTTAGCTATTGTTGTCTTAGTCGGTGTCATCTTGCATCTCCTTCAATCGCTTTCTGGCTAACTGTATTTCCAAACGTGGCGTCTCCTGGGTTTTCTTCACAAATGCATGTATCAACAACATACCCTTAGGGCTCCCGCTAAAGTAGAACGTCCGGAATTGACCGTCCTGACCATGTAGCCTTAGTTCAGAGATCCCTGCCCCTCCAGAGGGCATCGGTCTGGACAGAGGCATCGCAAGCTTTTCACCCATTTGAAGCAGGTAAAGCGTCTTCCCTAGTCGGTCTCGTATTTCACGTGGGACCGCCCGAATAGCATCGCGGGCTTTTTCGTGGAATACAGCCGGCAGCACAAATAGAGTGTATCAAAACTGGGACACTGCCTTAAGGTTCATTTGATCCTGGCTAGTATTCTTGGCAAATCCGCGGACGAAAGTAACGGATCTTGCTCGGACCGTGAGGCTTATGAGCGGTCGATCTGTAATAATTCTCGCGTCCAATGACGACCTTGAGCCCATCCGCCATCCTCCGCCGATTCGTTCACTTCTCGGAACTTTGATCGGACGATTGCGGACCCCTAAGGCGTACTTATCTCATAACCCCGCAAACTTCCAAACAAACTTGCCGCCCACGACGGTCGCCACTGGACCACCCTTAAAGTCGTGCCCATGGAACGGAGAATTCTTGCTCTTCGAATAAGTCTGGTTCACATCGTAGGTCCACTCATGTGTTGTCGAAAAGATTGTGACATCCGCCGACGAACCAACTGCGAGGTTACCCTTCGGCAGACTCATCACGCGGGCCGGATGCATGGTGTACAACTCAACCATGTGCTTCAGCGTAATCTTGCCGGGATGAACCAGCCTTTCCAGCGTCAACCCAATCGCAGTCTCAAGGCCAGTAATTCCAAATGGGCAGCGTTCAAACTCCTGCATCTTCTCCGACCCTGCGTGCGGAGCGTGGTCCGTCGCCAGCACTTCCACCACGCCATCTACAATGCCGTCGATCACCGCCTCCATGTCGCCACAAGAGCGCAGCGGCGGCTTCATCTTGTAGTTGGAATCGTAGGCCGCCATTTGGTCGTCGGTTAGGGCAAAGTGATGCGGCGTTGCTTCGCAGCTTACGGCCATACCTTTCATTTTTGCGTAGGCCACCATTTTTACGGACCGCTCCGTCGAAATATGCGCCACGTGATAGCGCACGCCGGTCAACTCAGCCAACAGAAGGTCTCGGGCCACCATAACGTCTTCGGAACAGGAGGGAATGCCGCGTAGGCCTAGCTTGGTCGACACCAAGCCCTCGTGCATGTCGCCGCCCGCGCTAAGATTCAGATCTTCGCAATGGTCGATCACCGGTATGCCGAAAGACTTCGCGGTTTCCATGGCGCGTCGCATAATGCGCGAATTCATCACCGGCTTGCCGTCGTCGGAAATCGCCACCACACCCGCTTGGACCATGGATCCGATGTTAGCCAGTTCCTCCCCCATGCTGCCTTTGGTGATGGCTCCGATCGGATATACGTTCACCACCGCTTGCCGCTTCGCGCGCTCGATGATGTAGCTGGTAACCGTGGCGTTGTCGTTCACCGGCGAGGTATTCGGCATGCAGCAGACGGAGGTGAACCCTCCCGCCGCCGCGGCTTTCCCGCCACTCTCAATTGTTTCGGCATGCTCGAATCCGGGTTCGCGCAAATGAACGTGAATGTCTAAAAACCCCGGGGCCACAATCATTCCGCCGGCATCGAAAATCTCAGCGCCGGGTGAAGTGAGGTTCTCGCCCAGGCCAGTTATCAGGCCGTCTTCCATCATCAGGTCCGCCACCTGATCCCAGTTCGATGTGGGATCGATGATGCGGCCGTTCTTGATCAACAGTTTTGCCATTGTTATTGCTTCAGAATCTTTTCCAGCACGGCCATCCGGACGGCCACGCCATTTTCCACTTGGTTCAGAATCACCGAACGCTGCGAATCAGCCACATCGCTTGAGATCTCGCGGCCGCGGTTGATTGGGCCTGGATGCATCACCAGAACATTGGGTTTAGCTAAGGCCAGGTGATCCAGTCGCAGGCCGTAGAATTTGAAATAGTCCCCCGCGGGGAAATTAGCCTCATGCTGGCGTTCCAATTGGACGCGCAGCATCATAATAACGTCGGCGTCGCGAATGGCGTCGCGAATATCGTTTGTTAGGGCCACGCCGGAAGCGAGTTGGCCTAGTTCGACGGGAAGCAATGGCGCTGGACCACACAATACGATTTCCGAGCCGAACTTTGACAGCAGGTGGATATTGGAACGGGCCACGCGGCTATGGGCGATGTCGCCGATGATCGCGACTTTCAAACCCTCAAGTGTTTCCCGCAGGTCAAGGATCGTCCGCGCGTCAAGCAGCGCTTGGGTCGGGTGTTCATGCGTGCCGTCGCCGGCGTTGACGATAGGTGTGGCTAGATAGCGCGAAAGAAAATGCGGCGCGCCAGATGCCGAATGGCGCATCACGATCGCGTCAGGCCGCATGGCCACCAGTGTGTTCAACGTGTCCACCAGGGATTCGCCCTTCGATACGCTGGAGCCCGATGCGGTAATGGAAAGCGTGTCGGCCCCCAATCGCTTGGCCGCGATTTCAAAGCTGGTGCGCGTCCGCGTTGAGTTCTCAAAGAACAGATTCACAATCGTCCGCCCGCGTAACGTGTCTAGTCTGGGGAACGTCTCGCCTTGCGCCGGTTGAAAGCTGCGCGCCCGGTCCAGAATCGCTTCGATCTCCGGGCGGCTTAGATCTTCGATTCCGAGTAAACCCTTAGCCATCGGCTATTCGCCGTCCTTCTCCACAAGCAGTACTTTTTCCATGCCGTCAATTTCCTGAAACTTTACCTCGATGATTTCGTTCGCACTGGTTTGCACCATGCGGCCGACGTAACGGGCTTCGATGGGAAGTTCGCGCCAGCCGCGATCAATCAGAGTTAGTAGTTGGACCCGGGCAGGACGGCCCTTGTCGAACAATGCGTCCAGTGCAGCGCGAATTGTGCGGCCCGTGTAGAGCACGTCATCCGTCAAAACGATATCCATGCCCTTGATCTCGAAGTTGATCTCAGTTGCATTTAAGACCGGCGTATGTCCGACCGTGGTCAAGTCGTCCCGGTAAAGGTTAATGTCCAGGATGCCCACCGGTACTTTGCGCTTTTCCAGGGCTTCTATTTTGGCTGCCAGGCGTTGCGCCAAAGGTACGCCTCTGCGGCGGATACCGATGAAAGCAAGCTTGTCCAAGTCGTGGCTTTTTTCAAGAATTTCATGCGCCAGACGCACCAAGGTGCGGTCTATTTCCGATGCGCTCATTAATTGGGACTTCAGCCGGGTGCTCATAATTGGTAGGCGGGTAACTTTCACTTTACTGCAATGCGAGGTGGGAAGTCACAAGGTAATTTCAGAACTCCAATCGGAGGGTGAACTTGAACGTCCGGCCATCGTTCAATGTGTTGGTGATCATTCCAAAGGCCGGGTTTGAGAGATCGCTCACCGGGTCGGCGAATTGGGGAGTATTCAACAAGTTGATCGATTCCGCCCGTAACGAAAGGCCTCGTTCGCGCGCCAGATTCAAGCGGCGTTCCATACTTACGTTCAGATTGCGGATGCCACCACGGCGGAACGTGTTGATGCCCAAATTTCCCCGCTGGTCCGTTGGGTTGATCAGGCCAAACGCAGAGCGCGGCAGCAACGCACGGGATTCGTCGGGGTGCTTGATTGTTCGTCCCAAAATGGACGGATCTAAAATGTTGGGACGATCTCCTCCCACGGCATCCACGTTCCCGAAGCCTGGGCCGTCCGAACCGCTGAAGACAGTGAACGGCGCACCGGTCTTGGCGACGAAGATTGCATTCAGCCGCAAGTTGGCGAGAATTCCAATCCCCATGTGTTTCCCTGTGGTGTACGACAGTCGCGTAACGGACGAGTGGCGTTGATCAAATGCGCTTGGCCCCCGCAGATCGGCGGTGACGTTGTTGGCCACTTGCGCCTGTCCTTGTAGGGCATCGTCGCCAACCGCCAAACCCAAATATGTCGCACCCGTGTCGATTGTCTTCGACCACCAGTAGGAAGTATCAAGAGCGATCCCTCGCCAGGCGGGCCGGGTATACGTCACGCGGCTAGCGTCGAAATAGGCGCGGGCTCCATTGGTGATAACGCGGTCATCGAAGTAGCGTGGGTTGGGGCGTCGATCGTTGATTGTGGCGGTTGTTTGTGCGATGCCTGGCACGGGAATGGCGCGGTTTTGGTAGATCATGTAGAACAGCTTCCACGTGCGCGAACCAACATAGCCTACCTGTAAATTGCCGGCGTTGCGGGGAAGCGGCAACTCCCAGCTCAAATTGTACTGATGGGAGTACGGCGTCTTCAAATTGTCAGGAACGTCGAACACGATGGCTCGCGCGCCAGGTCCAAGAACGGTGTTGCGCAACGGATCGAGGAAATCGGGATTGTGCGCATCTACTTTTTGAAACAACGGTGGATCCCAACGAGTTTGTTGAAGCGTCGCCGGAAACACTTCCCCATACTGTAAAGAATATGCGCCACGAATAACGCCGAGTCGATTAGGGGCCCGCCACGCGAAGCCGAAGTTTGGCGCAAAATTATTGCAGTCGCAGTGGTAGGGAATCTCCGTCAAGTGATTTACTTCTCGAATACCCTGCGAAGGCTGGTAGCGCAGGCCGTAAGTAAGGGTTAGCTGGTGACCAACACGCCAGGAATCTTGCACGAACGCATGTTGTTCCCAGCGCCTGAAGCCGCGCACCGTGCCTCCTACGCCAAACGAATAACGATCCACTTCGCCCAAACGGAAATTCGTTATGGCGTCACGTCCGAAGTTGGCCCGGAAATAATAGTTGCCACGGTTTGATGAAACTTCGCTGCCGTTGAATTGCAAGCGAGCCATTTCGTAGCCGACCGTCCAGTTGTGCTTGCCTTCCTGCCGGTTCAGACGGGCTGCCAAGCGGTAGCGATTTTGCACGCGGTCAAGCGGGACGGAGGAGCCTGGGCCGAGTCTTTCCAGGGATGTGCCGATTTGTACCTGCGGGCCAACGGCGTTCGCTTCGGGAACCAGCAACGAGCGCGCTCGCGTAAAACCGGCCGTCATATCCAGCAGCGTCCGCGGACTAAGCGTGGAACTGAAGTTGGCGCGGGCATCATGGGATTTAGTGGTTGTGTCAGGGTTCTGGCCGGCCACCAGTTGGAACGCGTCCACGGTTTGGTTCAGCCAAGCGTGGCGCATGGTTAACCGATGCTTGGTTCCGAACAACTGGTCAACTCGGGCAGCGGTTGTGTCGGTGTTAATCGATTGTGGGGCGTTCGTGTTAAGGGCGCGTGGGTCAATGTCTGTGCGGTTAGGAGCTTCGGCCGGCCACGCTTTGAACCAGCGATTGATCACGGCGCACACACGCGGGTCCGGGTTGAGGCAGGTTCGTTCGTCGGCGCGAGGCACAAGAATGTTGCCGTTTACGTAGCCGCCGGTGAGGCTTTCAGATGCTTCCATGGTGGCGAAGGCGTTCTTCCAAAGGCCGGCGGTAAAACGCGCACCCACTAGGTTGTCGCGCGCCGGTTTGACGGAACCCGCCTGGAAAAAGCTGCGGGCGCTGAAGATGCTGTTGCCGTGCGTCCAGTAGAGTTGCCCGTGAGGGTCGCCGGTGCTTTTCGTTGCGCTAACGTGCAGCGGGCCAGATGTGGCAACCCCATATTCGCCGCCATAAAAGCGCGAGGACGAAGTGAATTCTGGGATAATCGTGGCCGTCACGCCGGTGCGAATATTCAGTTCCTTTTGAACGTTGTTGTCCAAGGCGTTAATGAATATGTTCTCGTTGCGACGCGCCTCACCTGATTGCGTATTCGTCTTTCCCAGCACCGGAGCCGCTGCCGACTCCGCCTTTTTTTCCTCCGGAATCTGCGTTACAGGATCGGTGGACTGCCTTGGGGCGGGGGGCTCTTCAGCCTTCTTGTCGTCGCCGATTGCGGTGAAAAGGAGGAATGCTATGGTTAAGGCCGACAATACTCAATTGTTTCATACGCGTGACGGTGTCGCAACTCAGACGTACGATCCTCCGCTATGATCAAGATGGAAATCCTATGTTTGGACGTTACACAGTGGAAGGGGCCCAGGCGATTCGCCTAGTAAAGGAAGAAGCGATTGCTTCAAATGCTTCCCAGGTTGAAACAGAACATTTGTTGATAGGCCTGGTGAAGTCAGATCCCGTTCCATGCGCCCGTGTCAATTTGGACATAAGCTTGATCCGTGTCGACAGCGGCGGAAGTTCGCCCCAATCATTTCAGCCCTTGAGTCACGAGAGTAAACGAGTCCTCGCTTACAGCGCCGAAGAAGCGGAGCGCCTGGGCCACCCGAAGATCACTTGCTGGCACATCGCGTTGGGCATCCTCCGCGAGAAAGACTGTAAACCCGCAAAGTTGCTTCGTGATCAAGGGATTACACCGCAGATTATCAAGGAAGGTTTGATCCTATAACCGTTTCATCCGGCCACGCACTCGCTTGACGATCTTCTCCATCTCATCCAACTTCTTCAATGTCTGCATGGAAACCACGTGCCGGTCGTTCTTCTCCAAATCCGCCGCCAGTTCTTCGGAGAGCTGCTTCAATCGCGCGGCATCTCTCACCGACGCGGCATGATCCGCCTTTAGAATTAAATCGCTTTGCAAAGACCCATTCGGCATACGGACTGGAGGAGGTGCCGTTGGATCTTCCTTCTGGAAGCCGAACAGCGCCAAAACAGTAAGCGTCAAAGCCAAAATCAGATATCGCGTGCGCATCGGAATGAAATATTGGTCGTCGCCGAATCAGGCGTGTTGGAAGTCCGTGCCCCAACTCTGTAGCGATTGCAGTAGGACTTGTGGCAAAGATAGCTACCGCCCTTCATCACGCGTCTTGTGCCCGTGGGCGGACCAACCGGATTATTCTTGGTTGCGGTGACGTGCCACGCCGGATGGAACCAATCGTTACACCACTCCCAGGCATTGCCGGTGATTGTATAAAGCCCATATCCATTGGGTTCGTATGAATTCACCGGGCCAGGCGCAGTGAAGCCGTCGTCGCCGGAATCCGCCATCGGAAATTCGCCTTGCCAAATGTTGCACAGGTGCTTGCCGCCCGGGGTCAGTTCATCGCCCCAAGGGTAAATCTTTTGCTCCAGGCCACCGCGCGACCCGTACTCCCATTCCGCTTCGGTGGGCAAACGCTTGCCCGCCCACTTGGCGAACGCCGTGCAATCTGCCCAGGAAACGTGAGTCACTGGAAAATGTTGACGTGTGTCGATAGCCGAATGCGGACCTTCCGGATGCAGCCAATCGGCTCCGGGGACTCTGCACCACCACTCGATGCCCAGCGCCGTATCCTCCACCACCTTGGGGTACAAGTCTTTCGGAATGTGGCCGTGAAATACGAATGACCAGCCGAAACGTTCGGAATCGGTTTTGTAATTTGTAGCTTTGGTGAACTCGGTGAACTGTTCGTTTGAAACCGCGTAACGGTCCATGAAGAATGGGTCAATCGTGACGTGACGCACCGGTCCTTCGCCGTCGGCCGGAAAACCTTCCGGGTTTTCGGTGCCCATCCAAAACGGTCCGCCATCCAGCTTGATCATTTCGCTAGTGGAACCTTCGCGCACTGCCTGGCGGCTTACAGCCATTCGCTCCGACGTCCGCAATTGATCCAGACGCACCACGCTCGGCACGCAACAGGGGTGGGGTTGGATCAGGGGCAAATCACTCATGCCGCGCCCCCCTCCTTCACGTGTTCCACTTTGGCCGTCGCCAGCAATTTGTCGAGATAGATCTCCATCGCCCGTTCTTGTTTTTCGCGCAGTAGCGTGGCTTCAATTTCGCCCTTCACGTCGTTCAGCGGCACCGGACCCGCCTCGCGCCTGTCCAACACTTTGGCAATATGGAAGCCGAATACCGAACGAAAAATGCCGGTCTTCGCGCCGACCGGCAATCCGAACACGTTGTTCTCAAACTCCTCCACCATTTCGCCGCGTGGGAAGTAGCCTAGGTCACCACCATTGCCTGCGCAATCAGAATACTTATTAGCGAGTTCGTGGAAATCGGTCCCTGCCTCTAACTCAGCCAGCGCTGCTTCCATGGCCTTCATCGCTTCGGCCTCGTCCACGCCTTCATTCAGATTCTTGACGATGTGAGCGGCGCGCATGGTTTCTTCGCGCCAAAACTGGTCCTTGTTCTTCTTGTAGTATTCGGTGACGTCCTTGCCCTTCGGTGGAGCCACTTTGCCGCTAATCTTTCGGATCAGCCGCTCCACGCGAAAACGAGTTTCGATCTCCTTGCGCGCCGCAGCCTCGTCGAACTGTTCGCGAGCCGGGCCACCGTCACAACCGTCTCCGGCCTCAGGACGTATCCGCTCCAGTTCTTCTTCTATGGCCTCGATTGGCGCTGGTTCAGCGTCTTTCCAAGCTTCCTGTCGAAGCAGAACTCGCTCAATCACGTTTTCGCGGGACCATTCATGCAACTGGATTTCCCGCGCCACGGAATCCAAATCCTGCATGACTTCCTCATAGCGTGGGCGGATCATCTCCGCTTCCTGCTTTACCAGCGCTTCGTCTATATGCTCACCGTTTACAATAATGGCCATCTTGGTTCGACCCTATTTTACATCGGAGACAGGGGCCATGTATTCATAGGGTCGAACTCCAAGCCAAGAGGCTCATGTCTCAATACCGGAAAATAGCGGCAACCGTCACCTTGGCCGGCATCTTTCCCGAGGGCAGGATGATCACCTGGCCGCTATGTCGAATCGTTTCCACTGCGGCGGCATTCACCAAGTCTGTCGTCCCTTCGCCGGAAAACTTCGTGACAATCTGCCCGAAGTCCCCCATGGAAGATGCGCCCGGCGTCATAAGCAGCGACTGAACACGCCCTTCAACGGCCGCTCTGATGATCAAATTCAGTTCGGCGCAAACCGACCGGCGACCGCTATCGAACTCTTCGATGGCTTTACGCTGCTCTGGACCCATCCACCTGGTCACTGCCTCGTGCGCCCTGGCCACTATCTCGGATTCCAGGAATCGTTCGGGGCTAAGCGCTACGCTTTCTTCCACCACCGCCGAGTAAGAGCACAAGGATCGGAACAACGTGATGTCTTCCTGTACGCCAGCCAATACCAGTGGGAAGCCAACTGGGCGAAGGATGCGCCGCAGGCTTCGATCCACAAGCCGTAGGTATTTCATATACTGCTCCCTCGTTGCATCGATTCGTTGCGACGGCTCCGGTTTATGTTCCCCGGTTAAATCGGCAAGTTCAAACTCTGGTGGGCAGTCATCCGGCAAGGGAAGTTGTTCAAAGGTTCCTTCCTCGGCTCGGATCAAACGAATGCCTTTCTTGGTCAGTTCCAGTACAAAGAATGCCGGCTCCTTTTCCAATTCCTCCAATAATGGGGTTACTAGGAATCGCCCAGCATACTCGAACCGTTCTTCCACCTGAACGGGCATTCGGAATAACTCAAGGGTACGGGCGCCGCGGAAAATCGCAAGTCCGTCTTTGTGGCCGGAAAACATATCTGGGTCAGAAGTCAACGCCCACAGTGGATCGAGTAAGGAATGACGGCTAGCTTGCGTCACCTTGCGACTTTCAAGCTCCCGCTCCGCCTGCTCTAAGAGGATGCGTAAGCGCGTTGCGGTCGGATGCGTTCCAGCGCCTCCTTGATGGGATCCCAAAAAGAAAGTGAGGCAATCTCCTTCCACCTGGCAAAGCTCCTTAATGTCGTTCGGTGTTGCCACTCGAGTTTTCATCCAAATGGGTTGCTTCGTTTTCTGGGTCATTGCTTGGGTCATATGGTTTCGCCCTCCTGGATATTCATGATGCATTTGAATCGCCATCTTGTTTGGCAATTCGCATGCTCTTGTAACATTTGGAGGATAAACGATATGCAAAGGCCGCCACTCAACTTCAAGAGAATTCTGTTCCCAGTGGATTTCTCCCCCTTATCAGTGCAAACAGCCAGTTTTGTGCGGGAGATCGCGCAGCATTACAAGTCGGAGATACATCTGCTTCATGTCATGGATAGTGGGAGCTCGCCTTGGGCTTTCGCTCTGCTGCAGCCCGGCATGGCTGCGGGCGTGTGGATTGACGTGGGGCTCCGTGCGGAGACTTATGCTGTCGAATGGAACGAAGCGAAGAAGCACCACGAACAACAGTTGAAAGAGTTTTACCCCGAGCACTGGCAAGGTTTGCAGGCGCGCTACGTTGTGCTTGAAGGAGACCCGGCCGAGAAGATCCTCTCCTACGTGAAGGAAAAGGAAATAGAGATGATCATGATGCCCACGCATGGTCGCGGATCATTCCGTCGTTTCCTGCTAGGCTCTGTCGCGGCAAAAGTACTACACGATGCGCCGTGCCACGTTTGGACCGATTCGCACTTTGCGGAAGATCCGGCCAAAGAAAGCACGGTGCCAAGGCATGTGCTATGTGCGGTCGACCTTTCACCGCACAGTGTGGAGTTAATCGTCTGGACCGTCGCGTTCGCCAAGCAGTGGAATGCTGAAGTTCGCTTGGCCCATGCCGTTCCGGCCGCACAGCATGTTCCAGGCCAACCGGACGATACGTTCACGATATTCCTTGTGGACGACGCTCGTAAAAATCTGGCCAAGCTGCAACACAGGCTGGGAATCAATCTCGGGGCTTGCGTTCTGGGAGGCGAGGTTTCTGCTGTGGTGCGCGAGGCCGCCATGCGGCATCAGGCCGATGTAATCGTTGTCGGCCCGGCGGAGGATCATGGCATGCTGGGGCGGTTGCGTTCCCATGGGTATAACATTGTGCGTGATGCCCCTTGCCCAGTGATCCGGATGTGAGGGTGGTTGGGGGTATTGCCCCAACTCTACGTCCAAATCCACCAAATGTTTGGCACATCACATGCACAGGAACGAGACAGGAGGCCGAGTATTATGAATTTCACATTGATCGTTATTGTATGGAGCGTAATGGCGCTCTTAGTTCTGATGACCGCAGCCTATCGGAGAGTGGTGGCGCGGCAAGAGGACAGTATGATCCATTTGCAGGGCAATGAGGGGAGCGTTGTTCAACATCAGACAGAGGTGGCGCAGCGCCTGGATCTGATTGACCGGTTCGGCAAAGCTTCGACGATCGCGGTCGCCTTACTTGGTTTGGGAATTGCCGCCGCCTTTTTCTACGATGGATGGGTGAAGGGCAGCCAACTGCCGCCCATGTAATGACCAGGATGATGTTTTGGCGCTCAACCATTCAGCGCTAGACTTGAAACAATGTCCGTACAAATCCGAATAAACCGCCATGGAGCCGCTCGAGTGGAATCGGGGCATCCTTGGGTTTTTCAAAGCGATGTAGTCGATGCAAGCAATGCCCAGCCTGGCGATGTTGTTGCTGTTCTAAACCAACAAGGCCGCCAGCTGGGCGTTGCCCATTACTCCGCCGCTTCGCAGATTTCCCTGCGATTCCTTTCCCGCAAACCAGAAGTAGTGGATAGCGCCTTTTGGCATGACCGTCTTTCGCGCGCGCTCAAACACCGGGCCTTGGTCGTGGAGCATTCAAACGCCTACAGGCTTGTGTTTGCCGAAGCCGATGGGTTGCCGGGGTTAATTGTGGATCGCTACGGTGACTATCTGGTCGTGCAGACTTTGACCCAGGGAATGGACCGCGCCAAGGCGGAAATCGTCGCTGCCTTAACGGAACTGCTTTCCCCGAAAGGCGTGGTGGAGCGCAACGATTCCGCCGTGCGCCTGAAAGAAAACCTTCCCCAGCAAAGCAGCGTTCTGGCCGGTGAGATTCCCAATCCAGTAATCCTCGATATGAATGGCTTGCGTCTTGAAGCCAATTTACTCGAAGGCCAGAAGACCGGGGTGTTTCTCGATCAGCGCGAAAACTACTTAGCGGCCGCCCGTTGGGCAAAGGGGCAGGCGCTCGATTTGTTTACCTCCACTGGTGGGTTCGCGTTGCACATGGCCCCCAGGGCAGAGGCCGTGGAGGCTGTGGACTCAAGCGAACGGGCCCTGGCAACGGCGATGCGGAATCGTGATTTGAACGGCATCACCAATATAAAATTCCGCGAGGCGGATGTATTGAATTCCCTGGCTGGTTACGCGGCAGCCGGGCGGCGCTTCGATACGATTGTGGTCGATCCACCGGCTTTCGCGAAATCGAAACAACATCTGGCGGCGGCCGAACCCGCTTATCTTGACTTGAATCGCCGCGCGCTGTCCTTACTCAATCCCGGCGGCGTGCTGATCACTTGCTCTTGCAGCCAGCACATGAGTGAGGCGAAACTGCTCGATATGATTGCGCTTGCCTCGGTTGAAACGGGCAGGCCCCTGCGCGTGCTGGAACGACGGATGCAAGCGCTCGATCACCCAGTGCTGCTCACTGTGCCAGAAACGCTCTATTTGAAATGCGTGATCCTCGAACGGATCTAAATACTTAACACCGGGCAAGGCGATCTTCGGATAATGTCGTGCGCATGGGAACGCAGCCGTCCAAACTTTTCATGAATCACGCCTCGTCCCATAATGATTAAGTCGGCATGATGCCTCATCGCGAAATCGTGCAAAATCTGGCCAACATGACCCTCCAGCACCTCAATGTCCGTGCGCACCTGCGCCTCTTTCGCCAGCGGAATGAAGTCTTCCTTTACTTTCGCTATCCGCGCCTCTGACCATTCGACGGGCGGCCACATTTCCCCGGTTCCTTCAATCGGTGACAGCACATGAATAAAGTTCATTTCCGCACCATACTCTCTAGCTAGGAAATGGGCCGCCTTTAACAATTCAAGGCTCTTTGGCTTCAAGTCCACCGCGCACAAAATTGACGTCGGCGCGAGAGGCACCAGATTTGGCAATGCCGCATGCGCATCGGTCCAAATTGCACATTCGGCATCATGCAGGACGCTGGCTGCGACGGAGCCCAACAGCAAGGCTCGCAGTTTTCCGCTTCCATGGGTTGGGATCATGATCAGATCCACCGGGTGTGCGTGCGCATAGCGGATGATCTCCTCATCCGGCTGGCCGCGCACAACTATCCTCTCCACTTCCACATCCTTGAACACTTCCTGATACAACGGCGCAAGCGCATCCTCGGCATGTTTGCGGAGACTCGTGAAATCCACCATCGCCGAATAAGTGTCAAAGTGGCCATAGGCGGCAATAGGGACATGGAGGACGTGTAGCAGGGTCACTTTTGCCTTATGGAATCGCGCCCATTCCGCCACGGCTGGCGCTACCGCTTGGCATCGGCGCGAAAAATCGGTTGGGAAGAGAATCCGGTGAATAGGTTTCATGAGCGATTCCTCTGCATCCAGACTGCCACAAAGTAACCACGGGTGCATCCGTCTCTGGGCTCAGGCTGGGGCATCCGCACCAGTCAGCTGCGTCATTTCGCCCAGTCGCTCTTCCAAGCCTAGGTAAAGCGCGTGGCCCTCGAAATGCTCCCATCGCCGCAGGGGGGTCTTGGCGCGTTCGTCCTCTTCGAATCTAATCGCTGAGTTCAGCCCCCATTTATTGATTTATAAAAAAGGTAAGAACAAGACGGTTTCGATGGCAGTAGGCAAAGAGTCAAAACACGCAATGCAGTCCGGTCGTATGATGCAATCCTACGTTTTCCTCTCTCCCGGTGTCACCAGCCTTGAGACGAAGCGCATTCCTACTCCTGGCCCTCTTGAAGCACTGGTCAAAGTGGAGCTGACCTCCATCAGCGCCAATGATCTGAACATTGTGCGCGGTGTCTTCCCCGTTACCAGCGGATTGACCCTAGGTCACGAGGCTGTCGGCGTGATTGAAGAATTGGGCGAGCTTGTTTCTGAATACGAAGTAGGCCAAAGAGTATTGGTCAGCGCCACATCATCCTGCGGTCAATGCTCCCCCTGCCTAAGTGGCAACGGAGCGCATTGCCGGGGTATGCTCGGCGGTTGGAGGCTGGGAAGAACTACTGATGGTGCACAAGCCGAATTCCTCAGAGTGCCATACGCCGAAGTCAATTTGACGCCCTTACCCGATTCCATTTCAAGCGAAGCCGCACTGCTGCTTCCCGAAACCGCCTCTATAGGGTTTGCCGCGGCCGAGCGCGGTGGTGTGGAATTGGGCGACAACGTCGCTGTTTTTGGCCAGGGCGCGGTCGGTCTGTGTGCAACGCTGGGAGCCAAGCTCCGTGGCGCTGCACAAATTATCGTCGTCGACAAGCTTTCTTCTCGCCTGGACCTTGCTTCAAAATTTGGCGCGACCACCGGGATTCTTAGCGGACCTTCTCTAGTCAAGCAGATCCTCAAACTGACTCGTGGGGCCGGTGTCGATGTCGCCATTGAAGCGCATGGCGAGCCGCGGACGTTTGAGAGCGCCATGAAGGTGATCCGGCCCGCGGGAACCGTTTCTTGCATCGGCGTTTTTACTTCTGCCCTCACAATCGCTGAGCAATCCTTCAACAGCGGTTTGGGCAATCATACGGTGGTCAACACACTCTGCCCGGGCGGCAAGGCCCGCATGGAACGGCTAATACGATTGGTGGAATCGAAGAGGATCGATCTGGCTCCGCTTGTCACGCATCGACTCCCGTTTAATGAAATAGCATCGGCATATGAAATGCTCATGGAAGGCCAGGAAGATGTGGTAAAAATTGTCCTTCAAGTGAGCGAGCCGTGACGGGAAGGGAGCGGTACTCTATCTTTGGAATAGCTATTCTATTAGGAAATCGTTCATGTCCGCACACAGCCTAACTCAGTTGCTCGAATCGCAACCTGCCCGTGAAATTCTTGAGGGCGTCTCTGAAGGGATTATACTCACCCACGCCAATGGCGAAATTGCCTACATGAATCAAGCCGCGCAGAGAATGTGCGGCCATTCGGGGGCTGTTGCGCCTGTCTGCTTTTTCAAGCAAGTTGGGGATCATGTCGAAGAGGTTGAATCTCCCAGCCAGCGCGTCTCACGCGGGGAGTCCGTTCAACACGAACTGTTCCAATTGCGCTCCGAATTGTTTCCCGCACCAGTTTGGGCGGAAATCAGTGCCAGGTCCATATCGGGCGGAGCCCTGATGAACTGCGTGGATGTCACTCGCAGCAAGAAGGCCGAGGCATCCTCCGATGCGGCAATTTCCGCCGCCGAAACGCAAAGTAGGTTTCGTGTTCTCCTTGAATCCGCGCCGGATGCCATTTTCGAGGTGGATTCC
>JANXXI010000113.1 GCA_025350695.1 Acidobacteriota bacterium
CAACAAAACAAGAAAACAAGAAAACACAAAGGAGCCCGGTCTAAAGGCCGACCTTCAGGCTCATCCTTCGATGAGAATATGCTGGACCGGCCTGCGATCTAGTTGGCCGTCAATGAACAAGTCACCGCCAACATCCGAAGTCCTAAACACCTGGCCAGCCTTCTTCCTGCGGTAAACATCTTCGCTCAACAGCATGACCATACTGTATCCGTTCGATCCTCAACCGATTTACACGATCGATATTTTTTCATTGATAACGCGAGTTGCCATCAATCCGGCGCATCGTTCAAAGATGGAGCAAAGAAGGCGGGTACTGTAATTACACAGATTACAGATGCCTTTCAGGAGATGTTGAAGGCATACGAAACGATATGGTCAGGCGCCAATGTCGAACGGTAAGCAACGCCCCTAGCGACGCAACGCCAGTTGAAAATGCACGCCTTCAGTTTTCTGCAAGGCGGTCAAGATGCTTGCGAGGTTCGCCGCGGACGGGCTGCCCTTTGGCCCTAGCATGCGCATGAGGCTTTTCGCCGGAATGTCCGTTTTCTTCTCAAGCGCCTGAAATCCTACCGTGGCGTTCACGTAGTCGCGCAACACGGCCTTGCCGGTTTCTAGGTCGCCGTTCAGGTAGCTTTCGACGGCTTCGCGCAAAAGCGCTTGCCGGAATTTCGGATCGGTCTGCGCGCGCGCCCGGATGGTTTCCTTGAAGTCATGGGTAAGGGGCATTTTTCTTCCTCCGTTTGTAATCAATCCAGCAACGCTGTGCTTCGGCAATGTCTTCGCTTGGCGCTTCTTCGTGCCGCCGCTAATCAGGATGACAAGCTGCTCCCCGTCCTTACCGAAATAGCTGCGGTAGCCGGGGCCGAAATCAATCCTATATTCGAGCACGCCGCCTCCCACGCCCTTCACTCTTGACAGGTTCCCAAGCTCTGAACGCGTTAGGCAATCGTCATCTTGGCGGCTGCGATACCGTTCAAGGTCTTAAACCATTTGGCGAAGCGTCTTGTTCCGCTTTCGTCAATGTAGCAGTGAAGCTTGAACATTTAATCATAGTAACATGTGTGTTACCACTGTCAAGTGTTCGTTTTCTAACTTTCTGCCGGGTGCAAGCTGCTTTCATGCACCCTTCGCCACGTCCCGAAACTTACCCTTTATTAGACACGGGCCGGGCTTAGGAGCGCCAGTCCTGTGCGTCGTGCCAGATGTGAAGGATTTCAGCAACATCGTCCTTGACGTGGTACTCGATGACGTAGGGCGGAGAAACCAGTTCGCGAGTACCGGGCCTCTCTCCGGGCCTACCCAAGCCGGGAATGGGTTCAGGCTGTGCAATGCGATCAAGGATGGTCTGCGCAAGAGCATGGGCTGCTTCGTTTGTCCTCAAGGATACGGCTGACTACTCGGTGCGGTGGCGGGCCTTATCTAGGAGTCGAAGTGGCTGTAACGCGGCTTGGTGAGAGGTCGGTTTGACATAGCGCCCATTTATCGACGACTGAACTAAGAAACTAGGAGAAAGCGGATCTCAGAAGGGCTTGCACGCTTAAAGAAGAGATAGCGTCAGTGTAGTTAGTTAGGGTGCAATGAGAAATGACACGCGCAATTTTGATTTTAGTAACGATTGGCAGAATAACCGCCGCAGATCTCTCGCCTCTTAACATTTCTCCGACTGTGGATCATGCATCGCTAGCGGTATTCGATTGGAATGACCGCGTTCACCTGTACCGGATAGATGGAGCTCTCGTAGGCACTTATACAGTGCCTACCGCAAGGAGCGTCTCTGTGGATGCCGAGCGCTACGTAGCAGTGGCGGGCGGCCCTGGCAAAGTGCTTTTGTTTAACCCAATGGGTAAGACCAACTCCATCGACATAAAGGGATTCGAAGCGACAAACGTCTGCCTGGGAGCAGATCACAGTGTTTGGGTAATGGTCAGGCCAAGCTTTAGTCGCAAGCTCGACGAGAATCTTGACTATCCGGTCCTGCGGCACTACTCGTGGGACGGCGAATTGATCGGAACAGCGTTGCAGAAATCGACATTTCCGAGTCCGAGTGCCCGGTTCGAACCGTCGGAAACAAGTGTTGGCGGGGTAGGCTGCCGAGTATTTGGGAAACGCGTGGGTGTGTACCTAAACTATGGCGGTCATCCTGAGGGCTGGTGGGTTGAATTGGACATGGAGGGAAAAGAAATCGGGCGCTGGAGCACTCCTAGAGTTACTCCCAGAGGGGTGGGCGCGGACGAGATCGTATACGGGCGGGGTTGGGATGGCGCGGCAATCTTGAAACTTGACCGCGACCGCGGCGTATGGGTAAGGCTACCAATGAGCGCCAGAGGGGACTTGGTCGGCGTGGATGCCAACGATCTGGATCTTCCGTGGGAGGGGGGACTCGACCGTTACTCGGTGGCCGGTTCGATAAAATCCGCCGCGTTAAAATTGCCTGGCGTGCATTGCCGGACATAAAGGACGTTTGTCTTGGCCATTATCTTGACTCTCCGCGCTCGACGCATTCCATGGGCTTAGTCATGAGCCTCTTGTTTGTTCGATGCGCCGGTAGTTGTCGGGAAGAAGCCGCGCAAGATCGCGGCCATCGTGGAGGACGCGAGCTACCTCGATTACGCCATCAACGCGGCGGCGACACACGAGAAGGCGCCTTCCTGAAATCCCGCAGCGTTGAAGGCGCCGATGGGATTTTGCAAGTAAGAGGGCCCTACATCAGAGACCTTTAAGAGCCGGTTGATGCCGTGCCGGTGGCCCCGAATTCAACCGCACCCGCGTCTTTTTTTGCGTCCCTGCCGTCCGGCGATATCGAGAGAAATGGCGTAGTCGCCCGCTACGTTTTGAATGTTGGGATGTTGGGAAAGGGCCGCGATTTACGGCTGGCGAAGCGGCGGTTGGGCCGTAGTAACCGTCGGCATTGAGGGCCCGTCCCGAACCCTGAAAACAGGTCATGCCGTCCGGGAGCGAAACTCCCAACTTACCCGAATCCGTGTTTCCGCCCACGCGATTCCTGACGGTGACCCCCTGGAAGATGATTCCGGATCTTCCTCTCATTACATTATTGACCCAGGAGTTATTCACCGCCCCGGAGGCGAGAGCGATCAGCCCGAAATCGATGAAACTGTCGTGAAAGAAATTAATATTCCGTAAATCGAGATCGGTGAGGATACGTTCGTGTGGAATCTGGTATGGGTGGAAAGTGAGGTTGCGGCAAGCATGCGTAACCGACATGAATTTGCCATTCAGGCGGCAATATCGGACGTCTGAAGAAGATTCTCGCGGTAATTCCAAGGCATCCAGTTCGCAGGCGCTTGCGCCAGTTCGCGAGGATTCCGCAG
>JANXXI010000114.1 GCA_025350695.1 Acidobacteriota bacterium
TGTTCGCGGATTGCTGTTTGGTTATCCAACTCATGGCCTCGCCGAACCAGAAATCCGTGCAGTAGCCATCAAACTTTTTGGGCTTGCCGTTGTGGCGGTAGGTTCCGTTGAAGTAATCGTTGGCGAATTCGGGTGCGGAAGAAAGGCCGAAGCCGAAGAAGTATTTTGCTTCCTCGAAGCCGCGATCCATGGGGCGATACGGGTAGTTGTCGCCGAGGTGCCACTTGCCGAAGATGCCGGTGCCGTAGCCGTTCGACCTAAAAATTTCGGCCATGGTTGGAATGCCGCGACGGAGCATGGCGCGGCCGGCGGTGACGGAAGTGGCTCCGTTGTAGAGAGCGTCGAGGCCGGTCATCAGTTGGCCGCGGGTGGGCGTGCACATGGGGGCGGAATGGAAATCGGTGAAGCGCAGGCTCTGGCTATGGAGCTTGTCCATGTTGGGCGTCCTCAGCACTGGGTTGCCGTGGCAGGAGAAGTCGCCGTAGCCTTGATCGTCGGTGAGGATGATTAGGACGTTGGGGCGTTTCTGTTCTTGCGCGGACACGGCTGACAGGGCAGGCGCGGCAGCCAGTGATTTTAGGAATTCGCGGCGTTTCTGCATCGGTTAGTTCCTCACGGAAGCGACAACCATTTGAAGCGTCTTTCCGGTTGAATCACCGATGACTTTGGGGTCGCCTGCTTTCCAATCTTTGCGCGAGCCGTCGTAGGTGTACTTCACCGGGAGACGCGTTAGCGCTGGGTCGTATTGTCCTTCCGTTCCACCCATTTTGTAGATGACCATGTCGAGCGAGGGCACGACGTAAATGGCGTATCCGCCAGAGCCGCCTTTCCAAAACGCGTCCTTCGGAACACTCGCGTATTGGCCTTTCTCGTTTACGTTGAAATTGAAACTGTGATTGTAGTGCGGGTTGTACTTCACCATGCGGCCGCACATTTTAACGAAATCGGCGGGGACGATCTGCTGCTTCCCCCACTTGCCCTCGTGCAGCATCAGGTAGGCGAAGCGGAGAACGTCTGTGGAGCGGACGGCGTTGCTGCCTCCGCCGGGTGTGTGAAACATGCGGCCGTTTTCGTCGATGCCACCTTTTAGTTTAGGCCGGTACATGGCGTAGCCCCAGGTTCCGAAGCCGAGGGGGCCCGTGAGGCGTTTGCGCATGTACGCTTCCATCTCCATGCCGGTGATTTGGCGCACGATCATTGCGGGGATGTGGCTTGAGGAAGTGGTGTAGGAGTAGCATTCGCCAGGGGCGCACCAGAGGGATTGCTTCATGGCGAAGTCGTCGGTGGTGGAATAGGGGCCGTTATCGTCCGTGGGCTTTTCCCAAGTTGACCGCACGCCATTGACGTAAACCGGATTAGTGCCGCGGATGCCGCCTGACATGGAGAGAACTTGACCGAGGGAGATTTCGGCTTTCCGTGGATCGTCGAGCGGGAAATATTTGGCAGGTAGAAATTTGGGCGTGAAAATCTTTTCGTCGAGGCCGTTGGAAAATTTGTCGGCCATTTCCTTGAGCATTATGCCGGTGGCGACGGTGGTGAATGCTTTGCCGCAGGAGGCGAGTTCCGGAAGAGCTTCACGATGGCCCCGGCCGAAGTAACGTTCGTAGACCAGGTAGCCGTGCCGAACAACTAGCAGGCCGCCGTGCTGGCTGGTTTGCTGAACGTAGTCGAAAGCCTCGTCCAGTTTCTTTACGTCGATACCGGCCAGCTTTTCGATTTTGGCGGGCTCGGTGAGGGTGCGCCAGCCGCCTTTGACGTCGGGAGGCGGGAAGTAGTCGGCGGCAAAACAGGCAGTGACGAAGAGGGCTGTAAGTGGTGTGAGTAGCTTCATTTCAGATCCTCATCATATAGTAGATGAGAGTTGCCATGACGAACCGACGCGAATTTTTACGAACTATGGGTGGCGCCAGCTTGACTGCATGCGCCCAAGGCGCTACAGCGAAGAAGCCGAATTTTATTGTGATTCTTGCCGATGACATGGGTTTTGCCGACGCCCGCTGCTACGGTGGAGACATCGATACGCCGAACCTGGATCGCTTGGCGGCGAAGGGGCTGCGGTTCACGCAATGCTATTCGACGGCGCGCTGTGGGCCATCGCGAGGATGTCTGATGACTGGCTATTACGCCCAGCAGACGGCGGGCGACGTGATGACGCCAGGTAATGTGCCTAGCTTCACGAAATTTCTGCCGGAGTATTTGAAGCCGCTTGGCTATCGGACTTATCACTCCGGCAAGTGGCATTTGCGTTTTGTCACGGGCGAAGGCGGCGTTGGATTTGATCACAGCTATACGATGCTGGACGAAAACCGTTTCTTCACGCAGAGCCGGCACGAGGTGGACGCCAAGGCGCTGCCGAAACCAGAGGACGGATACTACAGCACCACCGCGATTGCCGATCATGCCGTGACATTCTTGCAAGGCCATCAGCAGGAAAATGCCAAGGACCCGTTCTTTATGTTCGTGGCGTTCCATGCGCCGCATTTTCCGTTGCAGGCGCCTCAGGCCGACATTGATCACTACAAGGGGAAATTTACTGAAGGGTGGGATACAGCTAGGGAACGCAAGTGGCAGCGGATGACGAAGATGGGCTTGATCAATTGCCCGTTGACTCCGATGGAGCCGGGGAAGTGGACCAATTGGAACACGCCTGACAACGAGTTGCTGGAAAAGATCGGGCCAGGGGAAGTGTCGAAGGCCGTGCCGTGGTCAAGACTCAATCAGGAGCAGAAAGATTTCCAGCGAACGAAAATGGCGATTCATGCGGCGATGATCACGCGGATGGATGCGGAGATCGGCAAGCTGATGAAGCAGGTGGAGGCGATGGGAGTTGAGCGCGATACGGTCATCCTGTTTCTTTCAGACAACGGGGCTTCTTCGGAGCAATTAATACGTGCAGATGGGCATGACAAGACGGCTCCGTTGGGGTCTGCAAAAAGTTATTTGGGGCTCGGGCCGGGTTGGGCGACTAACGCTAATACCCCGTTCCGTCTGCACAAATCCTGGGTGAACGAGGGCGGCATTTCTTCGCCGTTGATTGTGCATTGGCCGAATGGGATCAAGGATCAGAACAAGCTCCGGCATAATCCTTGCCACTTCGTGGACGTGCTTCCGACGCTGGTGGATTTGGCTGGAGGGCGTATGGAAACCCCGCCGGGCGCGCCGAATTTGGCGGGGCGGAGTATTGCGGCGGCGTTCAATAAAGATGGCGCGGCTCCGCATGATTTCATCTATTTCAATCACAACAATAATCGGGCGATTCGTGTGGGGGATTGGAAGCTTATTGCGACCGGCAAAGATGGGGAGTGGGAACTCTACAATCTCAAGAATGATCGCGGGGAACAGAACAACCTTGCGGCCAAAGAACCTGCGCTTACGAAGCAACTGGCGGCGCTGTGGCAGAAGACTGAGGACGAATTTGTGAAGACTCGCGAAGCCGCCAAGTCGTCGGAAAAGGTCCGCATGAACAATCGAGCTCAATAACTATTTCAGGACTGTGAGCGGGTGCAGCTTGCGGAGAATCTGCGGGAACTTTACGGGCAAGCCGCTCAACTGAGAACGATAGATACCGGTAATCATCTCCGTCGTCCAGAGGCCGGCGCGCTCAGAGCAGGCTGGTTCACGATCTTTCTTGATGGCATCAAGAAGATCTTCCACCATCCCGAGATTCGCTGTCATCATTGCTTCTTTGTCAAAACGATGATCGTGCTCCACTTCGATGGGTTTCCATTCCGCGCCTTTGCCGGGGATCCAAGCTGGGCTTTTCAAAATGTAAGATTGGGCGCCGTTTGGGTAGTTTGCGTTGGGTAGGAAGATCACACCCTTGCCGCCATAAATGAATGTACCGAAGCGAAGGTCGTGGGTATCTTTTGTTGCCTTCGACGCCAGGTAGCCATGAAGACCGTCCGCGAATCCGAACATTGAGCCGATCTCGCGCCCGGCGATTGGGCCGATGGGTTCCGTGCCCTCTCTCACGTTCTGGCGGGAAATTGCGGCGCCGGATTCGGTGACATGGGCGAACACCCATTGCGGATCGCCGGCAAGCATTCGCATGACGTCGCAAAGATGCGATCCAAGCACCATCAGATCTTCGCCGCCAGCCCGCTTGTCTTCCTTGCCTCGGCAACGGATTTCTTGGATATCGCCGATCTCACCCGCCTCAAGCATAGATTTCACTGTCAACGTGAAAGGCGAGCGGCGCATTTGATGGGCTAGCTGGAACTTCACTTTATTGCGGCGGATGGCTTCGACCATTGCGTCGGCCTCATCGAGCGTCGCGGCAAATGCCTTTTCAGAATAGATGTGGCATCCGGCGTTCGCGGCGGCGATTATCATGGCGCCGCGTTGATCCATCCAGCGTGGACAGACGCCGACGATGTCGAATTTCTCTTCGCGCAGCATCTGGCGGTAGTCGGCGAAGGCCCGCTGTGCTCCTGTTCGAAGGCGCGCCTTTTCGCGGCCTTGCTCATCCGGATCGGCCACGGCAATCATTCTGGCTTCGGGGATGGCTTTCCACACCGTGTCAATACCGTGGCCGTAGTTTCCGTGGCCGGTGTGGCCGATCAGTCCCACTCGCAAAGGCCGGCTAGTTTGAGCGGCCAGCGCCCCGGCGGCGCCTAGTACGAAGCTTCGTCTTTTCACGGGTAGAGTGCTCCCTTAACAAGTATCAATTTCGATATACTGTACACAATTCCAATGCTGCGCGCTATCACTGCCCCTTTATTTTGTTTTGTCGCCTCTAGCTTTATCGTTACAGGTCAACCGGCGTTGTTTGATTCGACGGCGAAGCCAGTATTCATGGCCAAGTGCGTGGCGTGTCACGGCGCTACCCCGCAGGGCAAGCTTGATTTGCGCACTGAAGAAGCAACAATGAAGGGCGGCGCTTCGGGGCCAACGGTTGTGCCCGGAGCCGCGGCGAAAAGTTTGTTAATCGACAAAGTTGTTACCCAACAGATGCCGCCTGGCAAGGCCAAACTGAGCACGGAGGAGATTGACCAGATCCGTACTTGGATTGACAAAGGGCTGAAGGCTGCGCCGGCGATTGAGACGGCGGTTGTGCGTGAGCAAGACGCGCGCGCGGTGTTCCAGGCCCGTTGCGTGACTTGCCATGGCGGCCTGCGCAAGGAAGGCGGTTTGGACATGCGAACCGTGGCCAGCCGATTGAAAGGCGGCAAGTCGGGCCCCGCGCTTGTGGCGGGTAAGCCGGAAGAGAGCCTGCTGTATAAGCGTATAGTGAATGGGCAAATGCCACCGGACGTGATGGCGAAAGATTTGGCAGTGGAGTTGCCGACTCCAACTGAAACGGAGATTGTGCGCGCGTGGATTGCGGGCGGAGCCAAAGAGCCTGGGCCGGTTGAAGTAGCTGCCGACGCGGTTGTCAAAAAAGAAGCTCAGAAGTTTTGGTCGTTCCAGCCACCGATTCGGCCCAACGTTCCGAAGGTGAAGAATCAGACGTTGGTGAAGAATCCAATCGATGCGTTTTTGCTGCAGAAGTTGGAAGCGAAGGGGTTGAGCTTCATAAAGGACGCGGGCAAGCTTGTGCTGGCGCGGCGCATCTATTTGGACTTGGTGGGTCTGCCTCCGACCAAAGCGCAACTAAAGACCTTTCTGAATGATAAGTCTTCCGACGCATACGAAAAGTTGGTGGATGAATTGTTGGCTTCGCCGCAATACGGTGAGCGCTGGGGGCAGCATTGGTTGGACCTTGCCGGGTATTCCGATTCCGAAGGGTTTGGACAGGATGACGGGGTTCGGCCGTTTGCCTGGCGCTATCGAGACTATGTGATTCGTTCGTTGAACAGTGACAAACCGTATAACCAATTCTTGACCGAGCAGATTGCAGGCGACGAGATTTCGAACGATTGGAAGAGCGCGAAATCCGCAAACCAAGACATGATCGACCGGCTGGCCGCGACCGGGTTTTTGCGTACTGTCCCCGACCCGACAAATTCCAATGAGCGTGGGTTGATCGCCGAGCGCATGAACATTGTTGCTGACGAAGTTGAGGTCCTTGCTTCATCGGTTATGGGGCTGACAGTTGGCTGCGCCCGCTGCCACAATCACAAGTACGACCCGATTCCGCAGCGCGATTATTACCGTCTGAGCGCGATTCTGCAGGGCGCATATGATCCCTACGAATGGAAATCGCCAAACAAGCGTGAGTTTCCGTTGGCGCTTGAAAGTGAATTAGAAGAAGCCAAAACGGTTAATGCGCCGCTCGAAGCGGAACTGAAGCGGATACAGGAAGAGACTCGTAAGATTACAGATCCTTTCAAGCAGAAATTGATTGAGGAGCGCCTGGAAGCCCTGCCGGTCGATGTTCGGGCTGATTTGAAGGCGGCCGAAGCAGTGAGCGACGACAAGCGTACCGAATTGCAGAAATATTTGATGGCGAAGTTTAAACCTACATTCACAGTGAACAATCGCGACTTGACCAAGAAGTATCCCGAATTGCAGGGGAAGCTTCAAGGGCTGCAGAACGAAATGGGAATGGTGCGCGGCAAGATGAAGTCGAAGCCCCACGTTCGTATTTTGACTGACAATGAAGAGCCTTCCATTCCTTATCTCTTGCGACGCGGTGATGCGGTTGGGTTTGGTGATCCGGTGGAGCCGGGTGTTCCGATGGTGCTGGCCAACGCCAGTTTGAAACCGTACGAGATCGTTTCGCCGTTTAAGGGAGCAACTGGCCGGCGGCTTGCGCTGGCGAATTGGCTGACGCAGCCTAATCATCCGCTGACCGCTCGCGTGGCCGTGAATCAATTGTGGATGCGCCACTTTGGACGAGGCATTGTTCCCACTGTCGCCAATTTCGGCCATTCGGGAGTGGCGCCTTCGCATCCTGAATTGCTTGATTTTTTGGCGACGGAATTTGTGAACAAGGGATGGAGCATGAAGACGATGCACCGCATGATGGTGACGTCGCAGGCCTATCGGCAGAGCTCGCGGGTTGAGGAATCGGTGCTGGCGGTTGATCCGGAAAATGCGCTGCTAACTCGCATGCCGTTCCGCCGGATGGATGCGGAGACCTTGTATGATTCGCTGATCACCGTGGCGGGACGTTTGGATCCGGCGCAGTTTGGACCTGCTTCGCCGATTGAAGTGAGTGCGGAAAAAGAAGTGACGGTGAAACCAACAAAGACAGGTTACCGGCGCTCGATTTTTACGTTGCACCGGCGGCAGACTCCCGTGTCTTTGATGGATGCTTTTGATCAACCAACGATGACGCCCAATTGCACGGAGCGGCGGCAATCGAATGTGGCGACGCAGGCTCTGCACATGATGAATGGTTCAATGGCCTGGAACTTGTCGCGCTATATGGCTGGGCGGGTGATCGACGAATCAGACGGGGATCGGGCGAAAGTGGTGGAGAACATTTACTTGCGCGCGTATTCACGGCCGCCTTCGGAGCAGGAAGTGCGGGATGGGATTCAGGCAATCGCGGCGTTTCGGGAAAAGTGGCCCGCGCGATTGGATGCCGATAATGGCGATGCCCCGCGCGGGGCGAACGCGCAGTGGTTGGCGGTGGCGAACTTCTGTCACGCGATTTTGAACTCGGCGGAATTTAGCTTTATTGATTAGGGATGAAGATGACGAACAAGAACAGACGCGATTTCTTTTCAACGATGGTTGATGGCGTGCATGGCGCCGCTTTGGCTTCGATCCTTGGGACTGAGTTCTTCCAGGCTCCCGCGTATGGGAATTCGAAGGTTTTCGATCTTGCGGTGAAGCCGCCCCATTTCAAGGCGAAGGCGAAATCGGTGATTCATCTATTCATGAACGGCGGTCCCAGCCAAGTGGATCTTTTTGATCCGAAACCGAAGCTGAAGCAGCTTGCGGGTACGGCGCCAAGCCGGGAACTGAGCTTCGCAATTTCGAACGGCAAGGATGCCGGTACGTTAATGCCATCGCCTTTTGAGTTCAAACCGCGAGGAAAGAGTGGCATTGAGATTTCGAGCGCGCTGCCGCATCTGGCGGAGTGTGTCGATGACATTGCGCTGATCCGTTCGATGTACGGAGAACATGCCAATCATGAGCCGGCGTTGTTCCTAATGCATTCGGGCCGGACCATCGCGAGCCGCCCTTCGATCGGGTCTTGGGTGAGCTATGGCCTTGGTACGGAAAATCAAAATCTACCGGCCTATGTAGTTTTGGACGATCCGAAGGGGTTGCCGATCAATGGAATTTCCAATTGGCAATCGGCGTGGCTGCCTCCAATCTATCAAGGGACGCGGTTTCGAACCGAGGGTCCGCCGGTGTTGAACCTGGAGCCTAGGCAGGAAATACCCATGCCGTTGGTTGAAGCGGAGCGGGAACTACTACGGAAAATGGACGAGGCTCATCGCAAAGACCGGCCTTATCAGCCGGAGTTGGATGCCCGCATTTCGAGTTATGAACTGGCGGCTCGGATGCAGATGGCAGCCTCGGATGCTTTGGATGTGAATAAAGAAAGTGAGGCGACGCGTGAGGCCTATGGGTTGAACGACCCTGCTACCGCTTCTTATGGCAAACGCTGTTTGATGGCGCGGCGGTTGGTGGAGCGTGGCGTGCGCTTCGTGCAGCTATATATCGAATCGCAAATTTTTGATAGCCACGGCGATTTGCAATCCAGCTTGAACTACGCGTGTGGCAAGACGGACAAGCCCGTGGCGGCGCTGCTGAAAGACTTGAAGCAGCGCGGGTTGCTCGATTCCACGTTGATTGTGTGGGGTGGGGAATTCGGGCGTCTTCCGATTTCGCAGGGCAATGGCAAGGCTGCGGGGCGCGATCATGGACCGAATGGGTTTAGCGTTTGGATGGCTGGCGGCGGCGTGAAGGGCGGCACGGCGTTTGGGGCCACGGATGACATTGGTTTCAAGGCGGCGGATGATCGAGTGAGCGTACACGATTTCCACGCGACGATTCTTCACTTGCTTGGCTTGAAGGCGCGAGACCTGGTGTTAGAACGGCAAGGCTTGAAGGAGCGGTTAACCGATCAATTCCCAGCCCGGGTTGTACAGGAAGTGATTGCCTAAGAATCTCGAAGTTTAATAGTTGGGTCGAAGTTCGTTCGGCGGGCGGACCACCGGACGCCCTGTTCAGGTTTTGGAGACACCCGAAATTCAATAATCCTAGGCCGGGCTGCGTTCCAAACGTTGTTAGTGTAGGATAAAAGCAGAATGAGCGCGACCATTCCTGCGTACTTAGAAATCATCGATTTCATCGCTGCTGGCACAACTCGTTGAATCACAAAAGAGAGTTGCTGAGTTGATAGAGGGCGAGCAAGCGAACGGTTTTGTCTCCTGAAGAGAAGGCCGAACCCGACCATTTCATGGAACAGGAGCATATCCTCAGAATGGCTAAAGCCAAGGCTAGGCAAATTCTCGCTTGTGGCCAGTGCTATCAGCGGGGCAACTGCGCGAGGAAGTAGCGCAACGCTCCTCCTGCCAATGCGAGTACTGAACTAATATCAGAAAACGACGCCGGTATTCTGCACCAGATCGACCAAATTGTCAGCCGCAAACCATGGCGGTCGTTCGAGTCTTGAGAATTTGGCCTATGCGTGTCTCTTCCGCAATCGCTATAAGGGCACTGACATTGCTTCGATCAACCAAGTTACCGGCGAACCGGTCCGGCTATTTCATCCTCGCCGCGATCAATGGGCCGATCATTTCCCGGGTTAGTGCTTACATCGGTTGAGCCGTTGACAGAAATTGGGAGGGTCACGGTTCGACTGCTTCGCCTCACTAGTGCGGAAAGGGTCGCAGAGAGAGTTCTGCTTTGATGGATAGGGAGGCGGATAGGTCCATCTTGAAGGAGTGATAGCATTCACGAGCTCCATGGATTACCTAAAGGGAGAGTTGACTCAGGCAAATTTGACCGCAGGCCACAAGCGTCTCGGACTATAAGGGGCTGAGGCAAAGGCTCCGTTCGTCTGGAGCTGGAGCGGCAACGATTGAAGGAGCGGCTGACGGATCAATTCCCGCGCGAGAGTAGGTGAGGAAGTGATCACCTAATCGAAGATTACCCCACAAGCTTTTGTAACTGTTGGATGCTCTGATCGATATCGAGAGCTTGGCGGTTCAGTTCCATTACCGCCGCTGAGGATTGTTCCGCGGCGGCCGCATTGCACTGGGTGGTTTGCTCAATTTTCAAAATGGATTTGGTGATCAGTCCGAGCGCCCGGGACTCTTCTAGTACCCCTTTGTAGATGCTTGTGACTAGCTTATCCACCTGCTCGACTGAATTGGTTATGAGATGGAAAGAATCCCCAATGTTCATTGCCGATGCGGCAGCCTGACTGCTGGCCTTGACTGAATTCTCGATGTGGACTGCCGATTCAGTTGCGGCGCGAGTACTCTGTTGGGAGAGCGTTCGGACGGCATCGGCGACCACAGCGAATCCCATTCCCGCTTCGCCCGCGCGAGCAGCTTCCACCGAGGCATTTAGCGCAAGGATGTTTGTCTGAAACGCGATCTTGTCGATAGTCTTGATCACTCCGGATATATTTTCACTGGCTTTGTTTGAGCCTTTTACGATCTCCTGCATGGCCGACAAGTCCTTCAACCCCTGCGCCACCGTGCCCTTGGCGGAAACGGTCAATAGTGCGGCGGATTGCGTGGCCTGGGCGTTTTGTTGCGCCATACTCTCGATCTCATGAAGAGCGGCGCTCGATTCCTCTAGGGAAGCGGCCTGGGTGCTGCTGCTCTGGGCGAGAGATTCCGCCGACTGACTAATCTGCTCTGCCGCAGATCGAATATTTCCAGACTGACTTGATAGCTGGCCGCTGACGACACGGAGTGTCCGAGTGATTGACTTGCCGATAAAGAATGCTAGTACGACCGCTAATGCGAGTGCGATCAGTGTGGCCGCCGAGGCCAAAATCCGGCTCTTTTCTATCGCGGCGACTCTTGCCTTCAGCAAGAGTTCCAGCTCTGAGGCTGCTGCATCCCATAAAGGGTGCGTTGCCGCCAGGGCCGCGGATACCGATGCGTCCAACGCGATATCAGTCTGGGCTGGGTCTCCTTGCAAGGTCGTGGCTTGATCGACGGCTGTCAGCAATGATTGGTTCGCTGCCTCGAAATTTCGGGCGCGGCCAGCGAGATTACTTTTTAAGGTAGGACTGATTCCATGAAAATTCTCATCCTCATTCAGCGCTGTCGCGACGTCTCCGGCGGTGCGCTCCACATCCGACTCTTTGAGTAGTGCAGCGGAAATCGCTAATTTGGTTCGATCCTTGGGGCCGCTGAAGTAAAGAAAACTGGGCAATCGGTCCTGTGCTTGCGGAATGGATACAACCACCGCGTCCATCAGGTAGTAACTATCTAAGTCCGGATCTAATATCAGGTTCGACGTATCCCCGGCATGCGCAATCATTGCCCGTACGTCCGCTATTAAGTGAAGGTGCTTTGCGCCGCCATCCTGACTATTGGTGTTTCGAAGTTCATGCCATTCGCCTAAGAGGGTCGTAACCTGGAAATGTTCTCGCTTCCGCTTCCTAAGACCTTCTGGCGTGAATTGCAAACGAACGCCATGCCGCTTGTCGGCAGCTTGTAGTTCCTGCATGGCTGCATCGATCTCCTTCGCTGGACCGTCCTTTGTTCCCTTGTTTGCGAGCCGTCTGTGCTCGGGAATTAATCGAAGCAGTTTGTCGAGCGGGCGAATGTATGCGATTCCGCGCAACTCGTCGGCAGCGAAATCAAGATCCTTATTGAAGCCGGAAACAATGAAAAACAGGGCTACCAGTGAGGGAAGCGCCGCGACCAATCCGAGGACCAGAAGTTGACGGGAAATGGAAACGCTTGAAAGTTGGAGGCGCATGAAGCGAGTGGCGGTACACACGAAACTCTTATCGGGTCTATAGCCGAATGTATGAGGCGCAAGAAAAGTAATTTTGGGGACTTAGAATGGAGCGGGGGACGAGAATCGAACTCGCAACCAACAGCGTGGAAGGCTGTGACTCTACCATTGAGTTACCCCCGCCCTTCCAGAATTCTATTGTAGGAAACGAGAGGCCCCTTGGTCAAACTTTCCCGAATTTTGGATCGCATCCCCTGCTGTGCTAAACTTGAGGGAAGCTTGATCACGGTGGCCTGACCGCGATCCACATCGGTGACACAAGCTCTTATAAAAGCAGTATTTGAGGTTGGTAATAGTTTGGACAGGTGGCTGAGCGGTCAATAGCAACGGGCTGTAAACCCGTCGCCTTCGGGCTACGAAGGTTCGAATCCTTCCCTGTCCACCATTCCGTTCAGATTCGAGAGCCGGTTTATTTGAAAGCCCAGCCGGTTTAAGTTGTTAGTTTTCGGGCCGATGTAGCTCAGTTGGTAGAGCGCGTCCTTGGTAAGGACGAGGTCACCAGTTCAATCCTGGTCATCGGCTCCATAAAATCCGCTTCGTTCGAGTCCCCATTTTTCAAAACTCCGACGAGCGCAAGCCGGGTCAACCACCCCGCTAAGCCCAATAGGAGACCATTATGGCGAAAGAGAAATTTGACCGTTCAAAACCGCACGTAAACATTGGCACCATCGGCCACATTGATCACGGCAAGACGACGCTGACGGCGGCAATCACCAAAACGCTGTCCAAGCACAACCCGAAGAACACCTTCCGCAGC
>JANXXI010000119.1 GCA_025350695.1 Acidobacteriota bacterium
TCCTCGGCGATTGCCGCCGCCAATGCCGCAGAGGTTGGAATGGATAGAGAAGTTGGAAGTGAAAGAAATGTGCGTCGCCGCATACAAGTGCCCTGATGAGGAACGTAGCACGAAAGGACTATTAAATGGAACTCAAAAAAATGACTTCACGCCGGGGAGCAATCCTTGGAGCAGCCGCGGCGGCCGCAGCGGCGCCTGCAATGGCTCAAACAGGGCCCACCAAGAAGGTGCATAGGAAGGGTCCCAAGCCAGCCAAAACTCCGCTTTTCAACGGAGCCGTTTCCTATGGAAATCTATTATTTATCGCCGGCAAAGGGGCCCATTTTGAAGGGGACATAAAATCGCACACCAAGAAAGTGTTGGATGATATTCAGAAGGAATTGGAGGACGCCGGCTCTTCCATGACCAAGGTCCTCAAATGCAATGTGTATCTGAATGACTTAAAAGACTACGCCGGAATGAACGAAATGTTTCTAGGCAGGTTTGGCGAAGAACCGCCAGTGCGCACAACCATCGCGGCGGCAGGTGGTATTCCCGGCAACTCTCTGGTTGAAATCGACGTCATTGCCTTTATCTAAAAGTTCGCGACGAAATCGATCGAGGGAACTAGGCGAAAAACTCTTAGTTCCCCGATTTCGCCTTCGCCTCAGCCACTGTCTTCAGCTTGGCCAATCCTTTGGCGAAATCCCCGCCGACCTCTTTATCCATGTCCATGGCCAAAGAAACCGCCTTGGACATGAAGTTGTTGATGCCCGTCATGTCCCAAGTCACGTCCACTCCGCCAGTTTCTGGTTTGATGATAAAGTTCGTCGTATTGGTGGCCTCAAATGGCTTCATGAATTCCAGCTTGATCACGATCTTGTCGTTCGGCTGGCTTTCGAGAATAGTCATGCGCCCTTCGCCCACTTTGTCGTTACCTACCCAACTATAGACTGCGCCGACTCCTGACTGAGCGCCGCTGTAGGTTAGCTTCATGTTGGGATCCAGTTCCGCCCATGGCGACCAAGCGGCCCAGTTATGAAGATCGTTGATCATCGGAAACACCACGTCCGCCGGAGCGGCGATGGTTGTGGAACGGACAATTCGGAAGGAATCGGGACGGGATAGGATGACGGCAACCAGGCCAAGAACAATTACGGCCAGGGCGATCAGGATTTTGCGCAGCATGGAGCACCTCTTTCTGGAAATTTCAGATTGAGGCTTAGTCTACTACGAACTGGCGTCCAGTGGCGCAAGAAGTTTGATCACATCGTCATACCTTCCACCGGGTTGCGGATCATTCTCAGACGCATAGTAAGCAGCGCCAAGCGCGTTACCCCCAAAATCATTGGGTTCCTGAACATTTGCGCCATGGGAAAGTAGTAACTGCACCATCGCGACATCCCCGGCGTAACAAGCATGATTCAAGGCCGATCCGCCCCAATCCCCAGGTGTTGCCACCGGCCAACCCAATTCCAGCATGAGAGCCACGGATTCAAAGCGTCGCCGACCGGCTTGATCGGGCAACAAACGCAACATTCCTCTTGGCAGAGTTTTCAATTGAACTTGGAGATCGTTGGCTTTGGCGCGATCGGCAGCGGCGCAGGCGGCAACAAATTCATCAGCCGCGGTAAAAGATTCCGCCACGCCGATGCCTTCCAGCAATTGGGCCACATCGGTAGCCCCCGTGAGACGCGCCAAACGGTATGGAGTGAGCCCCCTGCAATCGATCGAGGTCGGCGATGCACCCCGCTCAATTAACAACCGCGCAAAATCCGCGCGACGGCCCCTGACGATGGCGTGATGTATTGGCGAGATTTCATGAAACTTTGGGTTGGGATCGGCGCCGTGATCCAGGCAAAGCCGCAAACCCTCCAAGTCGTCGTAATCCAACATGTGGGGCAACGCGTTGGTCCCATCAAACTTCGCGCCGTGGGCAAGCAAAAGTCGCAGGCACTTGTGGTCGCGGAATTCCGTTGAATGATACAGCGATTCGCCATCGTTGGGATTGGCTCCATGCTTCAATAACAGCTCAACTGTGTCTGGGTGGTTCGCCAAGCCGGCCGCACCGTAGAGGCAAGACAATTTCGCGGAAGGAGACTCAGGATCCGACCAAGTGCAGTTAGGATCGGCGCCCTTCTCCAGCAACAGCGTCACGCATGGCGTGCTTCCCAAAACGGAAGATGCCGCATAAACCAAAGGCGCCGCATTCCTGTATCCACCGACAGTGTCCACGGCGTTGGGGCTAGCTTGAACGAATGCGGCAAGGGCCTGAAAATCGCCAGCCGCGGCCGCGCTGAAGATTGAAACGCCGGCAAGTAACGGGTTGTTTGCGAGCAGTCCCTTGGCCTTTCCCGCGTTCGGCTTTATGTATCCTTTTCCGCAGGCCGCAATCAGGAATAAGTCTTCAGTGTTCGCATGCATATCCTACATTCAAGCGTTTTTCCCTCATACGCGCAACTTTGTAGTAAGCCTCGTGTTCAGCGGAGTGGTTGCATTTATTAAAAAGTTGCAATAGAATCAGGATGGTTTCACAATCGATTTCCCAAAGTTAGGACGCATCTCAATGATTTGGAAAGCACTTTCCGTTGCATTCATAGCATTTGCCGTAAGCCCTTTGATCGCCGCCGAAAAGGGAATGGACGCCCCGCCAACCCGTGAAGGCTTGGAATTCTTTGAGGCCAAAATTCGTCCCGTACTTTCGCAGCAATGCTACCGCTGCCATTCCGCCGAAACGAAGACTGCGATGGGCGGCTTCCGGTTGGACACGCGCGAGGCCATTCGCGCCGGTGGGCAATCGGGTCCGGCCGTGGTGGCCGGTCAGCCGGGCAAGAGTCTTCTATTGAAGGCTCTGCATTACGACGGCCGCAAGATGCCCCCTGGTGGACAACTGGCCGAAGAAGTGGTCAACAATTTTGAAAAGTGGATCGCCATGGGTGCGCCCGACCCTCGCGAGCCGGAGAAGTCAGAGTGGAAGGCTACCTCCATCGATGTGAAAAAAGGCCGCGAATTTTGGGCCTTCCAAATCGTCAAGAAGCCTGCAGTTCCCGTGGCAAAAAACAGGTGGGCAAAAACGGAAATTGACCGCATCGTTTTTGAAAACTTCCAGGCTAAGGGTCTGACGCCAGTTGCCGATGCCGACAAGCGCACATTGGTTCGCCGCGCGACCATCGACCTGACCGGTCTGCCGCCTACACCGGAAGAAGTGGAAGCCTTCGTTGCCGATCGCAATCCGAAGGCGTTTGAAACCATTGTTGATCGCCTGCTGGCCAGTCCCCGCTATGGCGAACGTTGGGGTCGTCATTGGCTTGACGTCGCCCGTTACGCCGAATCGAATGGCCGCACGCGCAACTATCAATTCCCCTACGCCTACAAGTACCGCGATTATGTGATTGCGGCATTTAATAGTGATAAACCTTACGACGTTTTCCTGCGCGAACAAATCGCTGGTGACCTGATGCCGGCCTTGAATGCGGAGGCAAAGAAAGAGCAAGTCATCGCCACGGGTTTCCTTGCTTTAGGGGCGCATGATCTGAATGAACAGGATGTGGCCCAATTTCAAATGGACGTGGCCGATGAACAAATTAACGTGCTGACGCGCTCAGTTATGGGCCTCACCGTTGGATGCGCACGGTGCCATGATCACAAGTTCGACCCGATTCCAACCACCAACTATTATTCGATGGCCGGCATCTTCCGGTCGACCGATCTAAAGACGGGCTTGGCGCGTCGACCGATGAATCGCGTCAGCTATTTCCAGGAAGAGCGGCTGGTATTGTTGCCGGAAGCTGAGCAAGTGAAGCTAACGCCGGAACAGGAAAAGACGAAGGCCGGACTGCTGGAACAGAAATCGGCCGCGGAAACCCGCCTGCTGCAAGCGCAGCGCCGGCAATTGCCTGAAAAAGTGCAAGCCACGCTGGCTGAACTTCGCAAGATCGACACGGAACTGGAAAAGCTTCCGCGCACCGGATCCTTCGCCATGGGCGCCGCCGAGGCGAAGAACATGGTGGAGTGCAAAGTGAACCTCAAGGGCGACCCGCACAAGCTTGGCGCCCAAGTCCCTCGCGGATTCGTGGAAGTAAGCACGCCCGAATCAATGCAAGTGCCGGAAATTCCCGAAGGGCAAAGCGGCCGTTTGCAGTTGGCCGATTGGCTGACCAACAAGCAACACCCGTTGACCTCCCGCGTGATGGCTAATCGCATGTGGTATCACCTGTTCGGCCGCGGCATTGTCCGTACCGTCGATAATTTCGGCAAGATGGGAGAGATGCCCACGAATCAGAAGTTGCTCGATTTCGTCGCCGCGCGATTCATGGAGAACGGCTGGTCTACCAAGAAGACCCTGCGTGAAATCATGCTTAGCCGTGTGTACCAACTCAGCGCCGAATACAACGAGAGGGACTTTAACAAGGATCCCGAAAACACGGCGTACTGGAGAATGAATCGCCGGCGCCTTGAAGCAGAAGCACTGCGCGATTCCATGCTGATGGTGGCGGGCAACCTGAACCTGAACCCGCCCACGGACACGCCGATTTCCCGGCTCCCCAAACAGGCTCCGGTGAACGTTCGCATCGGCAAGGCAATTAGCCGATTTGAGAACGCGGCAACTTTCCGCAGTATTTATTTGCCTGTGCTTCGCGGCTACATCCCCCGAGTGTTTGAAGCGTTCGATTTCCCCGAACCCAGCGAAACCAAGGGCCTGCGCGATATCACCACGGTCGCGCCGCAAGCGCTGTTCTTGATGAACAATCAGTTCGTTATTGAACAGTCTAGAGGAGCGGCCAAACACATGCTGGCAAAGCAGACGGACGACAACAAGCGAGTGCAACAGGCGTTCGAGCAAGTTTATGGTCGTATGCCAACTTCTTCGGAATTGAAGCAGTCTTTAGGATATGTGCAGACCTCGGCAACGGAAGCCCCTGCGGAAAAGAAGGAACAAGAATCCTGGGCCCGTCTGTATCAAGCTTTGTTTGAGAGCGCCGAATTCATCAACAGGATATAAGGAGACACTACTATGAATCCAATTAACCGCCGCGACCTTTTGCGAAGTCTCTCCTGTGGATTCGGATACTCCGCTCTTGCCGGATTAACCACCAGTTCAGCGCTGGCCGCAACTGGTTACACCAACCCACTGGCCTTGAAGGCTCCGCACTTCCCTGCCAAGGTGAAGCGCGTCATCTTCATGTATATGGCGGGCGCCCCCAGCCAATGGGAGACGTTCGATTACAACCCGGAACTGGAAAAGGCTGACGACAAGGAAGCGACGGTTGCGAGCGCAAACGGCCAGGGTCGCCGCAATGGCAAACTGATGGCTCCGCGCTACAAGTTTGCACCCAACGGACAAAGCGGCTTGATGATTTCCGACAGATTCCCGAACCTGGCCAAGCACGCCGATTCGTTGTGCATCTTGAACGGCATGTTTACCGACAGCGCCGCGCACCCACAAGCCAGTATTTTCATGCACACCGGCAGCTTCACGTTCGTGCGTCCTTCGATGGGCTCGTGGAGCGTTTACGGCTTGGGCACTGAAAATCAAAACATGCCCGGCTTCATCACCATCAATCCCACCAACACCGGCGGCGCCCAGAATTACGGTTCAGCATTTCTTCCCGCGCCCTATCAGGGGACACCCGTAACCATTGGCGATGAAATGGTGCCCAACATCAAGAACCCGGCCATGAGCACCACCGACCAACGCAAGCAATTGGACTTCCTGCAAACGTTGAATAAAGAGTACATGAACAAGGCCAAGGTGGATGGGGAACTGGAAGGCGTTATTCAATCGTACGAACTAGCATTTCGTATGCAAGCGTCGGTTCCCGGTATTATAGGTATCGACAAGGAAACGGATGCGACCAAGGAGATGTACGGCTTGAACGACGCATCCACCAAGACCTTCGGCACGCAATGCCTGCTAGCAAGGCGTTTGGCTGAAGCCGGCGTGCGCTTCATCGAACTGGGCAACGACGGCTGGGACCATCACAACAACCTGACCCAGCGTATGGCTAACGGAACGAAGGCTATCGACCAACCCATCGCCGCATTATTCACCGATCTAAAACAGCGCGGCCTGTGGGACGACACATTGATCGTGTGGGGTGGCGAGTTCGGGCGCACGCCGATCGGCCAGAACGGCGATGGCCGCCAGCACAACTCTCGCGGCTTCAGCATGTGGTTGGCAGGCGGCGGGATCAAGGGCGGCATGCGCTACGGCGCCTGTGACCCAGCTTCAGGCGCAGCCGTTTCCGACAAGGTGCACTTGCATGACCTGCATGCGACGATGTTGCACCTGATGGGGATTAACCACGAGAAGTTGACCTATCGTTACGCCGGTCGCGACTTCCGCCTGACCGACGTGCATGGCCGGGTCGTCAAAGAAATCCTTTCGTAGATTATTTCTCGCCCAGCAGCATGTAGGTAGCCGTGGCGATCGCCACAAGCCTCTTAGTGCTATCGGTCAAATCCACGCGCCCAACACAAAGATGCCGCCCAACCCGCACAAGGTGGCATCGCGCGGTCAATCGTTTGCCAGTCACGGGCAGCAGGTAATTAATCTTCATCTCAGTGGTGGTAATTCGCCGTTTGCGATTGAAGTGGTAATCCACCGAAAATCCAACGGCCTCATCGGCCAAAGTAGCCAGCACGCCACCATGCAGCACTCCCGCCGAATTCATGAACTGCGGCAACAACGGCATGGAGACTGTTACGCCATCCTCATGCTTCTTCACCACCCGAATCTGCAACAACTGCTCGAAACTATCCATTACTTCGCCGTCGCCCCGCCGTCCACCACAAAAGTTTGTCCCGTCACGTACGATGAATCGGGGCCAGCCAAGAAAAGCGCCATCCCACCGATTTCCTCCGGCGCGCCAATCCGCGGAATCGGCTGCGTCTTGCGCAACGCCGCCATGTGATGCTCGTCCTTCCAGAAAAACGAACTAAACTCCGTCTCAATCAAACCCGGACAAATCGCATTCACTCGAATGTTGTGCGGACCAAATTCGATGGCCCATACCCGGGTCATCATGATGAGGCCCGCCTTAGTGAACGAGTAGACCAACCCATGCGGTTGAGGCCTCAACCCGGCAATTGACGCCACATTGATCACCGAGCCGCCGCTCCCACGTTCAATCATCCTCGGGACTGTCAGCTTGATCAATCGGTGAGCCGCCAGCACATTCACCTCAAGCGTCTTCAAAATGGCCTCGTCACTTACGTCGAGCGCCGGCCCCTGCCCGATATTCGTCGCGGAGTTATTCACCAAAATATCCACGGGTCCAAACATCTTTTCAGTGAAAGTAATCAGCCCTTCAAGATCAGACTTACGCCCAACGTGGCAAGCGAATGGAGCCGTCTTTCCAGGCAGGTCATGAAACTCATGAGCCGTTGCCTCTAAGTTTTCCAGCTTCCGGCTGGCTATCACTACATTAGCCCCAGCCCCAGCCAATCGATGCGCGATGGCCTTCCCGATTCCTCGACCACCACCAGTGACCAACGCCGTCTTCCCAGCCAAGATGTCTGTTTGCAATTCGAAGCTCCTCGAAGTCCGTTCTAAAAAACGGGCGAAAGGGTTATAGTAACGCAAAACTAAGGAGACCTACGAGTTTTAGAGGCACTGTTTTTCTTCACACTTCGGGAGCTTTAACCGAGAAAGCATACATGGGTCAAAGGTTACTCCAAGCCCCGCGTATTGTGGAACGTATTCCGTCGATCCCGATGGGCCTGGAAGTGCGATTTTCAAACGGGTCCGGCCTCTATAAAATCATCGCCGCGAAGCTAGTCAATACCGGCGCCGGCGGTTTGGGCATCAAGACCGATGAGGGGCAGCACGTTCATTCGATTGTCGAAATTGTGCGCCAAC
>JANXXI010000134.1 GCA_025350695.1 Acidobacteriota bacterium
CGAGGGGCGCCGCCACTTTGTTTTTGGTGCACTAATCTTCGTCGAACCCTCGATGGATCAGTTGAACGCTTTCGACTCCTTCAATAGCATCCAGGCGGTTCACCAGATCAAAGGCGGAAGTTCCTTTGCGCAGTGTCAGGCGATAGGCGGCTTCGACCAGTGAGCCCCGTTTTCCAGTTCCGACTGAAATTAGATGTTTCGATTGAAGCTGATCGCCGATAGTTGTTCGAAGCAGTTCCTCGAGGTTTTGATCCGATGTCACTTTCAATCGCAGGGTATATTCGGCGGCTGGGGTAAGTGCGGTTCTTTTGCGCCAGTTGAGTAACAATTCGGCGGCAGCCACAACGGCGAGTCCAAGCACTGCCACCCACAGAGCCTTAGCGCCGACGGCCATACCAACGACCACCGCCAGGATGACATAGGCTGTGTCCTGCGTGTCTCGCACCACCGTTCGAAAGCGCACGATGGATAAGGCGCCGACCAGACTGAAGGCCCGCGCTACGTTGTCTCCAATCACTTGTGTGACCATCGCGATTAGGATACAAAGCAGAAGGATCGTGCTTGTAAACGAGGGATCCGGGGACTTGCGTGTTTTCTGGTAGACGAATGTTATCGCCCATCCAAAGGCAAGAGCCGTTAGCAGGCGGATGGCCACTTCCACAGGGTGAACACTAGGGCCATTGGCGAATGGCGTGGTAAGAAGGTCGAGCATTGGCGATTAGGCTGCGATCACGGTGGATATTCCCAAACCTAGTTTGGCGCATGCCAGCCTGTATTTGGAAGCAGATTGACGGACGAGATGGAACCGTTCCATGCATACCGCGAACAGTTTTGGAGTTTGTTGGCGAAACTTCAATTCCAAAATCAAGCCCCCTACCGGCAGGAGTTCGGGCTGGCCTGTCGTCGGAAAGGCGAAGCCGCTGACGGGCGCGGTGGCGACGTGTTCGTCGAGGGTGAGCCGAATCAACCCTGTGGGCGTCTTCGCCATTCGGGCTGTTCGTTCGTATGCGATCTGGCAAACGGGTCTTAGTTGGCGGGCAAGTATCCGGCGGTGAAACCAGTAAGTGGCATCTGTTTCGACGGCCTCTTCCTTGGACAAAAGCGGCAGCGCTTCCAGTTCTACTTTGAGTCGTTTCTTGCTGACCAATCCCCGATTTTTAATCTTCCTTTCCAGATACAGTCCGGTTCCCGATTCATACCGGCGGATGCGGTATTTGCTGCGCCCAAAGGACCCGTTCCTTTGCAGAACATCGTAATTTTCAGTATCGAGGTAAATGCTGGAGATGTTATAAAGGTCGCCATGCTCGCCGGTTCCGTGGGGGTCGGCTTCCATGTTGAGGCGAGCCCATGCCCGAATTTCATCGGCAAGCGCGACGGGGACAACGAACTTAAGTTCCGAGGCGAATTTGCCGGATTGGCCTGGGGTTAGCGACGGGGACAGAGACAAGGATTTTTCCATGGTTTGCGTCTTTACAGCGGAGGAGGGGCGGGCATCATTCCGCCTCCAAGTGGCCTGGGCATGGGAAGATCCTTGTTGATGCCGGTGCGAATTTGTTCTTCGCTTAGAGCCCCATTCTTGCCTCCCCAGTCTTCAAACCATTTGACGAAGGTATCCTGAAATTCCTGACGCGTGATTTTTCCGTCTTTATCTAAATCCATGGCGGTGACGATCGCGCTGCTGAGCATCATTCCAGGGCCGCCTCCGGGACCGCCTCTGCCTCCCCGGCCTCCGGGACCGGCTCTGCCTCCGCCCTGGGAGCCTTCAGACTTGCCGGCTAGTTGATCAGCGACGGACTGCGCACGAGGTCCGACGAAAGCCTTAATTGGTTTGCCACCCATCGGTCCGCCGGGGCCTCCAAAACCGCGTGGACCACCGGGTCCTGCGTCTGGAGGAGGACCGCCCGGTCCACCAGGTCCGCCGCCAGGAGGGGGTCCGAACCCGCCAGCGGTGCTGGTTTCACCGGCAATGGCTTTGTCGAAACGGGTCAACTTTGTTTCCGATTCGTCTTTGATCGCAGGCCGAATTACAGCGGCCAATTCGTCCACCAGTTTGGTTAGCCGAGTGGGCTCGAAAAGAGTCTTGTTATATTTGGCGAGCGCATCGAGGTACGGTTTTTTAAAGGCATCGACTTTGAATACACGATCGAGGAATTTGTTTTGTGGCTGGAACGGCTTGTTGATGCTCATCTCCGCGCCCGCGCCCATGAATTTGCCGAAGGACAAATCGAGGTCCCACGGAAGGAACGAAAACTTGTTTGTATCGGGGTCGAGATAGACGTAGTAGTTTTGGCCCATCATCAAGATACTGTCGCCATTGGCGAGCCAGACCGTGGCGGCCATGAAGCGGGCAAATTCATCGATTTCGAGGAACCCGGCCAAGCCCTTCGTGAATTCTTCATCCGTCGCGCTGGTAACAAATTTGGAGAATTCGATGACGCGCTTTTCCTGTTTCTTCGACAGGGTTGTCTTGGGATCGTACATCTGGTTGTACTTTTCCCAATCGTCACCGAGGTAGTTGAAGAGGCTGCGCGTGGAGGGCTTGAAGATCGCCCCTTTCGTTTGATCGAAGCGCTCTTCGGCGAAGGTTTTGTCGACGTCTTCAACTACCGAATAGAGGCCGGCATACTGCTTGTCGTGCTTGCCGGGAACGGTTACATAGACGCGGGCATAGGCCGTGCGGGGTGACGGCACTTTGGCTTCGCGGAAGAGTTGGTAGGAGAGGACTTCGTTCATGTAGCTATCGTCCGTCGCGCAGCTGTGAAGGTTGAACTTGGTGATACCGGCAAACTTTTGGCCTTTGGTGTATTTGTTCAAATCGAGCTTCATGGATTTCTTCAGAGAATTGCGAGACATCATGAATGTACTGTTGCCCTTGTAGCGAATTGCCACGTCGTTCAATTGCTGGCCCTCGAAATCAAGGTCGGCGTGGACGTATTCAAAGTTGATGCCCTGCATGGCTGAGGCGCCATTGCGACCGTTGCGGCCTTGCATTCCGCCACCGGGTTCACGTGGGCCACCGCCTGGTCCGCCCGGGCCTGGTCCGCCGCCGGGAACCCCAGGTCCCATCATCGGCATTTCGATCGTGGAATTGAGGCCGTCGGAGACTTGGTTTGAAGAGAGAGCGCCACTCTTTTCCTTGTCCCAACCGTTAAACCAGCTGTCGCCAAGTTTGGCGAATTCCGCGCGCGAGAGTTTTCCGTCTTTATCCGCGTCTCCCTTCATGAATCCGGGCGTCAGGAACATGCCTGCCCCAAAGCCACCAGGGCCGCCAGGTCCACCGCGTCCGCCAAAGCCTCCTGGCCCGCCGGGTCCGCGTTGGCCGCCTTTCGGCTCCATGGCTTCCCATTGAGCGGCCGTCCATTTCAGGTGGATCGTCCAGATCTTTTTGGTTTGGAACAACTCTGTGGATTTGGTTGGTACGGCAGCCGGAGCAGCTAATAGCAGGCCGCCCAAGGCTAATGACAACAAAATCAGGCCCGTGAAGAACTGAATGGTGGATCTACTGGGTTTCATATTCGTGTAACGATACTGTAACCCAAACCGTTGCGTCTATACTTTTAAGAATTGTAAAGCTATCAAAAGCTTAGGGTCACTAGTAAGAGCAATCTTGGCATGTTTTTCTTATTACCCTTCCTTAAATCCCTCGCCACAACCGGCATCGGCAGCAGCTAACCTGCTTGGGCCTGCTATCCTAAAATTTTCATGCTCAGAGTACGCTTTGCCCCATCACCTACCGGTTACCTGCATATCGGTAGTGCCAGAACTTTCATTTTCAATTGGATGTACGCACGCCGCCATGGCGGGACCCTGATTCTCCGGATTGACGATACCGACGTCGAACGGAATACGGAGGCATCGCTAACCTCCATTTTTGAAGGCCTGAAATGGGTGGATTTGCCTTGGGACGAATTCTACAGGCAGAGTGAAAGGCTTGATCTGCATCGTCGGCTGGCGAATGAAATATTGGCGAAGGGACACGCCTATCGCGACTTTACGCCGGCACACGCTGCCGATGCGGATGAAGACAAGAACGAAGGTGGCCAGTGGTTGGCCAATCCTGGAATGCGGGAAATGAGTGCCGAGGAAAGTGAACGCCGGGCAGCAGCGGGCGAGCCTTTCGTTCTGCGATTTCGCACTCCGCGAGGGGCTGGGCGTGTCGTGAAGTTTCATGACGGTGTTTATGGCGATCAGGACAAGAAGGCGGAGGATATTGAAGACTTCGCTTTGCTGCGCAGCACTGGCATGCCGACGTATCACATGGCTTCATGCGCGGACGATGCGGATTTGAAGATCTCCCAGATTATCCGTGGACAGGATCACCTGACAAACACGTTTAAGCACATCCTGATATTCGAGGCGTTAGGAGCGGAGATCCCGAAATTCGCTCATCTGCCGTTGCTGATTGCACCCGATGGTTCTAAGCTGTCGAAGCGGAAGCATGGGCCCGTGGTTTCGGTGACAACCTATCGTGACCGTGGCTTTCTACCTCATGCCTATGTGAATTTTCTCTGTTTGCTGGGCTGGTCGCCAAAGGACAATCGGGAGCAGATGACACGGCAGGAGATTCAAGACATATTCAGTTTTGAAGGAATCAACCGGGCCAACGCCGTGGTCAATTTCACCGAGGAAGATCCAATTGATCCGAAGGCTCAATGGTTGAACGGTCAACATATCCGCACCATGCCATTGACTGAACTGCTGCCGTACGTCAAGCAGAGTCTGGAGGCTGCCGGGTTGAAGGCGCCCGAAGATGCGGCGCATTTCGGACACGTTGTGGACACGATTCGCGCGCGCTTCGTTAGTCTGGGTGATTTTGCGGTTAAGGGCCTCCCTTACTTTGGAGACACCTTTCCGACGGAAGCAGCCAGCGAAGCGAAGCTTAACGAACCAGGGGCGCGGGAATTGCTTCGCGAGTTAGGCGCAAGACTTGAGGTTGCGCAAGAGTTTACTGAAGCCAGTGTGGAGGCGGAACTGCGCAAACTGGCGACGGAAGAAGCCGTGAAAGCAGGAGTGCTTATCAACGGTTCCAGAGCGGCGCTGACAGGGCAAGCCGTTGGGCCAAGTGCATTTCATCTGTTCACTGCGATTGGCCGCGAACGATCTATTCAAAGGTTAAAGGGAGTTTAGCTTCATGACTATTCTTGGTATCGGAGCTATTCTTGGGGACGCCGCGGCTGCGCTGGCACGCAACGGAGTTTTACTGGCGGCTGTTGAACAGAAGAAGATCGCCCGGCGGTTGCGACCTGGTGAATTGCCTCTTGAGGCTATAGAAAATTGCCTTGAGATTGCGGGGATTCGCCCGGAGGCTGTCGATTGCGTGGCATTGGCGCGGCCAGTGGCCCCAGAGGCGCAAACCGAACTTTTGGAGGAACTGCGCCGTCGTTTCCCTAAGGCGCGCGTGGTTGCGGTGGATCATCATTTGGCGCACGCGGCTTCGGCATTTTACGCGAGTGGGTTTGGTGAGGCGACGGTACTGACACTCGACCGATCCGGCGATTTCCGATGTGGCGCGCTATGGCGCGCCAGTGGTAATCATCTGGAGGTGGAAAAGGAACTGTACTTCCCGGATTCGCCGGGCGAACTGTATGGCCGAGTGACAAAGCTCCTAGGCTTTGAACCGCGGGCAGATGAGCACAAAGTGCAGTGGATGAGCGCTGGCGCAGAAGCGCCTTACGTGGATACTTTGACCGCGACGCTGCCGCTGGATGAATCGGGTTGGCCAACGAAGGGCCTGCAAGCCAAACTTGAGTTTCCCGCCGGCGCCCGTGCTGAGGAGGTTGCGGCCAGCTTGCAACATTTTGTGGAGCAGACCGTGCTTAGCATGGCCGGCAAGGGTGAAAACCTTTGCGTGGCGGGTGGGCTTTTCCTGAACGCCATGACCGTGGCGGCGTTGGAGCGGTCGAACAACTACAGCCGGGTGTTCGTTCAGCCGGTGGCCGGTAATGCCGGGACCGCATTGGGCGCGCTGTTTTACGCCTGGCACGAAGTGTACGGCGAGAAGCAGCGCATTCCATTTGGGGATCTTTGCTTAGGGCCGGAATACAATTCCGAGGACATCAAGAAAGTTGTGGAGAACTGCAAGCTGCGATTCCGCTATCTGGGAACGTCGGAAGAGGCCGTGGATCTGGCGATTGATAATTTGTCTCAAGACCGGATCGTGGCATGGATGCATGGCCGAATGGAGTTCGGGCCCAGGGCGCTGGGGAATCGTAGCATTCTGGCGAGCCCGGTGAGTCCTTATTCGACTGAGAATTTGAACGTCTTCATTAAACATCGGGAGCCGTTTCGAAAGTTCGCGGCGTCGGTTCCGGAAGAGGAAGCTGCAAAGTATTTTGAAGTTGGCGAGAACGCGCGTTTTCTGGCGACGGTAGGGCGCGTAAAGCCTGAGTACAAAGAGCGATTCGGCGCGGCGATTCTGGGCGAAGATATGATTCGCGTGCATACAGTGCGGCGTGAGGACAATCCGTTGTATTGGAAATTGCTCCATGCGGCAGCGAAGCCCTTCGGCGCGCCGGTACTGTTCAACACCTCGTTTAATTTGTTTGGCGATCCGCTGGTTTGCTCGCCTCGCGATGCGGTGCGGAGCTTCTATTCGTCAGGGATCGATACGATGTTTATTGGCCAGTTCTACTTGGAGAAGTAAGTGGAGAAAGCTAGAGTCCCGCTTTCAGCGCGTCATTGAGCGAAAATAAGACGCTTGTCTTGTCTCGATGCAATAGTGACCAAGTCCCCTCTTTTTCAAGTAGCTCGATAAGCGGGGTTCCTGGCGGCACTAAAACCATGTTCACTCTGTGCCGGTTTAGGGCTTCGCGCCAACCTGGCTTGCCTTCAGAGATGTTTACGTAATCTGTCCCGACCTTATCTTGGAAGAAGTCACTTCGGCCATCCATGAAATTTCGCTGTTTGGGATAGTTCACCCAAAGCAGATAGTCTCCCCACTGATCGGTAGTAAATACCCGATTCGAGGCAAGCGCCGGGGCGTACTGACGGACAACATCGCGCGGGAAATACTTATCCGAAAGATCCTTGGGCCAGCGGTCGGGATTTGATGAGGAGAAGACAATACTGGCAAACAGAATCGGGCTCCATATGCTGACCGGTTGCATGCTTCTGGTGGCCTTGGCAAAGATCTCGCGAAGCACGCCAAGAGTAGCTTTGCGGGGCTGGTCCTTGGTCAATTCATTCCACAATTCCGTGAGCGCCACGCCAATTAGGGGAAGCACTGTGATGGTGAAGAGCGGGACATGACGGGCTGAGACCAGCGAGCCCATACCAAGGAACAGGATCCAACCGCATTCGGTCCATTCTTTCTTCGCGAAATGCTTTGCGCAAACCATCAGGCCGACAAACAGGATGGCCATATAGTTGTACATTGCCTCATCGCGGAAAATGGGGGATTGATATTCGCTGATGTTGTTCATCGCCCATTTGTTATTCAGGAACTTTGAAATGTGCTGGTAGAGTCCGAAGCCATTTGGGTTGATCAAAGTGACGGCAGCCGAAAAGACGGCCAAGGTTCCGTAGCGCTTTGTGTTGTCCCAATTCCGGTGAAGCAATTCCCCGGCCGCAAGTATTCCGATCAACGCGACCATGATAGGAAAACCGCTGTGGAGATTCGCCCAAAGCGCCATCATCGGCAGCATCAACCAAACCCTCCACGAATGGGCTTCGCGATCGCGGGCAATGAGATAATTGCCGCATGCCAGAAACAGGAGAGTGAACAGATGGGGGCGGGCGTGATAGTGAATTGCCGACGCAGTACAGCCGATCATCACCAGCAGAAGGGCGATCATCCCGTTGGTTCCGCGGCGCACCATATCGCGCGCAACGATTACCTGATAGAAAGCGATTATGGCTCCGCAGAGCAGCACAATACCTTTCAATCCCCACATCCGATTGAGTAGCGCGAAAATCACGCCAGTGCCCCACTGAAAGGCAAACCAGCGCTCGCCCGGCAGGGTGAACGAGAAGGGATCAGTTTTAGGAACCTGGCCGTTGTCTAAGATGTAGTCGCCAACCCTGGTGTGAAGGGCCGTATCGCCATCCCATAAAAGTCGATCCCAGCCGCCTGGATCGGCTAAGAAGAGCCAGAAAAGGAGGATCAGAAAGAAGGCATCGGTGAACGACGGCTTCCAGAAGCTTGGGGTTGGTTGGGATTCCTGAGTCATGACGAGCCGGTGCTGTTCGAAATCTACTATCGTCAGATTAGGGCTGGAACCTTATGGAAGAACCGATAGAAGTCCCAATTGAAGACGTTCTGGATCTGCACTCGTTCCCTGATCAGGATGCCAAAGCCGTGGTTGAGGCGTACCTTGAAGCGGCTGCGGAAAAGGGTTGTCCGTACGTTCGGATTATTCACGGCCGGGGAATTGGGGCTCGACGGGAGATGGTGCGTAAGGTGTTGGAGCGAACGCCATTCGTGAGAGCTTTCAAGGATGCGCCGGCGGAAGCGGGTGGCTGGGGCGCGACGATTGTCACGTTTCGGGCTTGATACAATTCGATATGCGTTCCTGCTTTGGTCTTCTTCTGTTGTTGTCTCCTCTGACTGCGGCCACGTTCAACGTGGCTGAGGCCAGCATCACTGAAATTCAAGCCGCGCTCAAACAAAAGCGTGTCACGTCGCGGCAACTTGTGGAACAGTATTTGATTCGCATCGCCACTTTTGAGGATCAGCTACATGCAGCGCTCTATGTGAATCCGAAAGCGTTGGAAGAAGCGGATCAGTTGGACCGGGAACGGAAGCAAGGCAAGCTTCGAGGGCCATTGCACGGGATTCCGATTGCGCTGAAAGACAACATCCACACAACTAACATGCCGACTACGGGTGGGGCGTTGGCCTTCGGCGGATACACTCCGCCCTATGAGGCCACCCTGACGAAGAACCTGCGCGCGGCGGGGGCCATTATCATCGCAAAAACGGGGATGACGGAGCTTGCCAACTGGATCGGCGGAGCGCCGACTCCGATGCCGACGAACTACAACGCCGTGGGTGGCTTCGGATTTAATCCCTATGATCCACGGCGTGATCCGAGGGACGGGTCGGACGGACGGCCTGTGCTGGCGACCGGTGGGTCGAGCTCTGGCATTGGGACGGCGGCTAGTTTTTGGGCGGGGAATGTGGGTTCGGAGACTTCGGGGTCGATTCTAAGCCCCGCTAATCAGAACATGCTGGCGGCCATTAAGCCGACAGTGGGAAGGATCAGCCGTTACGGCATCATTCCTATTACGGCGGATCAGGATACTGCGGGGCCGCTGGGCCGTACGGTGGCCGACGTGGCGGTGATGTTGGGGGCCCTTGAATCAGCGCAGCCAGATCCGAATGACCCGGCCACGATCCGATGCACTCCGCCGGCTGGGCGTGACTATACAAAGTTTCTGAAGAAGGACGGACTGAAGGGCGTTCGTATTGGGATTCCTCGGGCGTACTTTTTCGACAAGGCAGCTGTGCCTGGCGTGAAGGAGCCGCGTGGGGGGCTGGAAGAGGCTGAAGCGAAAGTGATGGCTGAGGCAATCGCTATTCTGAAACAGCAGGGAGCGATCATTGTGGACCCGGCGGACATTCCCAGCGCCATTGATCCCGATGCGGCGAACAACATTAACGTGTGGAATGTTTGTGGCGGGGCCGATGGGGCGAAGGGGAAGGATGCTGAGTGCTCCGTGGTTTTCAAATATGGCATGAAGCGCGATTTCAACTTGTGGCTGCAGTCGCTGGGCGCGTCGGCTCCGGTGAAGACGCTGACGGACCTTCGGGCATGGAATACGGCGCATGAGAAGGCTGGGGCGATTAAGTATGGCCAGTCGCGGTTGGATATTTCCGATGAGATGGACTTGGTAGCGGATAAGGCTCGTTACGAGGCGGATAGGGCGAAGGATTTGCGGCTGAGTGCCGACCATGGCATTGATGCGGTAATGAAGGCGAATAAGTTGGATGCGATTTTGTTTCCTGGAGCGAATGGGGCGGGGATTGCGGCGAAGCCCGGGTATCCGACGGTGATGGTTCCGTTTGGCATGGTTCCGAATACGGGGCGGCGTCCGTTTCCGGCGGGGTTTGAGCCGAAGCCGGCGCCGTTGGGTGTGAGCTTCACGGGGATGGCTTGTAGTGAGTCGAAGCTGCTGGAGATTGGGTATGGGTTTGAGCAGGCGACGAAGCGGCGCGTGGCTCCGGTGTTGAAGTAGGGGGGAGCTTGCTGCTTGGATGTTATTTCTGGTGTCTGAGCAGTCGCGCCAGCAAGGGGGGCCCTCGGCGGACCCGCCACTTTTTTGCACATGAGGATTTTCGTGAACTATGAAGCGGTGGATTGCAGCCGGGATGTTGTCCCTTATGGCCTGTTACTGCATAGTGGCAATGGCGGAAACCTATTTTTTGCACCGATGTTGAAACTGCTATCAACGGCTTTATGTCGCTCGCGCTTACTGGTTTTTGTTCGGCGCCATCGCTTGCTTGGCGTTGGCCATCGTAACAGCGTCGAGCAAACTCAGCGATGCATGTCTCAGGTTCTTCAGCCCGAAGATGAACAAGAAGTAAAGTATAGGGTAGATACTTCTGTTGGCTTAGGCTATCCCGTCGAGATGTTATTCGCGAGATCCGGTCAGCGGAGGTCACTACTTGCTCTCGTAGACCAACCGCAACACGTCGTAACTCCTGTGGCAACGCCGCATTTGGGCCGGAGTTCACCTGCTCCTTCGACTCCTAACGACTGCCATGCATCGCTATGGACTCAGCGTCGTCCAAAACCTGATCACTTCACTGAAAGCGTGTTGGTATTCGGTAGCGATCTGGCACTCCTCCGCCATTGCTTGAAACGGACGTTCCCAATCCGCTGGCGGCGGCGTTAGTTCGCGCGGGAGATCGTGTGTGGCGCGCCGCTCGAACGTTCGACGCAGAGCCTCCGTGCAACGATCTGAGTCGAGCGAAGCAGAGGCGATGAGCAAGTATAGGTCAACCAGGTCACGAACGCGGCTGTTGGGCTTCGAGCGGGGAAGGGTATATGCGTGGATCTTCTCCGCGAATTGTTGCTCGCGAGCAATCATCGTGACGGAGGGTGACGGGATCGCTGCAAACGCAAGCCAGTCTCTGGTGGTTAGGGCTTCGACCGGTTCAAGAACCACGTCGCCGATACCAACATCGACATGGAACTTGACGAAGGTGCGGCCATCCAGACGTGCTTCGACGGGATACCGGGCGCCGCCATAAGGCGCGGCGTCCAGGTCCATCATCGCTTCGCCAACGCGGAACGAAAAGAAGTCGCTGATGTCGAGCGCTCCAGCGAACTGCAGATGATCGAGGGCGGATTCGGTGTCCCCGGCGCGCATCGTGAAATCGAGATCTCGGGTGGATCTCGCGGTATCAAAGCGGAGTTCCATGGCATAGCCGCCCTTTAGAATCCAGTCGCCCGCCGGCGCACCGGCAAGGCGAGCAAGGAAGCGGTCAAAGGCTACTTGGCGGGAAAGCCGCTGTAGGTCAGTTCCCTCCTGTCGAGAAATGAACTTCAACCGCTCTTCGAGCGCTTGTCTAAATGCTCCCGCCGTTCCGTATTTGCGGCTTTCGGGCATCAGCGCTTCCTCCCTTGCAGTACACGAAGGGACTCCCGACTCTGGGGATCGCGTTGCGCAGCCGCGATCTCGGCACGCGTGATCTTCCCGGTGCGAACGGCCCCGGCGAATGCAGTCCGTAGGTCTTCGCCGGGAAGGCTGGCGCCGGCAGCTACATCGAGAAGCGTGCGAAGCGGCTTGGTCACGGGAACACCGTCGATGTGCTCGACATCGGACGAAGACAGGTGAGTCTTGTGAAGGACCACCGCTTTAGGTATGGCGGCGCTGCGGCGGAATCCAGTTGGCACCGTCATGTGCAGCCGTGAAGGCATGACGTCGGTGAGTTCGTGAAGCGAAAGCGCTGTCTGGTAACTGTAGACGCCTTGTGGATCATCTTGACGATTCCGGGACCACAGCCACCAAAGGATCAGGTCTGGGCGCGGTGGAAGTGGCTGCGTAGTCAGCCTGAAGATTCCACGGCGCTCCCTTACCCAATTACCCGCGTGAACGTGATAGTTCCGCTTGGGCGCGGTGTAGCCGATTGTAGCGGCTTGCTTGGAAGTGAAGAACCCGCCTTGTGACGCCGCGAGCTTGGTTAGGGCGCGCTCATCTTTGGTGTAGGATCGGGTTTGCACAATACTTCAACTCTCTTGAACTATTATGCAGTGTTTGGGTTGTCCGTGCAACATGCTAAGAGGTGTTTGCTGATTCGTACTCAGTCGGTCGCAAACCTTTGCATAGACGAACTATTTCCCATTATGAAACCTTCGATAGGAGCCTCGATAGAAATGGAACGGGCGATTCAGCTTTCACTAAATACCCGTAAATCCTCTTAGAGTCCGCAGCCACCCGCCGACAAACAGGCGACCAGCTGATTACGAATCAACAAATCAACCGCACCCAAATATCACGTTCCTCCCGATTTGTCACCGGCAGCCCGTACGTCTCCATGCACGCCGTGACCCGATCCGCATGCCGGATAGGAATCCCGCACAAAATCACGCGCCCCGCAGGCTTCAGAATACGCTTAAACTCAGGAGCCAGATTCGTGATGGTCTCCGCATTAATATTGGCCACGATCAAATCCGCCCACCCAGAAGCCACAGAGCGCGCCGACCCCACGAAGATGCCGATATCGGCCGGCAGTTGTTCCCGCGCAGCATGCGCCGCGACAAAATCGATGTCACATGCCTCCACGCGCGTCGCGCCAAGCAAGTAAGCCGCCTCAGCCAAAATCCCCGAACCCGTGCCCACGTCCAAAACAGCCATGCCCGGCTGAATCAGCTGCTCCAGAGATTCCAGACACAGTTGCGTGGTCGTGTCGCGTCCCGTGCCGAACGCCAACCCCGGATGCACACAAAGCCGCAACAACCCTTCAGGCGTAGAATCGTCTGACCATGGGGCCACAATAAAGAAGCGCCCCACTTCGATGGACGGCCAGTGACCTTCCATCTCCTTGCGCCAATCTCGCTCCGGCTCCTCTTCCCATTTGGGATTGAACGCGAAGAAGGCAGCGGCATCAAAGGGCGTGAGAAAAAAAGCCCGAAGCCGAACCAGCCCCGCAGGCAAATCCTCCTCGTTGATCCCTTCCGTTTCCAGATCATACAACTCGGCGGAGACAAATTCCGCTTGCTCCACGGTGCATTCCAAACTGAGTGAATGCATCCCGGTTAACCCTGCACTCGTTTTTCTTTGCCCTGCCAGAAACGTTCTTTCAAGACATTCTTCCGGATCTTTCCCGTACCTGTCTTGGGAAGTTGCTCCTCACTAAATTCGATGATGCGCGGAAGCTTGAAGCGTCCCAAGCGTTCTTCCAGAAACGTCATCAGTTCATCGGATGTTACACTGGCGCCTGGCTTGCGCACTACGATCGCCGCGGGAACCTCGCCCCATTTCGGATCTGGCGCGGCTACAACAGCGCATTCAAAAACGGCAGGGTGAGCGTAAATGGCTTTCTCCACTTCGATGGAGGAAATATTCTCGCCTCCGGAGATGATGATCTCCTTCTTGCGATCCACAATGTGAACGTAGTTCTCGCTATCCCAAATGGCCATGTCGCCACTGTGAAACCAGCCATCCACGATCACGCTAGCCGTGGCTTCGGGTTCCTTGTAGTAGCCTTCCATTACATGATCGCCGCGAATGATCACTTCGCCGATGGCCTCCATATCCTTGGGCACGTCTTTACCGTTCAGATCCACTACGCGTACCTCAACGCCGTTGGCTGCCCATCCCGCCATGGACTGCCTGCGGTAACGCTCCATCTCGTTGGGGTAGGTAACGGTCGACTTCTTTCGCCCGGTCGTCGCCACCGGACTTGTTTCAGTGAGTCCGTAGCCGGCCACCACTTCGCAATTGAAAGCCGCCTCCAGCCGTTGAATCAATTCCGGAGAAGCAGCAGCGCCGCCGATCATGATTTGCTTCAGCGTGGACGTATCGTGCTTGCCCAGTTCCGGGCAATGGAGGATGGCGTTGGCCATGGTCGGCACCATGCTCATATCGGTGGCCCGCTCCGCTGCGATTATCTTCAACACAGAGACTGGCTCGAAGCGGCGCACCATCACCTGATGCGTTGCGTTCAAGACAGATGCTTGCGGCTTTCCCCAACCGTTGGCATGAAATAGGGGAATGGTATGGAGGTCGACGATGGTGGAAATATCGCGGTACGTGAGTAGCGCGACGTTAACCGCATGCAGGTATATGGTGCGGTGAGAGAGCGACACTCCTTTTGGAGTTCCCGTTGAACCCGAAGTATAGAAAAGCTCCGCGATCGACATTTCGTCGATAGCCATGAAATCCACGCGATCCGGTTCACCGGTGGTGTACAATTCTTCGGCGGTCATTAAGGCGCCTTCGGTTGGACCATCGATAGCAATCAGATGCCGCAGGGCAGGGCAGCTGGCTTTCAGATGCGTGACCAGTGGGGCGAATTCAGCCTCGAACAGCAAAATGCTTGCGCCGGAGTGATTCAAAATCGCCGTCAATTCTACAGGCGAAAGGCGCACATTAATCGGCATCACAATGCCGTGCGCCATCACCACACCGTAGTAGCCTTCCATCAACTGATGCGTATTGAAGCTGAGGTAGGCCACACGATCGCCGCGTTTCACACCCAACTTTAATAGCGCATTTGCCAGGCGGCAGGCGCGTTCGCCGAACTGCCCATAAGTTAATCGCTTATCGCCACAAACGATTCCAACGCGGTTCGCGAACAGGTCCATGGCTCGATACAAAAAGCGGACAGGGGTCAAAGGAATAAACATTATTTTCGCCTTTCAAATCTCTTGAAAAAACTTTCTTCTCGCCAACGTGGGCGCTCCGGTTGATTGGCCACCAATTCAGCGGCGCGGCCCAAAAAGTCGCAGAACCTCGCGGCGCCAGGTTTGTCCACCGGCTGCGAAAGATCGTCAGAGGGGGCATGATACCGCTTAGCCAACCATTCGGCTTGCAGCTTTTCTTCTGGCGAGCCTTTCTCGTAGCCGAATTTAAATGCCGCCGAAGGGATGCCCGCCATTATGAAACTATACTGATCGCTACGGATAAAACGGCGTTGCTGGGGAGCGGGGTCCGGCAATATCTTCAACCCGGCCTCGCGGGCTGATTGCCCGATCGCGTCGGCCAGCGTGGACTCTTCAATCCCCAGGACCACGACGCTTTCCAGCTTGTGTATTGGCATGAACATGTCCATATTGAGGTCGGCCACAATAGTCCCTTTTACGCTGGGGTGATTGGCGAAGTAGCGTGATCCCAGTAAGCCTTTTTCTTCCCCAGTGACTGCGGCGAATACAACGGTTCGCTTGGGCCTTGATGGGGCTGATCCTAAGCGCGATGCGATTTCCAGCAGCGCGGCAACGCCACTTGCGTTATCCATGGCGCCATTGAAGATTGGGTCGTCTTTCAACGCGGGGTTCACACCCAAGTGGTCCATGTGCGCGGAGAGCACGACGATTTCCTTCCTCAGACGCGGGTCCGTTCCCTGGAGCACGGCTATGACGTTTTCAGATTTCACGGGTTTGGTTTCAGTTTTTGCCTTGGCGCGAATCGAGCAGGTTAATGGAAACGTTGGCAGCGGCTTCCCGTCACGATGGGCGGCGGTGATTTCGGCCCAGGTATGGCCGGATCCATCGAAGAAGATTTCCGAATAATCGCGATTGATTGTGATGGCGATGTTGTGTCCCACCTGATCGTTAAATCCGGGAGCGGTCAGGTACATGGATGGCTGTAGTCGAGCTTGCGACGCTCTGGCCCATCCTACAGATTCAGCGCTTGCTACCGAAAGAGCGGCCGACCCAACAGCCCCGGCGGCTTTCAACGATTTCCATCGTTCGGCTGCTGATTGCGAATGCGCGCTGATCGCTCCGGGCAGGCCTGGGGGGCCCGTGGAAAGGTACACCGCGATCTTGCCCTTCAAATCCAGCCCCGCCAAGTCGTCCCGTTTGAATTCCGGAATCTGCAATCCGTAGGCAACGAAAACCATCGGAGCCTCAACCGTTGGGGCCGGGCGGACACGGCTGCTCATATAAGCTTCCTTGCCAAGTGTTAGTTTTGTCGCCACGCCATCTCGGACTAATTCGAGACTGCTCTCTTCTTCAACGATGCGGAGACTGTTGAATGCCACGGGTTGCAAATACCCGCCGACACCGCCAGGCTTAAGTCCGGCTTGTTTGAATTTGTCCGCGATGTATTTTGCCGCGCGATGGTGTCCGGGGCTGCCGGCATTGCGGCCTTCCATTCCGTCATCGGCCAAGGTCGCCACATGCGACCACCACGAAGCGCCATCATCCGGAATTTTATTGCTGGCGGCCTTGGTTGCCGCTATCGCGAATAAAAATGTTACAACAGCGTATTTGTTCAATCTTGGCTGGGTGGCCACGATACCTCCCCCCTAGTAGTAATCAGCGCACGACATATAATATCCGCACTGTTCGCAATACAATTTGCACTTCCGTTCCGATAGGCGCAAACTACAAACTGGGCAATAAAGCATGGGCTCGTCCTCTTGCTTGCGGCTTTCCATATTCTCCGTCGACAGGGACTGCTCCGGCTGCGAAGGCATTTCATCATTATAATGAGGCTAGGCTTATGAAATTTGGAAAAGTTTGGATCGAGTGGCTGTTGCCCATTGCGGGCGTTACCTTTGTGGTCGTTGGAGCGATGTTTGGGCAGAGTACCACGCTGCGCGTCACGCCGACTCCGGCGCCCCCGGGACAAGAGCGTGCGCCGCGGATTGACATGCGGCCCGTGAAGATGCCCGTGCGTGGAACGCGCGGTGCAGTAGCGGCTGGTTCCGACAATGCAGTTGATGCGGGCATGAGATTGTTCTACACCGGCGGAAACGCGGTGGATGCTGGTGTTGCCACTATGTTCGTCGCCAGTGTAGTGGAGTATTCGCATTTTGGATTCGGCGGCGAAGCTCCGATTTTGATCCGTGCGAAAGATGGCCGCGTGTTTTCCATCGCCGGTGTAGGCACAATGCCCAAGATCGCCACTGCCGATTTTTTCCGCAACCGGCGCATGCGTCCAGGTGAAGTGCAGCAGATTGAGCCAAATGGGTTGAAGGGAATGGTTCCGGTTGCAGGTATTATGCCGGCGCTTGTGCCAGGAATGGTTGACGCTGCCTTGTTGGCGCTACGCGAGTTTGGGACCAAATCCCTATCCGAAGTGATGGCGCCTGCAATTGAAGCAGCTGACGGTGTGCCGATTGATGAACAGCGGCAGGGATCTATAGCCCGCTCGCGCAAGTTCTTCGATCTCTGGCCAACCTCAAAAGAAGTGTTCCTGCCAGCAGGACGGGTCCCGAATGTGGGCGAAGTCTTCGCGCAGAAGGACCTGGCGCGCACGATGCGTTCGATGGTTGCCGCCGAACAACAGGCTTTGAAGTCTGGCGCCGGCCGCCAAGTCGCCATTGACGCCGTCCGTGATTTCTTCTACCGCGGCGAAATTGCCAAGAAAATTGATGCCTTCATGGTGGCAAACAACGGGTTGCTCCGTTATGAAGATATGGCTGCTTTCCGGTTGCAGGTGGAGGAGCCCGTAAGCACCAACTACCGCGGGTACAAAGTTTACAAGCCCGGCTTTTGGAGCCAGGGCCCGATTTTCTTGCAGGCTCTGAATATGCTTGAAGGCTATGATCTGGCCGCCATGAAATTCAACAGCGCTGAATACATTCATACTCTGACTGAAGCCTTGAAGCTTGGATACGCCGACCGCGATACTTATTACGGCGATCCTAAGTTTAGTCAGATTGCGGTCGAACGTCTGTTGTCGAAAGAGTACGCAAACGAACGCCGGGCCTTGATTGGTCCACAAGCGTCGCAGGAATTTATTCCCGGTTCGGTTGGAGGGAAGCAGGGGCGGCATCCGTCGCAAACTGAAATGATGGCGATCAAAATTGACGATGCTCTAATGGCTCGTGACACAACTTGCATCGATGTGGTGGACAAGGATGGCATTGTTTTTTCCGCGACGCCTTCTGGGGCTTGGCTTCCCTCGGTGATCGCCGGTGACACGGGAATCCCTCTGACGGAGCGGGCGCAAAGCTTTCTTTTATTAGAGGGGCACCCCAATGAACTGGCCGGCGGGAAGCGGCCTCGAGTTACTTTGAGTCCAACCCTCGTGACCAAGGATGGGAAACCGTTTCTGGCATTTTCAACGCCAGGTGGCGACAATCAGGATCAATCGCTTATCCAGATGTTCTTGGACGTCGTGGAGTTTGGGATGAATGCGCAGACCGCCGTGGAAGCTCCTCGAATGCAGACGCGGCACTTGGTTTCCAGTTTCGACAACCACGCGATGAGCCCTGGCGATCTTCTACTGGACGAACGCATTCCGATGCAAGTGATCAACGATTTGACGTCGAGAGGGCACAAGACGGGCGTTAGGTCGCGTTACGCTAATGGCGCGGCGCCGGTGATGATTCGCATTACCCCCGATGGCGTGATTGAGGCGGGAGCCGATCCTTTCGGATATCGTGCCGCTAGGGCTTGGTAGCGGAGCGAGCCAACATCCGATCCAGTTCCTGGACGGAAAATAGTAAGCAGCGCGGCACGTGAAAAAAGCACTTGTAAGCCGCCCCCTTGGCGTCCATCGCCACGTTTCCCCGGCGGTCACAGTAGCCGAACCATTCTCCGTATTGAAGGTCAACGAACTTGGCGAACGTGTAGTTGTGAACCCGGTCCAGCCACTGTTTGTACTTTTCGTCTCCCGTTCTTGAGTACGCCAGAACGCACGCGTAGATCGCCTCCGTGTGCGGCCACCAGAGTTTCATGTTGGCTTCAAGCTCCGGTCTGGGCCGCCCCTCAATATCCATGAAGTAGTAGAGCCCTCCGTATTCTTTGTCCCAGCCGTAGTCGAGGGCCCCATCGATCGATTGAATCAGCATCTTTTCAACCTCGGCATCTGGCGCAATTTCCAAAGCGTGCAGCAGAAACCACGAAACTTCCAGCGAACTGCCGGGGCACACCATACGCCCCTCCGGATACTCGCGGAAGTGGTGTTTGCCCGGGGCTGCATTTTCCATCAGTAGACGATTTTTCGGATCGTAATGTGGCTTTGCTGCCTGGATGCAGTCTTCAAGGATGCTCTTGTAGGCTGGCCTTGGATCGGCCTTGAACAATTCCAAAGCAATGGAAGCGATTACCATCACGTCAGCCAATTGGTGATAGGTCAAAGCTCCTGGTGTTGTTGGTCGACCAAGCAAACTGCCGTCCGAAATCCAGCCACGAATATCATTGAACAGGATAACTGCTTGGTCCAAATATTGTTGCTTCCCTGTGGCCTTCGCGTATTCGATGAGCGCAAGCGCAACGAATACGGCCGAATACGGTTTGCGCTGGAAGTAAATCGGCGCGCCCTCACGGGTCAAACTATACCAGCAGCGGCCTTTTTCATCGAAGCAGTGCTTCATTAGAAAATCGAAGATGACCCGTGCCGCTTCGAGGTATTCCGGTTTCTTATCCCACTCGTTGTAGAGTCGCGAAAAGGTCCAGACGGCGCGTCCCTGCATCCAGACGTACTTGCGGGGGTCATATATTTTTCCTTGCCTGTCAAGGCAAGCAAAGTATCCGCCATTTTTTCTGTCGATTGAATGATTGAGCCAGAAGGGAACCACGGACTCATTCAAATTGCGGGCATACACTTCACGGTAATCAGAGAGGGTCATTTGCCGTTTCATTCTATACCTGAAACGCCCGCGCGTTGCGCTATACTTTTCAAAGTGGGCCGTTTTGTTGAGGTTCCGCGTTAAATATCAGTTTCACACCTTGTTTCGAGGAGTCCCCTGAATGAAGAAACCTATGCGCGTCGCAGTAACTGGCGCCGCCGGCCAAATAGGCTATAGCCTGCTGTTTAGAATTGCTAGTGGAGAAATGCTGGGCAAGGATCAGCCGGTTATTTTGCAGTTGCTTGAAATCCCTGACGAAAAAGCGCAGAAGGCTTTAAGGGGCGTGATGATGGAGCTTGAGGATTGCGCGTTTCCCTTGCTTCAGGGATTGGAAGGTTTTGGCGATCCGCGGCAGGCTTTCAAGGATGTGGATGTGGCGCTGCTCGTCGGTGCGCGTCCCCGAGGTCCTGGCATGGAACGCAAGGATTTGCTGGAAGCCAATGGCGCTATCTTCACTGTGCAGGGGCGAGCGCTTGATGCCGTTGCCGCGCGTGGCGTGAAAGTATTGGTGGTCGGCAATCCGGCCAACACCAATTCACTGATCGCTCAACGGTCAGCTCCGTCTCTTCCGGCAAAGAACTTCACGGCAATGATGCGGCTGGATCACAATCGTGCCATTTCCCAATTGTCTTCTAAACTTGTCAAGCCCGTTACATCCATCACGAGAATGACCGTTTGGGGTAACCATTCGGCCACTCAATATCCTGATCTGTTTCACGCCCAAGTTAGCGGTCAGCCCCTCTGGCCTTTGATTGGTGATCAACAGTGGCTTGAGAGCAATTTCATTCCAACCGTTCAAAAGCGTGGAGCGGCAATTATCGACGCTCGTGGATTGTCGTCGGCTGCCTCGGCGGCGAATGCAGCGGTAGAGCATGTACGCGATTGGGTACTGGGAACTGAAGCCGGTAGCTGGGTCACCATGGGTATTCCTTCCGACGGCAGTTACGGCATTCCCGAAGGTATGATGTTTGGTTTTCCCGTGACATGCGCGAACGGCGAATATTCAATCGTGCAAGGTTTGGAAGTCAGTGAATTCTCGCGTGGCCGAATCAACGCGACGTTGAAAGAATTGGAAGAAGAAAAAGCCGCCATCGCCCACTTGTTAGGGTAAGCGGGCAAAATTCATAGCACATGGGCCGCGCCTCATAGTTGGGGCGCGGCTTTTTTATTGAGCCCCTCGGCCCAACAACACTGTCTTGGCTGTATTCAGCAGAATGTAGATGTCCAAGGCGACGGATATATGTTTGATGTAGTACAGATCATATTCCAACTTGGTGATTGTATCTTCGATCGTGTCGCCGTATTTATGATTGATCTGAGCCCAACCAGTGAGTCCCGGTTTCACGGATAGGCGCTGGCCGTAAAAGGGGATCTTTTCCGACAGGGTTTTGACGAACTCGGGGCGCTCCGGTCTCGGTCCGACCATCGACATCTCGCCCATTAGCACGTTAAAAAACTGAGGTAATTCATCTAACCGGAATTTTCGAAGATATTTGCCGATAGCTGTGATGCGCGGATCGTTTTTCTGCGCCCAAACGGCGCCGGTCTTTATTTCCGCGTCGGCCCGCATGGATCGGAATTTATAAACAGTGAAATCCTTCCCTTTAAGCCCCGAACGGATTTGTCTATGGAATACGGGTCCCCTGGATGTGGCCTTCACAAGGATCGCAACGACTAGCATGATGGGAGCCGTTAGCAAGGCGCCAATGAATGCGATCACGATCGACAGGGCGGTGTGCAGATCTTCAGTGCGAGCACTAGGACCCAAGGCGGTCGAAAAGATTAGCTGAGAGGGCCGCAGTTCCCTTGTGCAAACGCGTCCAAAAGCCTGTTCGTAGGCCGCTGCGGCCTCCTCAACATAAATTCCACTTAGACGCATATCCAAAAGCTCCTGCACGGGCATGCGTGCGCGGCGCTCCGACATTCCGATGATGATTTTTTCTGGTTTATGCTCCGCTACCAGAGCTTTTAATTCGCCAAGCTCTCCCAGTCTCGGCAACCCGGGCACAACCTGGTCGGGAAATTCCTGTTGGCCAACGTACCCTAAAAGGTGATGTCCGAACTCTGGTCGGGAAAGTAAGCGTCCGGCCAATTCTTGTAAGACCGAAGACGCTCCAACGAAGAGTACTCGCTGTGTGCCAACCGCGTTGACGGCGAATTTTACATACAGCATCCGCCAAGCGGGAAGCGCCACAACAACCATCGCGCTGCCGTATATCATCAAAAAACGCGGAAGCATAAGGCTACGGTCGATGTATGTAAGTAAGGCCTGGATAAGAAATGCTATACCCAGCACCATTGAGATTTGTTGCATGAGCAATACGCGGCTACTGATTCGGACTCGCGTATAGAGATCCTGGAGGTAAAGCCCTATCAGAATACTGGCAACAACTATGCAAATCCTGAACAAGCCAAGTTCTTCAAACAAAAAAAACTGCGGATCGACCTCAATGACCAGTGCCGCAGCCACAAGGTAGCAAGCAAGAAGAACAAGCGTTTCCGATACGAGCAGCAACAAGACGGACGCCGGTACTATGGAACGGATTAGTTGAATCATCGAGTCACTACCGGCCTTGCTCGTTTCTCATGCAAACCCATTTGCTTGCAAGGATTTGTCCCCAGTTTAATCCCCATCAAAAGACAGAATAGCATGTGGCGGCGGTCCGTTTACAATCCTAACTGTCTCTTCGGCTAAGTCTTACCCTCTTTTGTAATCGGATGACTAAATATAAGATAAATTTGGTCTTAGTTTAAGTTCCTGAAAAGATTACGGTAGTGTCTTGACCCGCGGTCCCCGAATCTTCTATATTTGTATCTGAGACTGTTTTAGTCTGATATACTTAGTTTGAAGCAAGATGCTAAAGCTAACCAAGAAGGCCGACTACGGATTGATCGCCCTGAAAGACCTCACGGTCCGTCATCCGCTCTCTGCCAGCGCCAAGGACATCTCCGACCGTTATGGCGTTCCCCTGCCGGTGCTATCGAAGGTATTGCAGAAACTGGCCAAGGCCGGGTTCTTGCGCAGTGAGCAGGGCGTGAATGGCGGTTATCGATTGGCGAAAGATCCAGAATCGATAAGCGCTTTTGAGGTGATTCGCGCCATCGACGGGCCAATTTTCCTGACCGCTTGTTTTACCGAGCATGGCGGCTGTGAACATTCCGGCAAGTGTAATGTGCGCGACCCGCTTCGCAAAGTACATGAGGGAATCGTGAAGCTTCTTTCCAGCATCAAATTGACAGATATTGCCCAGGAAGATCCGCCACCGGCGCAGCAAGTGTGTATCCCCTCACCTGCAACGGTAGAGCCACTGACAATGATATTAAGCAACAGTCGAGGAAATTGAACTATGCCCAAAGCCCCAATCTATTTCGATAATCACGCAACAACCAAAGTCGATCCCCGTGTAGTGCAAACGATGTTGCCTTACTTCACTGAACATTACGGCAATGCCGCCAGCCGCAATCATGCCTATGGTTGGTCCGCTGAAGAAGCTGTCGAAAAAGCACGGAAACAGATCGCTTCTTTGATCGGAGCAACGGCCAAGGAAATCATCTTCACCAGCGGCGCTACCGAATCGAATAACTTGGCGCTCAAGGGCGTTGCTGAAATGTATGCCGAAAAAGGCAACCACATCATCACCGCCGCCACCGAACACAAAGCAATCCTCGACTCCACAAAGCACCTGGAAAAACAGGGTTGCCGTATCACCTACTTGCCTGTAATGGCTGACGGGCGCATCGATCTGGACATGCTGCGCGACGCTATCACCGACAAAACTATCCTCGTTAGCATTATGTACGCCAACAACGAAATTGGTGTCGTCCAACCTGTAAAGGAAATCAGCAAGATCTGCAAGGAACGCGGCGTGCTGTTTCATACTGACGCGGTGCAGGCAGTCGGCAAGATTCCTGTAAACGTGATGGAAGACGGAATTGACCTCATGTCGATCACCGCGCACAAGCTCTACGGCCCCAAAGGTGTCGGCGCCCTCTACGTTCGCCGCAAGGGTCCCCGCGTGCAACTTGCGGCCCAGATGGACGGAGGCGGTCACGAACGCGGCATGCGGTCCGGAACTTTAAATGTCCCCAGCATCGCCGGCCTTGGCGCCGCTTGCGAATTGTGCCAACAAGAATTGACCGCCGAAATGAAACGGCTCGGCTTTTTGCGCGACAAGCTCAAGAATAAGATTATGTCGGAACTCGACGAAGTCTATGTCAACGGTTCGCTCGAACACAGGCTGCCTGGTAATCTGAACATCAGCTTCGCATACGTGGAAGGCGAAAGTCTGCTGATGGGCATTAACGACATTGCTGTTTCCAGTGGTTCGGCCTGCACTTCGGCCACGCTTGAACCCAGTTACGTGCTCAAAGCTCTGGGTGCCGGCGATGACCTGGCGCACTCGTCCATTCGTTTCGGTCTGGGGCGGTTCAACACGGAAGAAGAAGTAGATTACGTGGCTGGCCGCGTTATTGAGGTCGTCAAGAAACTTCGCGATTTATCGCCTCTCTACGAGATGTTCAAAGAAGGCATCGACTTATCCAAAGTTCAGTGGACAGCCCACTAGAGCTAACCAAACACATCAACGACGAAAAAGGAAAAATATCATGGCATACTCTGACAAAGTTCTCGATCACTACAACAATCCGCGCAACGTTGGCTCGCTCGACAAGAGCAGTGCAGATGTTGGAACCGGCATGGTGGGCGCTCCCGAATGCGGCGACGTGATGAAGCTGCAGATCAAAGTAAATCCGGCTACCGGCATTATTGACGAAGCCAAGTTCAAGACGTTCGGCTGTGGCTCGGCCATCGCCAGTTCGTCACTCGCCACCGAATGGCTGAAAGGTAAAACGGTGGACGAAGCTCTGACCATCAAGAACACTGACATTGTGAATGAACTGGCCCTACCCCCGGTTAAAATTCACTGCTCCGTGCTGGCCGAAGATGCAATCAAGGCGGCCATCACCGATTACAAGACAAAGAAGGGCGTCGCGGTTGAAGCCGGGGCGTTGGCGGTCCACTAAATTATCATGAACACTCTTACCGCGATAGAATCAGTCATCGACGTTACGCCTAAGGCGATTCAAAAGATCAAGCAAGCTTTTGAAAAGCAAGGCGTCAAGGGTGGACTGCGTCTAGGCGTTTTGGGTGGAGGCTGTTCAGGCCTAAGCTACCAATTCAAGTTCGATACCCGGCCTCGCGCCACCGATAAGGTGTTTCATTTCGATGGCGTCGAGGTTTGGGTTGACCCCAAGAGTTTGCTCTACTTGAATGGCATGGTGCTCGACTACAAAGAATCGTTGATGCAATCTGGTTTCGAGTTCGAGAATCCCAACGCCAAGAAAAGTTGTGGCTGCGGAACTTCATTTACAGCGTAATCTGACGGCCTAAGCGCGGAAAGAAAAGTGGGGCAGACCCCCTGGTCTGCGGCTGGCCCCCCGGCCAGCCTCTCCCGGAGTGCGGAAATAATCGGGAACAATGATCACCTGTTGGCAGTGCAAAAAGGAACTTGAAAAGGGGCTGTTCTGCCCCTCATGTAACGCTCTACAATCCCCCCCCACCGATTACTTCACCTTCTTCAGCCTACCCCGTCACCTGTCGATCAACATCGAAGCCTTGCAAGCGAAATTCTACGACCTAAGCCGCAAACTACACCCCGATAAATATTCACGCAAGAGTGAAACCGAACGCGCCAACTCAACCGCCGCCACGGCCGTCCTGAACGACGCCTGGCGGACCTTGAAGAACCCAATCACCAGAGCCGAGTATTTGCTCGCCCAGTCGGGCTTGGAAATTGGTGAGCAGCGTTCCAAAGATGTTCCCCCCGAACTTCTCGACGAAGTGTTCGAGCTAAACATGGCCCTTGAAGAGTTGCGCCACGGCGACCAATCGGCCAAAGTGGAATTGGCCACCGCCCGCGAAAAGTTTCAAGCAATGTTAGCCGCTTCGGACGCCGACCTGGAAAATTTGTTTGTCAAACACGATGCCGAATCCTGCCCTCCTGCCCTCGCCGCAATCCGAGCCGTCCTGAACCGCCGCCGCTACATCACCAATCTTATCCGAGACGTAGACAAAGAACTTTCCTAACATGTCATCTTCCTTTCAAATCGACTTCAGCGAGGCTGGCGCAACCCAGCGAATCATCGGCATTGATCTGGGCACCACCAATTCTCTCGGCGCCTTCATGGACTTGACCGGCCCCGCCATCATCCCAGGTCCCGATGGCGAACACATCGTTCCGAGCGTCGTGGCAATTCCGGAATCAGGGGATCCCATTGTCGGCATCGAGGCGCGCGCCATGCTCACCACCGATCCCGACCGCGTCATCTACTCCGTCAAACGCTTAATGGGCCGTGGTCTCGACGACGTGAAGGAAGAACTGAAGCTCTTCCCGTTCCGCATTGCCGACGGGAGCGAATCCGTCATTCGCCTTACGATCGGAAACAAAACCCTAACCCCACCCGAAGTCTCGGCGCTCATCTTAAAGCAAATCAAAACCAACGCCGAAGCCTTCTTCAACGAGACTGTCGATCAAGCCGTAATTACAGTGCCGGCATATTTCAACGACACCCAACGACAAGCCACCAAGGACGCCGGCCGCATCGCTGGTCTCGAAGTTCTCCGCTTGGTGAACGAACCCACGGCGGCCGCGCTAGCCTATGGCCTCGACAAGCGCAAGGAAGGTATCATCGCCGTTTACGATTTCGGCGGCGGCACGTTCGACATTTCCATCCTGAAACTTCATAACGGTATTTTCGAGGTCCTAGCCACTAACGGTGACACCCACCTAGGCGGCGACGACATCGACAATTTGCTAATCGCCGTTGCGCTAGAGGACATCCAAAGCGAGTGGAGTGAGAACATCCGCGGCAATCAGGAAGCCGTCCAAATCCTTCGCAAGGCGGTGATCGAAGCCAAAGAACAACTCTCCTTCGCCCCCGCCGTAAAGCTATCTCTCGAGTGGAGAGGTAAAGCCTATCAGCGCGAACTGTCCCGCGACGTATTTAATAAATTGATCACCCCCGTGGTGGATCGTACACTAACCCCATGCCGGGCCTGCATCGCCGATGCCAACGTTACGGTAGAACAAATCAACGAAGTGGTGATGGTGGGCGGCTCAACGCGCATCCCTTTGGTCCGCACCGCAGTCGAGGCCCTGTTCAAAGCCAAGCCACACACTGAACTGAATCCCGACGAAGTAGTGGCCTTGGGCGCGGCGGTTCAAGCCGGCATTCTCTCAGGCGACGTCGAAGACACTTTACTTCTTGATGTCACCCCACTCTCGCTAGGCATCGAAACCATGGGCGGCGTCGTATCGAAGCTGATTACCCGCAATTCCACCATTCCCGCCAGCGCCATGGAAAACTTCACCACCGCCGTGGATGGCCAACGCAACGTGCTTATTCATGTCCTGCAAGGCGAGCGCGAAATGGCCCGCGACTGCCGCAGCCTGGCCCGCTTCGATCTGAAGGACATCGACCCCATGCCCGCCGGCCTGCCGCGCATTGAGGTGAAATTTCTGATTGACGCCAACGGCATCCTAAGCGTGACCGCCCGCGAAACCAGAACCGGCAAAGAACAGTCCATCGAAGTAAAGCCGTCGTACGGTCTCACCGACGAACAAGTGGAAGCCATGATCGAGGAGTCCATCGAAAAGGCGGAGGCTGACTTCATCGAACGGCAAGTGCGCGAAGCCCGCGTGGAAGCCGACCGCATCTTCAAGGCTGTGGACAAAGGGAAACAGAACCAAGCGTGGGACACGCTGAGCGACGACGAGCGAGAGGCCATTCAAAAGGTGTATAACGAGCTGATCCTGGCCTACCATAGCGACTACTACGACCTGATCCGCGACAAGATTCACGAACTGGATCAGGTGACCAGGCCGCTGGCCGAGCGGATGATGAATACGGCCGTGAGCGTAGCGCTCGAAGGGACGAAAATCGAATAGTGATGATGAAACTAACTTGGGACAAATTTGAAGATATAGGAATGGCGCTCTACGAGGCGCATTCGGATGTGGATCCGCTAAAAGTACGGTTCACGGACATGCACAAGTGGATCGTGGAGCTTGAGGATTTCGAGGATGACCCGGCCAAGTCCAACGAGGCGAAGCTGGAGGCGATTCAAATGGCTTGGCATGAGGAGTGGCAGGATAACCAGTAGCCCTCTATCCGATCCTGGTTGACCAGGAAGAAATCTATTGCAACCAATATCGTGACCATGAAGATCTCTCTGAGCACTTAGATGAATTCATAGGAATCATTTACAATCGATTTCGATTGCATTCTGGGTTGGGATACAAGGCACCGGGCCGGTGTGCCGCCTTCCGTCGGTCCACCTAAACGACGCGACGGAAGGAGCCCGCCGGGCTCATCGTCTGGGATGAGTTCCGACCGGCTATTCCTTGACGGTTTGCTTGTCAGTGTAGCTTCGGCCAATTGCGCTCCCCTTCGCCAATTAGATGAGCGCTGTCTGCCTGCCACTTCTTCTGAATGTCCTTGTTGTAGTTCAAGTACAGCTTGCCTTCAATAATCTTCCATGCCTCCGGATCAATGTTTGCGGTGTATCCGTGACCTACGGCCCAGGCGCAGTATCCGCCGAATTGGGGCGCGTATTTGGTTGGATCGGCGGCGAACAAGCTCCGGTTCTCTTCACTGGAGAATTGCCAAGTAGCGCCATTCCAAGAGTGCGAGTATTGCCCGGTTGCCTTCATTGGTTTGCCTTCTTTGAAATAGGCGACAGTGTCGTACCCTTTGATCGCAATGCTCGTGTGATTCTTGTTGACGGGGTCAACGGGCGAGCCCGCAAGGCCAATGGCCGATTGCCAACTGAGCAATAGGGCGCCAATAGCGCAGCAGTGTTGAAATGACGTGTGTCTCATGCATTGTGAATCCTTCTGCAAGCCTCAATTATTCCAGCCACGCTGGAATAAGGGACGTGTCGAACGGCATTAGGTAGGGGTCCATCGACCGGCACATCCGAGGCGCCCTCTGACATTATAGGAGGTGACTATGAAACTCCAAGGCAGGACAGCTATCATCACCGGCGCTTCTAGCGGCATCGGTCAAGCCATCGCGATTCGCTTCGCCCAAGAAGGGGCCAATGTGGCGATCAATTATCTCAGCGGCCCTGAAATGGCTGCGGTGACAGAAGCGCTTGCAAAGCAAGCCCGCGGCGCTGGCAACAAGGGCCGGGAAATTACCATCCAAGCGGATATAGCGAAGGAATCAGACGTCCAAGACATGTTCGCGAAAGCGGTGGACGCTTTCGGTTCGGTGGATATCCTCGTGAACAACGCCGGCATTCAAAAGCCCTCCGGTAGCCACGATATTGAACTGGCCGACTTCGACCGAGTGCTTGGCGTCAACCTGCGCGGTGCGTTTCTTTGTTCGAGAGAAGCGATACGGCATTTCTTGTCGCGCAGGGCCCCTGGCGTGATCTTGAACAACTCGAGCGTTCATGAGATTATCCCCAAGCCGAAGTATCTGCCGTATTCGATCAGCAAAGGAGGCATGGAGAACATGACGAAAACTCTCGCGTTGGAGTATGCAGGCAGGGGCATTCGGGTGAACGCGGTCGGTCCCGGCGCGGTTGTTACTCCTATTAATAAGGCGTGGATCGACGATCCCAAAGCGCGGGGCGAAGTGGAGAGTCATATCCCGATGGGCCGGGCAGCTGAGGCATACGAGATTGCGGCGGTGTTTGCTTTTTTGGCTTCTGATGATGCATCCTATGTCACCGGTCAAACTATCTTTGCTTGCGGTGGATTGACCTTATACCCCGAGTTCCGCGTTGCTTGGGCTTCTGGAGAATAGCGGCATGCATCTTACAAGCAACATTGTCATAATCACCGGCGCACGCGGTGGCCTTAGCGCAGAGGGCAATTGAGAAGCCCTGTCTTTTCTCGCATTTCTTCAACAGTGGCGACCGTGACGATGCACGCATCAAACTCATCCAGCGCCCTCGAGACGACCAGTTGGTCGCTGCGGGAACTACGGACGCTATTCTTGAAAGTTACGGGCGCCAAGGAATCTGTGTGCATCTTTTCGACCCTCGGACTGGAGCCATTTGACCAAAGTGGGCATTGCCCTGCCGGCGGTGGGTTATGATGGCGAACAGTTCGCGCATGCTTGCGGCTCGTCTGCTCGGCGAGCGTGCTGTTTCCTCATTTTCCTGCATAGGCAGGATATTCCGGAGCGTTCGCCTTGGGCTGTATTAGCGGCTCGTTTAAATACACGTGTGCCGCGGGCATGTAATTCGATTTCAAGATCTTCACGCCAGCGAGTTGCTTTTGCTTCAACCGAACGACCGTTACCCAAACGGCTTGCCTGGTTTGCCAAGCTGCCCGCGCAAGTTCCCCAACCCGCCGGGACTATTCGGTGATTCCACATCAACAACACGCTGAACGCAATAAATAAGACAACTCGAATCGATCCGAGACCGTCCGCCTTGAAAGGCGAACGGTTTTGATTGAAGAGTATTCCGGGCCCGGATTCGCTCTCTGGTTAAACGTTACTACAGCGGGCGAGGTGAGATGATTTTTTGCAAAGGGTCATGTTGTTGAGGAGAAGGGAGATATAGTTATTCGATTGGCGGTGATTGTTTAAGTTCTCATCGGCGAGGCGGGGTAGAAGGCCGATCAAGCCGAACAAGTTTCCAGACCGCCCGGTGATGAGAACGGGCAGTGAACTAAACGCGTGAATATAGCATTGGGGAACGGTGTGTTAATGTGTTTTCAATCCGAGGACTGTTCTAAAGAGCCAGTGAGGGAAGCTCGAATCGAGGGGGCAACCGGGGAGAATGTTGAGAATCAGTGTCAACTGAACGAGCCTGGCCGTGGCGGAATGCCAAGAGCAGTTGAACCCGCAAAAAACGGCCACGAAAACGGGGAAGCGGACAAAGCAAGAGTGATCATAGCCAGAAGGAACGAGCAGGCGGCGAATTATAGAACAAACCAGAGTCACGAGGAATCGCACCTGCGCACGGGAGCAGTGATTCGTGTGCGAAGCATCAACCGTCGTGGCAAACGGGACAAAAGCGGGATTGATCGAGTAAAGCGCAAACGATCTCTTTTATCTGTGCCGGAGAGGGCAGAAGACCGTCGATGGCAGATCCGAGTAATTGACGGCATAGCGCAAGATTTCGCTTTTTCTTTCTACTGGCGAACAGGCCGTAATGGCGGATGCGTTGAAAACCGGGCGGCAGAGAATGCAGCAGGAAACGGCGAATAAACTCTTCGGCGGAAATCGTCATCGTGCGGGATTTTCTGACTATGAGTGGAGCGATAATTCTTGTATTGAAAGGTAACTTGGCCATTGTCGAAAGCAAGAATCCGCTGGTTGGAGATGGCAACCCGGTGCGTGTAGCGGCCAAGGTATTCGAGGACCTGTTTGGGACCGCCAAAGGGAGGCTTGGCGTAAACAACCCAATCGATGTGCTTGAGCGGTTCTACCAGCAAGTGAAAAGCGGTGGGATCTTCGAGGGAGGCGATGATTCCGGGAAACTGGAGTTGCTTGTCGCGAAAAGCCAGTTGGAGCGCTTCGATTAGCAACCGCCGGAATACAGCAGACAGAACGCGAACCGGGAGAAAGAACCCCGGCTTACAGGCAACCCATTGAAAGCCATCGGGACTGACACCGCCACCGGTAACCACACAATGGATGTGCGGGTGAAACAACAGATTCTGTCCCCATGTGTGGAGGATGGAGAAGAACCCGATCTGTGCGCCGAGGTGCTTTGGGTCGGCGGCAATGGTTTCGTTTTGCAAGTTTCTTGTTGGCACTAGCTCACAGCTTGCAGGACCCCGGTCACGCCCCTTTCATAATCTTGGTCTGAAATTTCGGCGAAGTCGAACTGCAAGAAGAGAGGCCTGCAAATCTCCTTCACCAACTTGATCGCGTTTCCCTCGAAGGTGTTTAAGACGAATTCGATAGACGCTATTTGATGATTCGAAATCGCGGACTTCGCTATTAGATATGTGGGGGCATCATGAAAGACCAGAGTTCTTCCTCCGATCCCCCAATAACCAATGTTGAATTGAATTCGCGCATCGGGAGGAATTGCCAACAATCTGTACAACTTTGCGGCGTGAAGCAGGGCTTCGGTGACTTCGCTTATCTTAAGATCGGCGAATAGGACAGTTCCAGCTTGTACGTTTCTTAACTTATCACGGTCTTCTTGATAAAAAGGCCGCAATTCGTAAAAATCACCCTGGCCATTCAATGTCCAACATGCCGATCCTTTGCTTTGAGGCAGAGTCGCGATAAAATCGCCAATTGGTCTTGGGGGGGATTCGTTATCCGTCACGCGTCCAGTGGGAGATCCGCTCGTTGTCATGGCTTCCATAGCCGCCTGCCGCAATTGTTTTACATCGCGCTGGATATGGACGTCAATACAGTAGTGGTAAATCTCGATTCTTGAATCCTCACCAGAACGACTTGAAAGATCTGGAGATCCAGATCTATTTCGGTTTGATTTCAACCAATTTGGGTCTGGGGTACGTATTTCCCGGTTTGCAAGAGTTGTCGACGACCGGCCCTTTACGACTTCCCAATCAAGCTTGCTGGCAATTAACTTTGCCAAGATTTCATATGAAAACCCGAGGCTCGATGGATCGCCTGTTCCTTCTTCGATAGCGGGAAGGAGTTCCCCAAAACTCCAAAATGGGACATAGGGAATTTTCAAGAGCTCCAATGCGTCATGAGGCGTAACGTCGGCTGGTAGCCAGTCCTTATACAATTCGCTGAATTTTTCAGCGACAGTCTCGCGCCACTTCTTAGCCAACGCGTACTCGGTTCGGCTTTCGTCCCGAGCCGGTACCGGGACAGCAACCAGCCTTTGCCGGTCTCTTGGTAAATGCTGTTGGGCTTCACGAGCACGCCTTACTACATCAAGTACTCCGTCGGTGCTTGAATCTGTTGTTGTGAAAAGTAGCACCAGAACATCAGCCAACAAAACGGTGCAAATGCCGCCGATATCCGTCACACCTGTACGGCTATCCACCAGCACGAAATCGAACTTTGAAGTCCACTCGTCTCGGAGCGATTCGATATATACGCCAAGGTCTGAATTCACGAATAATTCAGAGAAGTTCAGTTTTTGGAGATTGCCGACGTATTCACCGTTTCCTTGTCCCGCAGTTATGAGCGAGATCGGGTGAGGACTTCCGTTTAGGTTAATTCCATGGACGCACCTTTGCCACTCAATCGGCTTTCCACTCGCCTTGGCCATTACGAGATCGACGATGCCCGGCTGGGAGACTCTGAGAGTTTTTGCTTGCTCCTTGTCTTTGAGGAAAAAACGTTCGATGCCGGGGGCCTCTAGATCCCAATCAACAACTAAAACGGAATGCCCCCACTTTGCAAGAAGGGCAGCGACGTTGGCGAGGGCCATGGTACGTCCAACCCCGCCTTTGAAGGAGTAAAAAGTGTAGACAGTCCCTTGTGTTGCCGCTTTGGTCATAATCTTGGTAATCCAATCGAAGGAGGCTGGAGAGCTGGAGCGGGAATGATTGGCCAAGCCGGGTCAAACGCGGGGGTGGACTGGAGGAGCCTTGCGACATCGGAGGCAAAAAGTTTCAACTTATCTTCCAGTTCCATGGCCCGGACAGTATTGTAAAAGGCGGGAGCAGATGAAGTAAAACTTCTTACGTCGGTCCACTGAACGAGTCGAGCTTCGACAGGAAAATGATCTCCGTCATGATATTGGAGCGGGGCGATAAGACCTTGCTGTTGGATCATGCGCTCCCTTTCGAGGAAGGTTTTCCATTCCGAAACACACCAGGCCGATTGAAAATATTCAGGCGACCAAACGGTTACGAGACAACGAGAGTGGCGCAACGCACTTTGCAGAGATTCGGGCCAGTGTTCGCCGACATGGATCTGCTCATCCATAAAACAGTCAATTTTTCGGCCACCCATTTCTTGCTTGAGCCAGAGCACAATTCGATCTTTAACCCATCGATGCCAGTCGAGAGTTAGTGGATCACGCTTATAGCTGAAAAAAATGTCGTGCTTGTAGTCCATGCTGCTTAACCAGAATATCCAATAAACACCACTGGCGCCTCGCGAAACAAGATCAAGTGATTGAAATGAGGGCGAATCCAGTTCTTGGGTTGAGCGGGAATGTTTAAGTTCTCATCGGCGAGGCGGGGTAGAAGGCCGATCAAGCCGAACAAGTTTCCCGACCGTCCGGTGATGAGAACGGGCAGTGAACTAAACGCGTGAATATAGTATTGGGGAACGGTGTGTTAATGTGTTTTCAATCCGAGGACTGTTCTAAAGAGCCAGTGAGGGAAGCTCGAAGGCGCCATTTTGACTGCAGAACTTCTGGGGAAAGCCGTTCGGCTTGCCGGTTCGCCTAGTCTGCGTGGCGTGATGGGCCGCGCTTTTAAGCCAAACGCCGATTAGTCCCGTCACCACGTAAGCGGTATGATTTCTGGGGCGGGCGAAACGAGGCTCACCATTTCCATACCGTGCGTCGCTTCCGTCGAAACGCCCTTAGTTCTATTACGTAAAACTTCCCTTGGCGAAGCCCTCAACCGGGGCAGCGCGCCGGTCGAATTTGGCTTTTGGCAGAGCCGCTTGTAAACCCCAGCCATGGCGCCGACGTCGCAAATGATGCGCCCGGCCTAGGCTCCTACCAGAAAGCCACTCATAGAATTTCAGAACATGCTGCATTTGGCTGCCTGCTCTGTGGGCAAAATTTGGTTGGGCACGGTTGTGTATTGCTGGTTTGGGACCGATTCCACAACCGCCGGCGGCTGGCGCAGGTTCATTTCAAGATCATTGCGGTCACGGCAGCCGTTCTTGGCCCGACTAATTTATGTATTCGCCTCAATCCTTGAATAACGGAAGCTGCCGCCGCGGCTACGGGATGCTTAGCTCTCTTTGAATCAAGCCGGTTGCAGTCTTCGTGGCATTGGAGACGGGTTACTTCACAGGCCCACAACGTGGCGCTTTTTCGGTCCTGCAGGAGTTGATCTTGAAAGCATCCTCGAAGTGGGCGTTCTACGGAAGGCCGGGCACGGATGGACGGGTATAACACTCATGCTCTTGAGCGCCAAAAGGGAACCAGCTTCCAGGCGGAGAATCCCGCGATCGCGGCAAAGAGGCTGAGACTTGCCACGATTACCTTATTCCTGGTCGACCGTGGGAGTTGGCGTGCATCCACCGGCAGTTCGGATTTCCAACTAGCTTTGATTGCTAGTTCGACGCTGGCCGGAGAAAGCCGACGGGCGCGATTGTCAACATCGACCCAGATTTTGCCCGGCTCGACTAGAGTCGCCTTGATGAAACCGTCGGCCTGAAAATCTGTCTGCCCCAGGATGTCGCCGCTTGGAACCTTGCGGAGGATCACCTTTACCTTGCCGTTCTTTTCTTCCACTTTGAAGTTGAGGTTGAGAGACGTTTGGGGAGCGGGGACGTCGAACGGCATTCGCACGATTTTTGAGGCCCCAACCGGTACGACCTTGTCGAAGATGGTGGCCTTTTGGATTTGGCTCATTAACAGGAAGGCAAGTGGCAGGATCATTTGGCTTCGTATCGAACCTTTCCACCGACGACGGTCATTTTCACTTTAACTTTTGGCAGCGCCGATTCGGGCATCATCATGATGTCCCCGTCAAGAATTATGAAATCGGCTAGTTTGCCGGCTTCAAGGGAACCTTTTTGTTTTTCTTCAAAAGCCGCGTGGGCTCCTCCGATGGTCCAACTTTCCAAAGCCTGCTCGCGGGTGAGTTTTTGATCGGGACGCCAGCCGCCTTCCGGTTTCCCCTGAAGATCCCGGCGGGTTACGGCGGCGTAAAAGCCGAGCATTGGGTTCGGTTCTTCCACCGGGAAATCGGAGCCATTGGCGATGGGGATGGCGAGCTTGAGGAAGCGCTGGGGTGCATAGGCCCCGGCGATACGATCTGGACCGAGACGGGCTTGGGCCCAACGCATGTCACTTGTGGCGTGGGTGGATTGGATGGACGCGATGACTCCGTATTTTTGGAAGAGAGCGTAATCGGGCAGGGCGACCGCCTGGGCGTGTTCGATGCGGAAGCGCTTGTTATTCGCACCTTGAAGAACGACCCCGTAGGCATCGAGCACAGTGCGGTTGGCCTTATCGCCGATGGCGTGGGTGTTGACTTGGAAACCTGCCTTCACGGCTGCCGTAGCGACGCGCTCTATGTCGGATTGTTTCAGCATCATCAAGCCTGAGTTCGTTTTGTCGTCGGAGTAGGGTTGCCAGAAAGCGGCTCCGCGGGAACCCATGGCTCCATCGGCCATCAACTTGATGCTGCGGACGGTGAGGAAGTCTCCAACTTCGGGACCTGATTTCAAGTAGCGCTGCCAGAGGGCTCCTTCGCCGCCGATCATGGCGTAGATCCTCAGGGGAAGCTTTCCTTCGGCGATCAATTCCTTGTACGCCGCTATTTCCTTTTCGCCGACTCCCGCGTCGTGGACAGTTGTGAGGCCAAGGTGCGCGCATTCCTCGGCGGCCAGCAGCAGGCGGCGCTTTACGGTTTCCTTGGAAGCTTCCGGGATGATGCGGCCAACTAAGCCTTGCGCCCTGTCGATCAGGATGCCGGTGGGATTTCCGGCGTCGTCGTGAACGATTTTTCCGCCTGCGGGGTCAGGCGTTTGGGCGGTGATCTTTGCCAGATTGAGGGCTTTGCGATTAACCCAGCTGGCGTGGCCGTCAACCCGTGTAAGGTAGACCGGGTGGTTTGGGGTGACGGCGGTTAGAGCTTCATGGGTAGGAAACTGACCGCCCCAATTAGTTTGGTCCCAGCTCCGGCCGATGATCCATTCCCCGGCGGGAAGTTTTCCGGCTCGGGCGGCGACGGTGTTCGCGATCTCGGCGACGGTGGCAGTGTGGCGAAAATCGAAGGTCTCCATTTGGCCGCCGAGACCTAGCATGTGGACGTGGGAATCGATTAACCCGGGGATGACGGTGGCCCCGGCGGCGTTGATGACACGGGTGTTAGGGCCAATGTGTGCTTGAACATTTTCGCCGATGGCGAGGATTCGTCCAGCAGCCACGGCTAGCGCTTTGGCCTGGGGTTGGCCAAGGTTCATAGTACGAATGTTGGCATTCACGACCACCATATCCGCCGTCTGGGCCAGTGCTAAACCCTGAAACAACGCTAAAATGAAGAACATGGAAGACAGTATGGCACAGAGCCCCGGGTTGGCAGAATTGGAATTGCCCGCCTGGAAGAATTGGATTGCGATTATTAGCGGTGTGTTGCTGGCGATCATCTTCATCGGCGCGGGACTTTATAAGATGACGGGACCGTATGAGGCAGCGGCTCGCATGCGGAATGCGCTTGTACCGGGATCACTTAGCTTGTTCACCGCGGTGAGTTTTGGGTTGGCGGAAACCTTTGCAGGGATTTTGCTGCTGATTCCATCCATGCGGCGATTGGGTGGTTGGTTGACTGCTTTGATGCTGATCGCTTTCATGGTTTTCATTGGTGTGAACTATACGGCGCTGCAGGGTGCGGATTGCACCTGTTTCCCTTGGTTGAAGCGCGCGATTGGGCCGGGATTTTTTATCGGTGATGGTGTGATGCTGCTGTTGGCCGTTCTGACTGTTGTTTATTCGAAGCCCAGTGCGAATTTGAAGCAGGCGGGGATGATTCTTGGCGCCGTGGGATTGTGCGCAGCGATCGCGTTTGGTTTGAACAATGCGCGGCAATCGGGCACGATGGCGCCGGAAAAAATCACGGTGGATGGCAAACCGACTTCGTTGCATGAGGGGAAGATTTTTCTCTACTTCTTTGATCCCGAATGTTCGCATTGTGACGCGGCGGCGCGGCGGTTGGCGAAACACACCTGGAACGATGTGAAAATTATTGGACTGCCGTCAAGAGTTCCGCAGTTTGGAGCGTACTTCATGACTTCCACTAATCTGAAGGGGCTCTTGTCGCCGAATCACAACGACCTGAAAAAAGTATTTCCGTTTGGTGACCCACCTTATGCGGTACCGCTATTGAACGGACGGCAACAGGCTGCGCTTTCGCAGTTTGATGGGGTGGAGCCGGAAGCTACGCTGCGGAAGCTCGGGTTTATTCAGTAGCTGCGGAATTCCGCTACGAGCATTAAGGGCTCCTGGGCAGCGCGACTTTTTTGAGTCGCGCGCCGGTCTCGGACCGGCCCCACTGTCGGCCTATAGGGGATAATAGATCTCACACATGATCAAAGGTTTTTCGACGCCGGAAGGCACGTCCCGATTTGCGTCCCGATTTCCGGGGCATCAAAAGAATGGATTTTTCCGCGAAACTCCGCAACGCACGTTGTCGGCTATCGGCATTGGCACCTATCTTGGTGGAATGGATGAGGCGGCGGACCGCGGCTACGAAGCTTCCGTTGAGGCGGCGATTCAGGGTGGCGTGAACGTGATTGACACTTCACTGAACTATCGCAATCAACGTTCGGAAAAGAATATCGGGGCGGCTTTGGCGCGGATGAACGCGACGGGTCAGCTACAGCGGGATGAGATTCTGGTTTGCACTAAAGCTGGCTATTTGGTTCCCAATGCGATTCCATCGGTGCCCTTAAAGAGTGGCGAACTGGTGGCGAATGTACACTCGATGGCTCCCGAGTTTCTTGAGGATCAATTGGAGCGGAGCCGTCAGAATTTAGGACTGGAAACTATCGACGTCTACTATCTGCACAATCCGGAGACGCAGTTCAAACACTTTTCGGAAGACGAATTCTACCAACGAGTGCACGTCGCATTTGAGCAGATGGAGAAGTTTTGCGAACAAGGCAAGATTGCCTATTACGGTATTGCGACTTGGGATGGACTGCGCAAGGATCGACAACTTTCGTTGGAGCATTTTACCCAAGTAGCGTTGGAGGTGGGTGGGCCTCTACATCACTTCCGATTTGCGCAGATGCCCTTGAATCTGGCGATGACCGAGGCGTTTAGTTTGCCGACGCAGAGTCTTTCGACGATACCCACCAACGCGCTGCACTGCGCGGGCCGCATGGGGTTGACGGCCATCGGATCAGCCAGCATTATGCAGAGTCGGCTGGCGAGCGGATTGCCGGACCATGTCCGGCAGAAGCTTGGCATGGAGACCGATGCGCAGCGGGCACTCCAATTTAGCCGCAGCACGCCTGGAATGATTGTTTCGCTGGCTGGCATGAGCAATCCGGCGCACGTGACGGAGAATCTGGCGCTGGCGACTGTGCCGGTTACCGAGCCCGAAAAATACTTCAAACTCTTCGTTCAATAACATGACGATTCCTGATCCGGTGAGGCTGCAGTGGGAAACTTCAGAGGAACTGGATGTGCTGCTGGCCGCGCTCGACAACCTGCCGGCAGTTTACTGTATTGAAGTGCCCAATGGGCACCCGCTGATTGGCCGGACGACTGTGCTGAAGCGCCGGCTGAATCGGTTGCTTGGTGTTAGGGAAGGGCAGCAGCCATCCCGGATGTTGACGGTGCGGGGGCTGGCGAACGGGGCTAGCTATTGGCCGGTTTTGTCGCGCCTGGAATCTTCGCTGGCTTTCTTTGCCGTCGCCCGGCGTTATTATCCAAACACTTATCGCAAACTGACTAATTTGCGATTTCCCAGCTATGTGCGGCTGATCCTGAATAATCCGTTTCCGAGGACTCAGGTGACAACGCAGATGCGGGTTACTGGTGGCCTGCTGTACGGGCCGTTTCGGAACCGAGTTTCGGCTGAGGAATTTGAACGCTCCGTGTTGGAGCTATTTCAACTGCGAAGGTGTCAGGAGGATCTGGCTCCGCACGCTGAGCACCCGGGATGCATCTATGGCGAAATGGGTTTGTGTTTGCGACCCTGCCAGGAAGTGGTTGGCGCGGCGGAGTATGCAACGGAGGCGGCCCGTGTTGAAAGTTTTTTCCGGACTAATGGGGAAAGCCTTGTGGAAAGTCTAGAGGCGCAGCGAGCCAGGCTGAGCCAGGATATGGATTTTGAGCAGGCGGCGCGAGTGCATAAGCGTCTGGAGAAAGTCCGCGAAGTTGCGAAACAGCGAGATCCCTTGGCTGCCAGTTTGGATCATCAATTCGGGGTGGCTGTAAATCGGTCATTGGAGCAAAACTCCGTGCAGTTGCGGTTTCTGTGGGATGGCGCTTGGCGGGAGCGAATTGACTTCCGATTGGATGTTGTGGAGGGGCGGCCCGTCTCTTTGGATCTGCGTTTGCGGGAAGTCGTGGAGCGGCTTTCGAGGGGGCGTGCGACGGTTGCGGAGAAGCACGAACATTTGGCGCTTTTGTGGCGGTGGTATTATTCGAGTTTTCGGGATGGCGAGTGGCTTGGCTTTGAGAGCCCGAGCACGATTCCATATAGGCGCATTGTGAATGCGATAAGCCGCGTCTTGAATCCTCAGGGGACGGGGGCTTAGGCGGCTTTCGAAGCTGGTTCCGATACCTGCGCAGTCGGGCCGGGGGGCCCTCCGCCGACCAGGGGGTTCGCCCCACCACGAACCTTTTTCTTGAGAGTTCAGGAGATTTCCTGAGTTCTAGTCTTCGTCGTTTTGAGAGGCTAAGCGGGTTAGTACCGACATGTCCTCAAGCGTTGTTACGTCGCCGCCCACGGAATTGGATGTCACGATTTCACGCAACAGCCTTCGCATTATTTTTCCGCTGCGCGTTTTTGGAAGGGCCTCCGTAAAGCGGATTTCTTCCGGACGCGCGAATGGGCCGATTTCGTGCGCCACCCACTGCCTCAGTTCCTTACCCAACTCGTCGTGGTTTTGTGTAACGCCTTTCTTCAAAGTTACGAAGCAGCATACGGCCTGGCCAGAAATCTCATGGGGTTTACCGACTACCGCGGCTTCGGCCACATGCGGATGCCTAACCAGAGCGGATTCCACTTCCATCGTGCTTAGCCTATGGCCGCTGACATTCATGACGTCATCAACGCGTCCGAGTATCCAGTAGTAACCGTCCTTATCGCGGCGGGCTGCGTCACCGGTGAAGTAGATTCCGGGCAGCTTGCTCCAATAGGCTTCTTTGTAACGCTCCGGATCGCCCCACAGAGTGCGCAACATGCTTGGCCAGGGCGTCTTTAGAATCAGGTAACCCTCATTGCCATCGGGCACTGGATTCCCTTTCAGGTCCACGATTTCCGGAACAACCCCGGGCATTGGGAGAGTTCCCGAGCCAGGCTTTAAGGGGACGGCTCCGGGCATGGGCGCAATCATGATCGCCCCGGTTTCTGTTTGCCACCATGTGTCCACAATTGGGCAACGGCTCTTGCCGATCACGCGATGATACCATTCCCAAGCTGCTGGATTAATCGGTTCGCCAACACTGCCCAGTAATCGAAGGCTGGTAAGATCGTGCGCGTTGGGCCAATGATCGCCTTGGCGGATAAGCGCCCGAATGGCCGTGGGGGAAGTGTAAAAGATGCTGATTTTGTATTTATCGACGATGCGCCACCAGCGGTCAAACGCCGGCGTGTCCGGAGCGCCTTCGTACATAATGTTGGTCGCTCCCACGCCGAGCGGCCCGTAAACAACATAGCTGTGGCCGGTGACCCAACCGATGTCGGCCGAACACCAATACGTGTCTTGCTCCTTCATATCGAAAACCCACTTCACGGTCATCGAGGCTTGCAGAAGGTATCCGGCGGTGGTGTGCAAGATTCCCTTCGGTTTGCCGGTTGTGCCGGAGGTGTAGAGGACGTACAGGGGATGTTCGCTATCGAGTTGTTCGGCGGGGCAATCCTCGCTGACGCCTTCATCCAGATCATGCCACCAATGATCGCGGTGTGGATCCATGATTACCGCCGACCCGGTGCGCTTGTAGACAATCACGTTGGTGACCGAGGGGCAATCTTTGACCGCTTCATCGACGGCGTCCTTCAAGCGAACTTCCTTTGCACGGCGCCAGCCGCCATCGGAGGTGATCACTACCTGGGCATTCAAATCCTGGATGCGCGTCTTTAGCGCTTCCGCCGAAAAGCCGCCGAACACAACCGAATGGGTGACGCCGATGCGCGCACAGGCCAGCATGGCGATGGCGGCTTCGGGGATCATCGGCATATAGATGATGGACCGATCACCCGCTTTAAGGCCTCTGCCTTTCAGCACGTTGGCGAAGCGGCAGACAAGGCGGTGCAATTCCTGGTAGGTGATGATGCGCTGGTCGCCGGGTTCGCCCTCGAAAATGATGGCTGCTTTATTCCTGCGCGGTGTGGTGAGGTGACGATCAACGCAGTTGTAGCAGACGTTGGTCTTGCCGCCGACGAACCATTTGGCGAATGGCGCGTTTGTCCAATCGAGAACCTGATCGAACTTCTTGAACCAATGTATTTCCTTTTCGGCAAGTTCGCCCCAGAACTTTTCGGGATCATCGAGGGCTTGCTGGTAGAGGGCTTGATAGCCTTCCATGCCTTTTACGTTGGCTTGCGCCACGAATTCGGCGCTGGGCGGGTAGATCGCTTCTTGACTCATCGGTTATTGATTGGCTCAGGGGTCATTCTAGCAAGTTGGGTGGCTGTGGCGCAGGTAGAAATCGCCCGGCGGATGATCAGGCAGGACTTGTTCAGGCACTAAATCCATTCTACCCATGGCGGGCGGACCGGCGAACTCGAATGCGCTGCTCATCAATTATGATTAGACTTCCGGCTATCTCTGTTTCAGCCACTTCCCGGAACAACCGCTCAAGGGCTCTCTCCGCCTGTTCAACTGTGGTTGGCCAGACACTAAGCCTGAAAACGCCAGCATGTGAACCAACCGGAAACATCCGGGCATCGGCGAAATCCTCATCGAAAGTAATGATGATCCAGCCATCAGGTTGTGCCCATGTCAATATCGCCGAATCGGATGCGCCCCAAAGCCCCACCTCACTTACATGCATGGTCTCCCATCCCGGTTTCAAACGCCGCAAAAATGTGCACAGTTGCTTAGGCGCGTTTTGATCAAGCAAAAGCTTCAAGCTAACTCGCAATTACTTGGTCTTCATCAATGACCTTTGCAGCGTACTCAAGGGCCCCGTTAACACTTTCTCGCGAAAGCTCAGGATAACAATCAAGGATCTTTTCGATGGAATAACCCCCGGCGATCATGCCCAAAATATTTCTGACCATAATTCGTGTTCCTCGAATCACGGGCTTTCCGCTACAAACGGCAGGGTTCACTTCGACTAGCTAGGCTCATGGAAACCTCCAACCTTGTATTTTTATCCTACCTGCTATCATTGGGGCGGAGGGAACTCTACTTAAAAACAATGCCAAATTACGACATTTACGACAACCTCGCGACAGTCGGCGAAATCCCCTCAAGCGGTGTAATCAGCCGCGTGATCCATGACGACGCTAGCGCGAAAGTTATCCGTATCGTCATCGCCGCTGGGTCGCTGTTGAAGGAGCATAAAGCCCCGTATCCCGGATTTATCCGTGTCGTAGCGGGTTCGGCGATTTTCAAAACAGAAGGCAAAGAGCACGCCGTTAACACCGGCACGTTGATTCGCATGGATAAAGATTTGGTTCATTCGGTTCATGCGGAGACGACGACGATCCTCATTGTCATTCTGCAAAAAACGGCCATCCAAACCCCTGCGGCCTGAGCTATGCTAAGAGGTTCATGAAGCCGATTCCAACCAACAAACAGCAAGCCCTTGTGGACCGCTTGACGAAAGCGTGTGGCGGTTCCTATTCGCCGAAGACACGCCGGAAATACTTCATCACTGGTCCCCAATGGGCGGCGGCCTATGAAGGCAACGCTTTATTCCATGCGCCTACGCGCGACACAATCAGCCTTGAAACAGTAATAGAAGCGTACGGCAAGATTGGAATCGGTCACTGGTGTACGCACGATACCGACGTAATTCCTACCGACCAATTGGGTAAGGACGGCCAGGAAGTGGTTATCGGCCGCATCAAAAAGTCGCTTAAGAAAAACGGCGTGGCTTGCTCCATGGTGACCACTGAAACATTTCACCACGAAGTTTTCGCGGCCAGCCCCGCTGCTGAGTCACCGCAGATTCGGGAGTATTCCGCATGGCGTTTATGCAACACGGTTGGCATTGGGCATGAACTGGGAGCCAGCTATGCGGTGTATTGGCCGGGTTCGCTTGGCTATTACGTTCAAGGCGCGGTTGAAGAGACGGAAACGCTTCGCTGGTACGCCGAGGGATTGAACGCAGCCTGCCGGGCCGACATTGATATTGCCGCGAAGAAGAATCGGCCCACTCTGAAGCATTGTCTGGAGGCGAAGCCATTTGAGCCGCAGGGCGAAATTCTGCTGCCAACTTCAGACGCAATGCTAGCCTTTATTTCCTCCGGCTTGCTTGAGCATCCGGAAATGGTCGGCCTGAATCCGGAATATTTGCATGAATTAATGTGGGGTGCCGCTCCCAGGGCTGCGCTGGCCCGCGCCATGCTGTGCGGGAAACTGTGGCATTTCGATATCAACGATGGTTACCGTCTGAAGCATGACGTGGACATCGCTGTCGGGTTGGTGAATCCGCTGGATTGGCTCAATGTGCTGGTGCTGTTAAGGAGCCATGAGTACAACGGTCCTTTCAATTTAGACTACAAACCGCCACGCACCACCAGCCGTCACGGAGTGTTCTCCATGAGTTTCCCCACGGCTGTTGACCGTTTCATCACTCTATGGGAGATGGCTGGTGAGGTGATGACGGATCCAATTCTTAAAGAAGCCACTGACGCCCTGAAAGCCGGCGGACCGCCAGTGGCCGATCCACATGACGCGAAAGCCTTGGCTGCGGCTCATAAAGAACTGCTGACGCTGCACGAATTGATAGCGCATCGCCTGTTCCAGATCCTGATTGGACAACATCGCGGTCGCGTTTACTCGCTGTAGCTTATGGGCCGGACCTTGATCATCGCCGGGTTGTTGATTGCCGTCGTAGGCGCCCTGGTAATGTTCGGCGAAAAATTGTCCATTCCCCTTGGCCGCCTTCCGGGCGACATCCGGTGGTCAAGGGGCAATAGTTCGTTCTATTTCCCAATCACCACGTGCATTCTGCTCAGTCTGCTAGGCAGCTTGGTCATGTGGCTCATCGGCAAGAGGTAGATCATGGAAACCAAACTGCGCACGGGATTGCTTGCCGACCCATTTTCCAAAAAGCACGACACAGGGCCGGGGCATCCGGAATGCGCGCAGCGGTACGACGCAATTTGGAAAGCTGTTGAAAAGGCTGGGTTGCCATCGCGTACGCTGAAGCTTGCGCCCCGTGCTACGACGGAAGACGATATCGCGCGGGTACACAGTCGCGAATACATCGCATCGGCGAAGCAGGACATCGCGCAAAAACGAAGCCAATTAAGAACCGGCGACACAGCAATTAGCGCGCAGTCGTGGGAAGTCGCCATGCACGCGGTTGGCAGCGCCCTCGGTGCGGTGGATGCGGTTTTTGAAAAACGAACCCAAAATGCGATGGCGATCGTGCGGCCTCCGGGACATCATGCTACGCCCACGCGAGGCATGGGTTTTTGCGTCTTCAATAACATAGCGGTTGCCGCCCGATACGCCCAACATAAGTACGGAGTGAAGCGTGTCCTGATTGCCGACTGGGACGTTCACCATGGCAACGGGACTCAGGATACTTTCTATTCCGATGGCTCTGTATTCTTCTTCAGCACGCACCAGTATCCGTGGTATCCAGGCACGGGGTTGCCGATTGAATCGGGCGAAGGGGCAGGGAAGGGCAGGACCTTGAATTGCCCGTTCCCGGCCGGCGCAGGTATGGAAGAAATCCTTGGTGCCTTCCAGCATCAATTGATACCCGAGATGGAAAAGTTCAAGCCCGAATTGATCCTGTTGTCCGCCGGTTTCGATTCGCGAGAAGGCGATCCTTTGGGGCGATTCCTGCTGACCGACGCCAACTTCGCGGTTCTCACCAAACTGATGATGGAGATGGCGGATAAGCACGCAGGCGGCAGGCTTGTGTCCCTCCTTGAGGGTGGCTACAACTTAAATGGCGTTGGTTTGGCCGTGGCTTCGCACTTAGCCGCGCTTGCAGGTTAACCTGCTGCGATAATGTAAGGTACCGATGATTGGCCATCTGCGCGGAGCGCTCCTTGAGAAACACTCCCACCTTGCAATTGTGGAAGCGGGCGGAGTCGGGTATGAAGTTTTCATTCCCGTCTCAACATATACTCGTCTACCCGAACTTGGGGCCGAGGTAAAACTCCGGATCCATACACACGTGCGGGAAGACGCCCTGTTGCTGTATGGCTTTTCGACGCTTGAAGAGAAAATCATTTTTGAAAAATTGATCACGGTAAGCGGCATCGGCGCGAAGGTGGCATTGGGGGTCTTGAGCGGCATTTCCGCAGGCGACCTACTTTCAGCGCTTGGTTCCGGCGACGTGGCCATGCTGACGCGCATCCCGGGCATCGGCAAGAAAACAGCTGAACGGATGATTGTGGAATTGAAAGACAAAATTGATTCGATGGCTGCGGGTTTGCCTTCGCTCACGGCCTCAACCTCCACTCCGCTGAATGCGTTGGATCAAGATGTGCTCTCGGCCTTGGTTAATTTGGGCAGTCCACGCCCGGCTGCCGAAGCGGCGTTGAAGAAAGCTAAATCTGAAAATGCCGGAGCCGATTTTGAGACGTTGTTCCGGCGCGCCCTGCAATTGGTTCGATAACAATGAAAGATCGCCAAGTTATTTCCGCCGACTCTATTGAGAGCGAAAAGCAATTCGAAGCCGCGCTGCGCCCAAGCCGGCTGGCCGATTTCACCGGCCAACCCAAACTAAAGGAAAACCTGTCTATCGCCATCGAGGCAGCCAAACAAAGGGGCGACGCGCTGGACCACGTTTTGCTGTATGGCCCTCCTGGGCTCGGCAAGACTACCCTCGCCAGCATAATCTCGCAAGAGCTCGGCGTTGCGTTTGACACTACATCTGGGCCAGTGCTTCAGAAAAAGCTAGACCTGACTGGAGTTTTAACGAACATCCGCGAAAAGCAAGTCTTCTTCATCGACGAAATTCACCGGCTGCTGCCTGACGTGGAAGAGATTCTGTACTCGGCGCTGGAAGACTTTCGAGTAGATATTTTGGTGGGTACCGGGCCAGGTGCCAGAACGCATTCTTTGCCGGTGGCGCGCTTCACGGCAATCGGCGCGACCACTCGACAGGGGCTGGTTAGCGCTCCGTTGCGAGGGCGATTTGGGTTGGTGCTGCGCCTGAACCACTACGAGTTGGCGGACCTTGCTCGAATTGTTCAACGGTCAGCTTCGCTGCTGGGCGTTGATATTGATGAAGATGGCGCGGAGGAAATTGGACGTAGAGCGCGTGGCACTCCGCGTATCGCGAATCGGCTACTGCGCCGGGTTCGTGATTTCGCGCAGGTTCGGGCCGACGGCAAAGTAAGGCGCGACGTTGCCATCACCGCGCTCGACCTGTTGGAAGTTGACCGCTACGGGCTGGATGAAATCGACACCAAGATCATGATGACGATTCTTGAAAAGTACGGCGGCGGGCCAGTTGGAGTCAACACCATTGCCGCTTCGATTGATGAAGAGGCTGCCACCATTGAGGAAGTCTACGAGCCGTATTTGATTCAGCTTGGGTTCATTGACCGCACGCCCCGTGGCCGGGTGGGCACGCGGCGCGCGTTCGAGTATTTCGGGGTACGAGCCCCGCGTTCCTCGGCGGACGAACAGAATTTGCTGTTCTAACTTACTGCGGCTCGCCCAAATCGTAGGCGTCAGTGACGCGTAATTCGACGCGGAAGGCCCCAAGGTTGTTTTGCCAATGCTTGTTGTCATTGACCGCGAAATACAGCCGTCCCGGAGGCAGCCCTTTCTTGTTCAGATTTACGCCGGTCTGCCAAATTTCTCCAGAGGCTCCGACACGGCCGACCAGGGCGCCAAACGGGAATCCGTCGACCAAATTCGTTTTGTAATTGGGGCCGGGGATTTTGAGTCCATCAGCATCGGATACCCAACCGTCTGTTTCCCAACTGAGCCGGACCAGGCCTTTGGATTTCGACTCTACGACGGAAGCTGACGACAGCATCACCCCCGAATCGAGGTATTCAATCTGAGTTGAGTGGCGCAGCGAGTGGACTTCATACTTCTTTGTCACGACTTTTTGCCGAACCGCAAGGCGGCGAATCTGTCCGGTCTCAACCGTGGCTCCCCCGATTTGCCATTTGGCATCGTTGATGGTTCCGCGCAAAATTTCTCCACCCACCAAACGGATGACAGCCAAGCTGCGATCCATGTTGTCCGCGCCGGCAGGAACAAGGCGGTCGAACAAACGGTAAAGCGGCTTCGGTTCGTGCTGGTCCGTATCTTTGTAAGTCTTCAGCAGCGGCGTCATGGCGACGATGCCCAAGTTGCTGAGTACTTCCACGGCCTGGTCGCACTGCTTTCGATCCGTGCCTTGGATGGTCTGGATGGATTTGTTTATTTGGTCCAATTCCGCAGCGGTGGCCGGGATTGCGTTGTGAATAGTGAGGATCTTGTCCAACGAGAGGTCGAGGTTCCGGCTGCCGACCTTGACGCTGATCTTCGAGGCGGAAGGCGTGCCTTCAAGCGTTCGACCATCAGTTGTGAGGATGGACACAGTAGGGCCGGCCCAGGCGGTGAGGGAGAGGGCTAAGAAAGGGAGCAATCGCATGTTCAGTCCTTTATAGCAGAGTTTCTGAGCCTTTTAGTAACGTGTGGCATCATTGGATCTATGAAAGTATTTATGATTCTAGGAGCGCTCACAATGGCCTCACTACTTCCGGCTGAGACTGTTCACGATTTTGCGATGAAGAATATCGATGGCGGCAACATGCCGCTGACTTCGTATAAGGGCAAGGTTCTGCTGGTGGTGAACACTGCGAGCCAGTGCGGATACACGCCGCAGTACGCCGGACTTGAGACGTTGTTTGAGAAGTACAAAGACAAGGGTTTGGTGGTGCTGGGTGTTCCGGCCAACAACTTCGGCGGCCAGGAGCCGGGGACAGATGCAGAGATCAAGACGTTCTGTACGCGCAACTACAAGGTAACGTTTCCGATGACGGCCAAGGTGTCCGTAAAAGGCGGCGATCAAGCTCCGTTGTTCAAGTATTTGAGCGACGCAGCTGGGGCTCCGCAATGGAATTTCACGAAATACTTGGTGGATAGGAACGGCAAGGTGGTGAAGCGTTTTGATTCTGGCGTGGCTCCGGACGCCAAGGAATTGTCGGCTGCAATTGAGGCGGTGCTGAGGTAGTCGAATTCATCCGAAGGATTCAGCATTGGCGGAACCCAATCGGGTTGTCATTGGCGACTATTCATGCCGTTGTTTGGATGTTTGCCATTGAGCAGAAGCAGCCACTCCCCTTTTCCGGGGTGAGCGTTCATGATGCCATGCTTCAAAGCCACGGTCCGATGGTTGGAGCTATGCAGGTGAGTCTGTAATGGCTTGAGGCTCTCCGTGAGCGCGAAGAGTTGCCCAATTTGCGTGGGGCCGAAGATCAACTGAACTACGTGATCGTTGTAGGGGCGTAATTGGGGCGGCTTTCCGGTTTTCGATATCGTGAGATTGCTGGTCGACTTCGCGCGGTTCCGAGTTTGACCGGGAAGGCGCGGGAAGTCATGAGATTTGTTCAATTGTTCGACCAAGCGATACACAACCATTCCTAATCACCCAGGCGATATGCCCGAAGGGACTTTACGCGCAATTCCTAAGCAAGCGGGACTGCCTGTTGATGATTTCTGCCAGTAGCCAGAAACACGCCCAACAGCCGGAAAATCGAATGTGAATCACCGCGGCTGCGATTGACGCGGCGCTGAAGTAGTAGTCGCGGCTGGTTTAGGGGACGGGCTGCACTGTGCGAAGGCATCAAGGCTTGCCGGCAAAAAGTTTCGACCTTCTATTTTCCAGACTCGGTGGAATGGAATTTACTGGACTCGCCGTTACCTAATGAGGAAGAATACTAGAACAGGACACACGAATGAATATCACACGCCGAACCGCTGTTGCTGCAACGTTGGCTTCGCTCGCCTCTTGCACTAAATCAGAACCTCCCGCGCCGACGAAGTTTCGGAAAGAATCGTTCGGTAAGATGCCAGATGGAACGGATGTGGAGATCTACACGCTGTCCAACAAGAATGGCATTGAGGCGCGCATCATGACCTATGGCGGGGTTGTTGTCTCGCTGCGCACGCCTGATCGCAAAGGGACAATGGAAGACATTGTCCTTGGTTTTGAAAACCTCCCCGACTATTTCAAAGAGCATCCTTACTTCGGCGCATTGATTGGCCGTTACGGAAATCGCATCGGCAAGGGCAAGTTCAAGCTGGGCGCAACCGAATATAAGATGGCCATCAACAATGGTGAAAATCACCTGCATGGCGGGTTGAAAGGTTTTGATAAAGCCCTGTGGGTTGGCAAGCCGTCGGAAACCGACACCTCCTGTTCCTTGGAACTTTCCTACACGAGCAAGGACGGCGAGGAGGGTTACCCGGGAACACTAAAGACCATCGTCACATACACGTTGAACGATCAGAACCAAATTCAGATTGATTACAAGGCCACCACCGACAAAGACACAGTGGTGAACCTTACCAACCACACCTATTTCAATCTGCGCGGGGCTGGCGAAGGCGAGATCTTATCTACGGAACTGATGATTAATGCCGACCGTTTTACGCCGGTTGATGCCGGCCTGATTCCAACGGGCGCGATCAAGCCTGTAGCGAATACGCCCTTCGATTTCACTAAGACGAAACCAATTGGGCGCAACATCATGGACGACTCGGACGAGCAGATTAAATTCGGCGGCGGCTATGATCATAATTTTGTCCTAAACAAGGGCGCAGGTGGATTAACCAGGGCCGCGGAAGCCTTCGATCCGAAGACAGGACGCGTGCTGGAAGTATTCACCACCGAGCCGGGCGTTCAGTTCTACACAGGCAATTTTCTGGATGGCAAACTGTTAGGTAAAGGAAACAAGGTGTACAACAAACGCTTCGCTTTTTGTTTGGAGACCCAGCACTATCCTGACTCTCCAAACAAGCCGCAATTTCCTACGACTGTTTTA
>JANXXI010000177.1 GCA_025350695.1 Acidobacteriota bacterium
CGTCGCTGATCCAGACGTGCCCAAAGTGCCAGGTCCCTGCATAATGTAGGTTCCGGTGAAAGGGCCACCCGAGCCGAATGGATCCTCTAGCAAAGAAACTGCCGTATTCAAAGTAACAGCGCTAACGGTGACACTTGCACCGTAATTAACAGTGCAGTTTTCCGTGCCACTACCAGTCCGACCGGTGAGAACCAAGGGGGCAGGTGCACAGGTGGCGTTGATAACAGCGGCCTGAGCCATAGAGCTCAAACCAAGAAGTAAAGAAGCGACGAACATGTTTTTCATTTTTTATATTCTCCTCAATGCGAAATTTTATTACTGTATTTCAGAACATGGCGCGCGGCCTTCTCAAGAAGGCTCTGCCAATATACCAAAAAAACGAACTACCATAACCAGGGAAAGTAAGCAGATGCCCTTTGTATCAGAATCAAGTGGATTTGATCAAGGGGTAACTACTTACTACTACTGATTTTTAATTTACTCCAGCCAGTCTACCGATCCGACACCATCACATTACCAGCCTTTCTCTCCATACTCGATAACTCTTTCCCTTAGCTCAGAAGCCGATAGTCGATTGGCCAGCTTATTTGACGCAAATCGTTTCTTTTGCTTTCACGGTATCTTTTTCAATCGGACGAATAATAATAAATAGGTCTACGCGAACGTTAAGGAAATGCCACTCCACTCCTTCTCCCCAATCATAAGGGAGCACACACGACCTAAGAATGAGAACAAACAGGTTCCCTAGTGCGTTTTGAACGCGCCGTGCGATCAATAGCAGGCGGTGTCTCAACCGCTTTGCGCCGGACAGCCCGACCTTATCTCTCTATTTCGCGTATGGCAAAGGAGCTTTCATAACTGACGTGGACGCCAATCGCTACGTGAATTACCGGTTTGCGTCCAATTTCGTGTCGCAATGTTCTATACATAATGGTAAACTTATTTTGCAGGAGCATGGTATGGGGCAGACACAACCAAGGGAGACGCCGGTTTCCATCAACATTCGCGCCAAAGCGCGACAAAGGGATTTGATCGATCAGGCAGCGGAAAGGTTGGGCCGGAGCCGGTCTGATTTCATGCTGGAAGCCTCCTGCCGTACGGCGGTAGACGTACTGCTCGATCAAGCGTTTTTCACGGTCGATGGCGGAACCTTCGCTAAATTCCAGGTCATGCTGGATCAGCCGTTACCCCCCACAGATAAGTTGCGGCGCCTGCTCAAGACGAAAGCCCCCTGGGACAAGTGACCGGCCTTAATATCTACACTGATTCAGCTCACAACGCAACTCCGGCGCGGTCAGGGTTGTCAAATTGGTGAGCACCCGGTTCCACGGGGGGTGCGATGCGCTGACGCCTCCCGTGCCAATCTCCGCCGGGCATGTACTCGATAGTTTCGAATGTGGAGAGCCATCCTTAGACGAGTGGCTCAAAAAGTGCGCCCTGAAAAACCAAAGCTCCGACGCCTCGCGCTGCTTCGTCATCTGCGAGGGGATGGCAGTGATCGGCTACTACAGCTTGTCAGCGGGAGGGGTTTGCCATGAGGCCGCGCCTAAGGCGATGCGGCGCAATATGCCCGATCCGTTGCCAGTGGTGTTGCTCGGCCGGTTGGCGATTGACCTACGCTATCAAAATCAGGGTCTCGGCCGGGCGCTGTTGCGAGATGCCATGCTCCGGGCTGTCCACATCGCGAGCGATACCGGCGTGTTCGCCATCATGCTTCATGCTCTTTCGGAACAGGCCAAACGGTTCTACCTGTCACGGGGATTCGTTGAATCGCCTCTGCAACCCATGACCCTGATGATGACACTCGAGACCGTACGGTCCATCCTGGCTGAACAGGATTGATCCTGTTTTCGATTGTTTCCCCCGCAGCTACCTTGCCGCTACGAGCCCCGTATTGGATAAGCTTGTTTGCTGTTTGTTCGAGGCTGATTCGGATCCTGGGGAGCGCGACTTTGAGTGGCGCGCCGACGATGCGTCGGCCCTACTTTCTTGTTAAGATAGTTTTCCAATGTCCAAACCATTGACTCCAATCCAGTGGCTGATTTGCGCCACGGCCGCGATCGGCTTTGCCTTCGACATTTATGCATTGCTTGTTGCTCCTCTAATCATGCAGCCGGCGTTGCTTGAGATCAGCGGGTTTAAACCCGGCACTCCGCAATTCAACGACTGGGTGGGATACTTGTTCTACATTCCCGCGATGGCTGGTGGACTGTTCGGCATGATCGGCGGTTACTTGACCGACCTTTGGGGACGGCGGCGGGTTTTAGTTTTAAGCATCCTTATCTACTCCTTCTCGGCTCTTGCTTCGGGCTTTTCTACTTCCCTTGAAATGCTGCTGTTCTTACGGTGCACAACCTTTATCGGGGTCTGCGTCGAGTTTGTGGCGGCGGTGGCTTGGCTGGCTGAACTGTTTGACGACAAAGAACAGCGCGAAAAAGTGCTGGGCTACACGCAAGCCTTTTCGTCATTGGGCGGATTCCTGGTTGCTTTCAGTTACCGGCTTTGCGTGCAGTACGGCCCGATGCTTCCGGAAATCAATGGCGGCCATTCGGCTTGGCGCTACACCCTTATATCGGGCGTGATTCCGGCGATTCCATTGATCATCATTCGTCCGTTCCTGCCAGAATCACCGAAGTGGGCGCAGCAGAAAGCGGCGGGCACGTTGCGGCGGCCTAGCTTCGGCGAACTGTTTGCTCCGCAATACGCGAAGGCCACTTGGGTGACGATGATCATGTATGGCATGAGCTACGGCGCGGCGTTTGGGGCGATTCAACATTTACCACGCATTGTTCCAGGGATGCCGGAAGTGGCGGGCCTGGCTAAGAATCTGCAACAGATCACCGTGACAGACGTGCAATTTTTCCAGGAGACTGGCGGACTGCTTGGGCGCATTGCGTTGGCGATTTTGGCGGTACGAATTGTTAGCCGCCGGACGCTACTGCGGATTTTTCAGATTCCTGGGTTGTTCATTATTCCTCTGGTTTTCTTTTACCCGGCAACCGATAATTTGGAGTTGCTGAAGTGGGGTGTGGCGCTGGCCGGATTCTTCACGGTGGCGCAGTTTAGTTTCTGGGGCAACTATCTGCCGGGCATTTATCCGACGCATTTGCGCGGAACCGGGGAGAGCTTTGCCGCCAATCTTGGGGGAAGGGTGCTGGGGACGTCGGCGGCGCTGGTGACAACCAAGCTGGCGACTTCCATGAGCGGGACTACGCCTTCGATGAAACTGGCTTATGCGGCAGGAAGCGTCGCGTTGGGGGTTTACCTCATAGGGTTCCTGTGCAGCTTTTTATTGCCTGAACCGCCGGAGAAGCTGCCGGAATAGCGGGATTGGGTTCGTTCCGCAAACAGCAATTTTTGTACTTACGGCCTGAGTGACAAGAGCACAGTTCGTTACGGCCAATTTTTGGCGTGGGGCGAACGAAGGGTTCTCGTTTGAATTTGAACTCCACTACTTTGGGTTCGTTCTTCATTTTATTTTTGGCTTCGTTTTGCGATTTGCCTTGAAAGACGGGTTCTTCGAGCGGATGGGCTGCTTGGTAGACCTGCAACTCCTTTAGACATTTGTGGAAAGTACGCTCGGCGCGCATGCGGAAGGTTGCAATGCGGTGGAGCGTTTTCGCGTTCCCATCGGACAGGAGCGGGTCGATGCCGTCAGCCGCAGCGAGGTCTGCTTCAAGGCGGTTGGCACGTTCGATGTTCCATGCCGCGAGGACAATTTGATGGAAGAGGGCGAGTTCCACGGGGCCGGCCGGGTGGAGTTCGAGCCGGAAAGCAAAGCGAAGAGCGCTGAATACCTGGTGGTCTTCCTCTGTGAGAAGCACAGCATATGGCGAGTGACAACTGACAGTTTTTGCATTGGCGGAGGAGTGAGTCATTCCTTCGAAGCTGGTGTGGGCGATTTGAGCCTGTGTGGACATGTGGGTTTCCTTTGAAATGGACTGGGCTACCGGTTCCGTTTGGAATAGGTACTCTTCATGTATCCGATTTTGGCACCTGAACGTACTGGGTCAATCTAATGGCAGAGGTAAGTTGTGGGTGGCATTGGCGAAATTGGTTGACAACCGTCCGTGATTGGGATTCCACGCCATTTTCCGGACGCCGACACGAGGGCAGTGGGGGGACTACTAGAGCGGCCATGAAGGCGGGGGTTGCGATCGGTACTATTGTCTCGTTTTGCGAGATAGCTTATTCTGTTTAGCGTGCGTTTCGCGGGGAGTTAGCGGGGAGGACCGATGGACAGCAACGAGAATGAAGTCAACAGCCGCATGGACAGGCGAGGGCTGGCAAGGCGAGTGTTCGGCGCGGCGGCATTTTTACCCTTGCGGCCACTGTTTGGAGCAACTGCTGGAGCAAGTGAATCGCCCTCATCGGCAATTCCAGGTTACAACCCAACTAAGCGAATGGCGGCGTGTTTCCGGTACCGTTCGTCGATGGCGCGCAACGAGTCGATCAATGCCGGGGTGCAGGCGGATAACGGCGATTCCCGAAAGTTCACAGACTTCAGCGGCATTTATTCAAAAGCCTTGTTACACGATTCGTTGGGCGTGCCGAACAAGAGCGCGGTCAACAGCCTGTATAAAGCGTTTCAAAGCGGGGCATTTTCCGATTTCGAAGACGTCCTTGTAGGTACACCAGGGGGAGGCGGGAATTCGAAGCTGAACGGGCCGCAGGGCGCGGTTGCTTTTGACCTGGAAGGGATGGATTCCCATTCCACGGTGATTCCGGCGGCGCCGAGCACCGGTAGCGCGCAGACGGCCGCCGAAGCGGTGGAACATTATTGGGCGGCACTGCTGAGGGATGTACCATTTAACGAATACCCGAGCGACGCGGCCGTAGCGAAAGCTGTTGCCGACATGAACAAACTGTCGTTCGTCAAGAGCGCCGGTAACAACCAAATTCCGTTTCCGGTAACGGCGGAAAACCTATTTCGGGGGCAGTTCGTTCGCGGAGATGGAAACGTTAAGGGGCCATACATTTCCCAGTTTCTGCTTCAACCGACCTATTTTGGCGCCCAGCAGCTTAACCATCAGTATCAAACCTTTCTTGCCGTAGGCAAGGGAGGCAACGACTACATGACGGTGGTCAACGAATTTCAGCTGGTGCAGAACGGCGGCGACTCGCGGCGGCAACTTGCTTATGACCCGACAAACCGGTATCTTCGCAACGGACGGGACCTAGCGGCTTACACTCGCGTGGATGTGCTGTATCAAGCCTACTTCACGGCGTTTTTACTCATGGCGGAGATTGGCGTTCCGCTGAATCCAGGCAACCCGTATTTGGGCTCGAAGACGCAAAAGGCGTTTGGTACTTTGGGTGGGCCGGATGCGGCGGCGACTCTTGCTGAAATGGCAACGCGGGCGCTTAAGGCGGCGTGGTTCCACAAGTGGATCAAGGACCTACGGATGCGGCCGGAAGAGTACGGCGGATTGGTGCAGGCCAACCTGACCAAGGCGCAACCACTACCGCAGGCGGCGGTCGCGCTGCATCCGGACATGCTGAACTCGGCGTCTCTGCCGGCGGTTCAATTGGCGTATGGCAGCTATCTTCTGCCGCAAGCGTACCCTGAAGGGTCGCCAACCCATCCGTGCTATCCGACGGGTCATGGGACGGTTGCCGGGGCGTGTATCACGGCGTTGAAATTCTTCTTTGATTGCAACCAGAAGTTGCGGCCGCTGCTGAAGGCTGCCGGGCGGGACGTGGTGACGCCAAGTACCGATGGTCTTTCGCTTAACACTTACACGGGCGGGGACACGGATCAGTTGGACGTGGATGGCGAACTGAATAAGCTGGCGTACAACATTTCGTTTGGTCATGGGATTCATGCTGGGATTCATTTCCGTAGTTCTACCTATTGGTCGATTCTGTTGGGAGAGCAGGTGGCGTTGAGCGTTTTGCGCGACCGGGCTAAATCGTACAATGAACCGATGATCATGGACATTAAGAAGATGGACGGGAAGCGGGCTGTGATTACTAACACGGATTAAGATTCGACGGTATGTTTCGTTTGGTGCACTGGCTCGGCAAGCCTCGCTGCGGCGCGAATTAAGAGTCGCGCGCCGACGGAGAGTCGGCCCCACTACGGAACGATTCTAGTATCCTTATGATGGGCCTGTGACCTTGCGAATTCCCGATTCTGAACTCAGCGAGACCTTCGTCCGCGCCTCCGGGCCTGGCGGCCAGAATGTCAACAAGGTTTCCACGGCGGTGGAGCTTCGCTTTGACGTTCGGAATTCGCCTTCATTGGCTGAAGAAGTGCGGCAGCGTCTTCAGGTGCTGGCTGGGAATCGCATGACGCTGGACGGCATCCTGATTATTATGGCGCGCGAACATCGCACGCAGGAAGCGAATCGGGCGGAGGCAAGGGCTCGGCTTGATGAGCTGGTGGCGCGGGCGGAAATCGCGCCTAAACGGCGGCGACCGGGCAGGCCTACGTTAGGATCGAAAGAGCGGCGATTGACGGAGAAGACGCAGCGCTCATCGGCTAAGAAGCTGCGAGGTAGGCCGAGCGAGGAGTAGCGCTTCGTTCC
>JANXXI010000212.1 GCA_025350695.1 Acidobacteriota bacterium
CATGCATGCGGTGATCCACAATCTGGCCTTCCAGATCGGTGGCATCCACTTCCCATTCCTTGATTTGTTTTCCGTCGATGAAAAGCGCTGGATGAACTGGCTCGGATTGATTCGGTCGATGGCCATTCAATACAACGCGAAAATTGTAGTCACCGTCCACCGGGAAGCGATGGATGAAATGCGCGGAGTGGACGGTGGAGAGGCCAGTGAAATCGTAGTTGAAAATATCTTTCGGCAAGCCCGTCTGTCCGCGAGTGAGGTTGATTCGCACGGGCGCTGAATAATGGACGGCGGCAGGCTTCCGTAGCTCCGGCCCAAACAGGGCAGTTCGAACGGAGCGTTCGGCGGCATCCACGTAATTTTCGAGCAGGGCCGGCGTAAGATTCAAGGCATCGGAAATATTATCGAAGCCGTAGGCCGCTGTGTCTGCCGGAAAACTATCCGCCGGGCGATCATCTATCCCCAGTAAATCGCGAATGGTGTTGTTGTATTCCGTGCGGTTTAACCGATGAGCGGTGACGCGTCCGGCGTCGGGCTTAGCTGCGCGATCGTGACGCGAAAATTCCGATTCGATCCACTTTGTCACCGTCAGAATCGAGTCTCTCGGAGGTTTCGGGGCGCCAGGGGGCGGCATCTCCCCGGTCTTCACTTTTTCGACGACCTTCTCCCAAATGGAGCGGTCCTCATCGAATGTCTTGACGTGTTGCAGCGTTTTCAGGTCAACGTCGCCCGATTTTACCGTTGGATTGTGGCAGCCGGCGCAATTCTTTTGAATGAAAGAAAAGACCTCCGGGGTGTCCGCCGAGATGGCGGTGCAGAGGGAAAACAGGACACAACTGACGAAAAAACGTGGCATAGGACACTAGTAAGGACTCCGGTTCGAGCCCGAAGGTAACTTAACCTATGCTAACAGAGCAAGCACCTACTTACCCACGCTACGCATATCGCGCAAGGCGCTAAGCACACCAGGTACCAAGGCCACGATGAACAGCACCGGCAGGATAAACAATACGATGGGGAACAGCATCTTGATGCCCGCTTTGCCCGCCGACGCCTCAGCGCGAAGCCGCCGACGCATACGCAAGGCATCCGCATAAACCTTCAGCGCATTCGATAGACTGGTGCCGAATTTTTCAGACTGCAAAATCATCGCGGCAAGCGACTTGATATCTTCGATTCCGGTGCGCTTCACTAATTGGCTAAAAGCCTTGCTACGTTCCTGGCCGGCTTTCACTTGCATCACCACGGTATAGAATTCACTGGCCAATTCCGGATAGATATACTGCATTTCTTCGCTAACACGGGTCATTGCTTGATCGAGCGCCAAGCCCGTACCAAGCACGATGCCCAACAGATCGATCGTGTCCGGCAGGGCAAGTTGCAAACGTTCTTTATACCGCTTGACCAACCGGTGGAGGAATTGCTGGGGAATCAAATATCCGAGTAGCGCCGCCGCCGCGAGACCGCCCAACTTGTTCGAAAACTCGTTGTCCCATTGCAAATAGAGCATGCCGCCCATCAGCAGCACGAAGAACCCGACTTGAAACATTACGTAATAGGCCAGAGTATTTTTCCCACGAGCGCCAGACGAGGTCAACTCGCGTTCCGTTTCGCGGAGGTAATCTTCGCCACCGACTGAACTAACCAGGAACAGAAAGTTATTGAAGAAACCGCCACCGGCACGCCGCTTGGTGACACGATTGCCCGTAATCATTGCATGGGCCTGCAGTTCTTCAAGCCGGGAACCAAGTGGATCTTCGTGCGGCTCCATCAACTTCAACCCGCTCCAAAGAAGAGCGGCAAGTACCGCGAAGACTGCGATGAAATATAGAATTACCATGCCTCAATCTCTCCTTTAGAATTTCGGACTTGCAATTTTCCGGATGATCAAAATGCCGACAATTTCCGAACAGATGCCGTACGTGAAAAACATGTTTCCCGTTTCGTCATACATCAACATGTTGATGTACTCCGGCTTCAAAAACCAGAAACCGAAAAACACGACGATGGGCAATGAGCACAACAAAGCGGCTGAGGCTCGTTGCTGAGTGGTCGCCGCCTTCATTCGTTCAACCAGATTCAGCCGTTCCCGAATCAGGTTCGACATGTTCTCCAGCACCGACACCATGTTCGCGCCGGTCTGCCGTTGCAGAATCAAACCTGTGATGAAAAACTTCAAATCGATCAGGGGCATCCGTTCGCCCAAGTTATGGAGTGAGTCGTCAATAGTTGAGCCCAGCGCAAGCTCTTCCATCAGCTTCTTGAATTCCATCCGCACTGGATCGGGCATTTCACCGGAAATGCTCTCAAGGCCGGAATGCATATTGTGGCCCGCCTTCATTGACCGGTTAAATAGGTCGATTGCATCCGGCAATTGTTGTTCAAACTTCTCAAGCCGCGCTTTGCGTTTGTGATTGATCCATAAGATGGGAAAGCTGCAACAGATGACGGAAACTACCAGCCGCAGAATCAGGTTGCTCAAGCCCGCGAAACCCAAGATGAAGAACATTGCCACAAAAATGCCGATACAAAGGCCCAAAACATCGGCGGCCCGATAGCGCAGGTTTGCTTGGGTGATAAAGCTCTGCAAGCGGCGCGCCGGACCCAGCCACTTGGCGAAGTCTTCCAAGAACTCAAAGACACCCTTTTTTTCGGTCCGATACAAATCCGACCTTGAGGACGTCTCACGGCTTCCGGTATTGCGCGACCGAATTTCGCGCATGCGAGTAACAAGACTCGCTTCCAGTTGCTGCTGTGGGATGGACCAGAGGTAATATCCCGCCGCGTAGAACGCGCCGGCGAATATCAGGAAGGCGACGAAAAAGAACCCAAGCATTACGCCTTCACCTCCACCATTTCGTTAAAGATTGCTTCGTCCAAAGTAACACCGTAGGAGCGAATGCGGTCATAGTAAAACGGTTTCACACCTGTGCCGCGGAATCGGCCCAGCACACGGCCGTCGGCTCCGATCCCTTCGCGATCAAACACAAAGACATCCTGCATCTCCACCTGATCGCCATCCAAACCGAGCACTTCGCTGATCGAAACTATTTTGCGCGTACCGTCACTCATGCGAGAACAATGAATTACAATGTTCACGGCGCTGGCTAACATCTGACGGATCACTTTATCCGGGATATTCTGTGACGCCATCATCACCATGGTTTCCAAACGAGTGAATGCATCGCGGCCGGTATTGGCATGGGTCGTAGTCATTGAACCATCGTGACCCGTGTTCATCGCCTGCATCATGTCCATGGCTTCCGGACCGCGGCATTCCCCAATGATGATGCGGTCGGGCCGCATGCGGAGGGCATTAATTACAAGGTCGCGCTGCGTAACCGCGCCCGCGCCTTCAATGTTAGTAGGCCGCGTTTCAAGACGTACCACGTGTTCTTGCGACAGCTGCAATTCGGCGACATCTTCGATGGTTACCACGCGCTCAGCCTCAGGAATGAAACGGGACAACGTGTTTAACGCAGTTGTTTTTCCCGAACCCGAGCCGCCGGAAATAACCACATTCAGCCGAGCTTTGCAGACGCCCTCCAAATACTTGATCATGCCAGGGGTGAAGGTTTCGAGGCGCGTCAAATCGTCAATCGTCATCAGCTTCTTACCGAAGCGCCGCACCGACATCACTGGGCCGATTAAACTAATGGGAGGAATCACCGCGCAAATACGGGAACCATCCGGCAGGCGGGCATCCACAATCGGCGAAGAGTCGTCAATGCGGCGGCCAATGTTCGAAACAATACGGTCAATGATCAGACGAAGGTGATTTGCGTCTTTGAAACGGATGTTGGTCTCAACCAGCCGCCCCATTCGTTCCACATAAATCGAATCGTAGCCGTTCACCAAAATATCGGAAATGGTCGCGTCTTTCATCAGCGCTTCGAGCGGACCAAGGCCGAAGATTTCGTCAATGATTTCGTCGATCAATTTCTCGCGCTCAGCGAGAGTCATGGGAATATGCTCTTCCCGCACCAACCGTTCGATTGTGCCGGCAATCGAATCCCGCATGCCGTCCTTGTTCATCGTCCGGAGCTGATCCGGCGTCAAGGAATTCAGCAACTTGCCATGGATCTTCGTCTTGATGCCGAACCAACGGTCGGCGCCACCTGTGGCTGGTCTCGGTATCGTGCGGCTACCCATTAGTTTCCGGGAGGCTCCCTATTATGCCGACATCTGCAAGGCCGGCTTGCCGCCGGTGGCCTTGTCAACAAAGGCGCGAATAGTCTTGTCCATCTCCGGGAACAGGTGGCGATCTGCAACCAAGGGTCGCGACTTGTTGATGCTTTGCGGCACCGCCGGCGAATTCGGAATACCGTAAAATACGGCTTGGTTCAAAGTCTGCTGAATCTGGTCCAGAGAAGCAAGGTGCGGCCCTACGGCCTTCGTGTAGCGATTGACCACAACCTTGATCTGATCCGCCGTAAAACCCATTCGCATCAGGTAAGAGATATACCGTTGCGCGTTCCGAATAGCGGGAAATTCCTGCGTGATGACAAGAAAAACACTGGAAGACACCTGTAGCGCTCCCTGTACCAGTTCCTCGGTAATGTCATTGCCCGCGTCGAACACCACGCCGTTGTACTTCTCAACCAGGAACGTGGAAAATTCGCGAAGGGTGGGTTCATTGAAGTAGCCACGGCCAGATTCGAGGGCATCAGGCGGGCCCACAACAAAGAAGCCCAGCGGGTCTCTTGCCACGAATCCTTCGAACAGCGCCTGGTCCATGCGATTTAAATTTTCGGCCACTTCAAGCAGCGTATACTGCGGCTGTAACCCCAGTTGCATGCAAACATCGTTGGCATGCCAATCGACGTCCACCAACACTACGTTCTGTTTGCGCTGGGCAAGCACTCCGGCAAAATTCACCGCTAGTGTTGTTGTGCCCACGCCACCCTTGGCGCCAATGAATGTGTAGACTCGCGCCAACTGACTGGCAGTTGATCCAGCGTGTCGACGCGGCGCGCGCTCCAAACGTGATAGGGCATCGCGTAGATCGGCGCGCTTCACCGGCATCAGCAAATAGTCGTTGGCCCCGGAACGCATTGTCAAAAGGATCGAATCGCCGTCGGTCGAATAATCAGCCGCGATGATGTAAATATCCGGAACAGCTTGACGCAGTTTTTCAAGCGACTTAATTCCGGAAATCGGATCGGCCGAGATGTCTACAATAAGGGCCGCCTCGGGGTGACGTTCCAAATCTTGCAGCACGCGAATATACAGGTTCGGCGAAACATCAGGATATTCGTTCACAACCCTGCCGTTTGGCATGTTTAATAAGAGGTCCCGCACTAACTCACGCAACGAATCATCTGCGGACGCTACTAATAATGAGAGAGACATTTAGCTCGCAAAGCTCCTATGGCAGGCACGTCCCCTGATCGGGGTCGCAGCCGGCGCTTTCAATGGCAACAGATGTGGCAAAATCGGGCATTATCACTGGGGGCAAGCCCAGGTAGCTCATAAAGGTCCGGAATTCGTATCCGGTAACCCGCACGGTAACCGCGTCGGGAATGCAATCGGTCGAACATTCCGAACCGGCGCAAGTGAATTCGGTTAGTTCGCCGGTATCCGGATCCTTACCGTAATAGCTAATAGTCAATTCGGCAGTGCCACCTTGAAACTCCGTTTGATCCACGTTCACCGGCACATGGGTGGTCATGTAGGATTGAACGTTGGCTCCGCCGCCCTGATAACAATGCGTCGCCGCATAGCGTGCACCGTCGCGGGTCCACTCTTGGGCGGAATGCCAAACCCAAAGGAGTTGGGCGGTAAAGATCAGAATGAAGGTGGTCGGCAAGATAATCCCAGCGTTAGTCAAAACCCACTCAACCAGCGCTTGGCCGCCCTGATTCCGCCTACGAGCCGTGAGCGTAAGGGAGCGATCTACCAATTTCCCGAACTTCCGCATTACCCACCTCCGCCGTAAGGGAAGCGCACTTTAGGACGCAGCAGAAAAGTCTCCGACGGAACAAAGGGTATGTTCGTCTTAACTGTGTACCCATTTGGAATGGTAACCACGATGAAGTCAGGCCCACGGCCACCCGCCGCCGCATCACACCCCGTGGCCGAGCACTCACATTCGTTGGGCGTCTGGCTATCTGCGTCCACCCGCTCCGCGCGCACAGTAACCAGATCCGCCGTCAAACTGGGAAGCCTAAGCGCAGCAGATTCATCCACGGAGCCACGCAGCGCCAGGTTCTTCGCGGCAGCGACCACCGGATCGGCGTCATCACAAAAATTCACGTTCTGGGAGGTCACCGAATACTGCGCGATGCTATACATCATCTTATGCAGTTCGTAATACGTCATCCCGATTCGAGCCAAATCAATCATGCCCCAAGTCAGCATGAAAAGAATAGGCAGAAACAGCACCGCCTCCATCAAGGAAGCGCCCCGTTCCCGTTCCTTGCGTTCAATGGTTCTCATTGATGCAGTACCACTTTGCCTGGGCCAGATGTCAGCGTGCAACCAGACATGCTACCCGCTTTCAAGGGCACTCTGCTACCCAGATACATCACGCTAATGCGTCCGCGCGCATCGGCAGGATTGGTAGTAATGTCGTTAGCGATCGGCTGAATCAGAAATTGCCGGAATCCCTGCACATTCATCGTTGCCGTTGACGAAAGCGCATCCACTACCGCCACTGTAATAATGCGGCGTCCATTACCGATGTAGGTTGTGTAGTCGTCAGTAATGTCGGTGACGTCCGTATCCACCGCATTGACCGTCGACATTGTGTCAGCCTCGCCAATGTTCTGGCAGACGGTGGGAAGAGTCTGGTCGAATCGATTGGCGATTCCGCACAGGAAGCCCTGCACATAGGAATTCACAGCCTGATTGCAGGTACCGCCCGGCGCGGTATTCGTCCAAGCTAATTCATCCGCGGCGATTCTTACACAGGAAGCCGCTTGGGTTGTGCTTGGAGCCAGCCCTTGCGCGCCATATCGGAAAAGCTGTGAAGTCTCATCAGCGAAAATCGAGGCCGCATCATTCAAGCGGTTAATTAAAACGTACTGCAAAGTGGATGCATCGTTGGTCAAAATGCCGGGTGCCGCCCCGCCTAAGCATTGATGATAGAGCGTGTATCGCGTACCGAACGTAAATCCGAAATCCGTCGTGTCATCCGTGCTGATTGCCGCAATCGCCACCGGCTCAATGCCA
>JANXXI010000191.1 GCA_025350695.1 Acidobacteriota bacterium
GCGTGGAAGAAGGGCCGCTTCGGCTCGACTTTAAAAATGCAGCGCAAGCCGGTGAGTGGTCGGTTGATATGCTGGTTCCTTCGCAATCCAGGCTAACGGACTCGATTGAGGAACTCGCGGCAGTTGGCCCCGATACGAGCAATCTTCAGTACCTAAAGCTGTTGCGGCGGGTTAAAAGTGCGGCGCTTGACGAGTTTCATTTACATTACGGCTATGCCACCAGCGTACAGGCTTCGAGTATCGCAGAGGCAGCCAAATTCAGGATCAACCTTGAGGTTGGTTTGGCTTGGTTAATGCTGAATCAGTGTTTGCCGAGTCGGCGGTTTGGACCGTGGGCCGCGAAACGGATCGCGAAGCTTCTTGAGTGTTTGTAGCACGCGCATGAGGCGATTCCGGCGATCTGGGTCGTGTGGGGCTTGAGTTGTGCGGAAGTCCTCTTTCTTGAGAAAGAACCACAGCGATAAAGAGCCCATCGTTCCGACAATAAGTAAGGGAACAATTACAGATCCGGTGATCAATCGCATGTTAGAGACAAGAACCGAAAAAGAGTCATATCCAACAAATAAAGCTAATAACGATGTATGTTTTCGATATCCTACCGCCGAACTGTTAGGAGCTAGAGCGAAGCCGAGACGCATCAATAACATACAAAACGTGATAGTTCCATAGACGAGTTGATGTGTCAAAAGTAGGTTTCTCAGGGGCAAGTTAGCCCATTCGATACCAGCTTGCGGTCCAAAGCACGTTGCTATTGCAACCGTGGCTCCGACGAGGATGAGGATGGCAAAGACATAAACTGAAACCCGTTTTGCCCCTGCGTAAAACGAAGCTGCCTTAAAGAAGACCTCCGCGCTTGCCACGAGCAACACCGCCATGGAAAGAGGTTCGGTTTTTTCAAAAGCAGCACCGTACAACAATGAGTCGGGAGGACCAATGCGAAGAACAATCCAAGCCTGCCTGACTGATTCGAACAGCAGGAATACACACCAGAAAGGAAGGGGTATTTTGAGCGTGATAAGGCGCACCGCAACGGATGCGCCGATGATCGCTTGAACGACAACAAGCAAGGCCACCCGTCAAGTCTATCGCCCCAAGTGGGTTTTTGCTACTTTCTGGACTTTTACTTTGACCGGAGGTTGTTTGACGCAGTTGGGCGGGCATGCAGGAATCACGTAGAAGTCTTCGTCGCCGCCAAAGCCAAGTGTCGAAATCATGCAAACTACCGCAGTGCAAAATAATGTTTTCATAAGTATCCTCTTTTCCTAAAGTCGTAACGTTTTCACGTCCTAGGGTGAGGATACGGCGATTCCCTAACCTGTGGGAATCAGTCAAGAACCTTAGACTAAAGTCGAAAAGAACCTTAGTTCATGTAGGGACAGTGAGAGAGCAGGCGCATCACGGCCCACCTGGGACGTTAATCCACAATTGAATAGACTGCTGTTATACCGGTAGTCAGGGGTGCATTGGGCGCAGTTGGGCAGACACAATGGAAAAATGCTCTGTTGATTCGCCGCCGCCGAATCCTACCGCGGCAACCAGACATAACCCCGTAACGCAAACAAATGTTCTCGTTTAGTCATCTCATATTTGAAGGCGCGCTGGCACCCAAATGAAATTAAGCAGACCAGGATTGCCCAGCGCCCAATTCCTACCTCCATAGGATTTTTCCCAGAGAGAACTTTTCCCCTTTTCCGGCACAACCTATCAGACAAGGAGGCTTCTCACACTATGGAAACTTTAGACCTTCGAAAATTTGATCAAGCCTACGCAATGGCTACCGCTTCGGAAATCTTCGCGCGAGTGCCTGATGGCCGCTACCAAGTGGTCGTCGAAAACGTGGAGCTGACAACCACCAAGACCACCAGCAACCCGATGTTCAAATGGAAATTGCGCATCTCGGGACCGAAATACGCGAACCGGCTGCTATGGAAGAATTCGGTGATTACCGAAAACTCGCTGAGCCGCGTCAAGACCGAGCTTCGGCTTTGCGGCTATGAAGTAGACAAACTCTCGCCGGTTGAAGGACGATTGGTGGAATTCCAGGGAATTGAATTGGAAGTCACGAAGAAGGGGCGCAATGACGGTCCTGACGAGATCTTCTTCGAGAAGAATGTGACGGCTGAAGTCGAATCGGGAGATGAGCTTCCTTTTTGATAAGCCGGGCGTTCGCTACACTAGAGGTTTGATTGGCGCCCAGTTTTTCCTAAATTTAGTGCATCGCCGCAACCTTCTCGCCGAGTTGGTGCGGCGCGATTTCGAACAACGGTATGTTGGGTCCGCCGCCGGTTGGCTGTGGGGGCTGATCCAACCGATCGCCCAACTCGTCAGCTGGACGTTCGTGTTCCAATACTGCCTGAAGACGCCAATGCCTGCCAACGGCTTGACGGATAATTACACCTTGTACCTGCTGAGCGGCTACTTGCCTTGGATGTTGTTCCAGGAAACCGTGCAGCGTGGCACGGGAAGCCTGGTGGACAATGCCAACTTAATCACGAAAACCGTTTTCCCGGCGGAGATTCTCCCCATCGCCGTATTTCTCTCCTCGCTGATACACCATGGATTGGCCGTAGGATTGACCGTGGCGGTGATTGGCGTCTGGGACCACCATTTGCACCCGCTGGTGCTGCTGTTGCCCGTTTATGCGCTCTTAGTGGGGGTTCTGGCTATCGGCATTGCCTGGGTAACCTCTGCGCTTCAGGTTTACCTGCGTGATACGGCTCAGGCCGTAATGGTCGGCCTGAACTTCATGTTTTGGATGACGCCGATTTTCATCTCCGAAGAACAAGTCCCCGCTAAACTGACCTTCGTGATTCGGATGAACCCTTTGACCTATTTGGTACGGGCTTACCGCGAACGATTACTGTCGGAGAATTGGCCGCACCTAGGAGATTTGGCTATTGCGTGTGCCTATGCCGTGGTTGTGTTCATCGTTGGCGGATTATTCTTCCGTCACGTAAAGCGTGGATTCGCCGATGTGCTCTAACTACTGCCGCTGTTCATGGCAGTACATACAGTCATTGGAAGCCTTGTTCTTGCGATGACACTCCATGCAATCTCCCATCGCGATCCCCACTTCCTTAAACAGACGATCCCGCTGCGCTACCTCGCCGTGGCACGTCTTGCACTCCGCTCCTATCTGCAAATGCGTCTTATGGCTAAAGAAAACGAAGCCAGGAAGTTGATACACGCGTTGCCAAGGCACCGGCCGATTGGAAGCGTGAAATTCCGCCAGCTTCGTGATCTGGGGCGAATCTTTCTTCACACTCTGATGACAGGCCATGCATTTGGCCGTCACCGGAATGCCCATCGCCTCACCGGGGTCTTTGTTTTCATGGCAATTCTTACATTGCAGGCCCATCGATAGATGCGATTTGTGGCTGTAAGCGATCGGCTGCTCCGGACCTTGCGGCGCTGCGGCGGATTGGAAAAACGCGAGAATGACCAAAGCCCAATCCATTCTAAAGATTCCCCTTCTTCTTCTGGTCCATCATGTATTCGCTGGCCCGCATCGTGAGTGACAAAATGGTCAACGTAGGATTCTGTGCCCCACCGGTCACGAAGCTAGATCCATCCACAACAAACAGATTCTTCACGTCGTGGGCTTGGTTCCACTTATTCAGCACACTGGTTTTCGGATTCTCGCCCATGCGGCAGGTACCTAATTCATGGATGCTTTCACCAGGAGGAACGACTTCTTTGTGTGCCGTCAAAATTTCAAAGCCGGCCCCCTTGGCCATTTCCATTCCCATGTTCATCGCGTCTTCAGCCATGTTGAACTCGTTGTCTGTATAGCGATGTTCAATGTGAAGGGCGGGAATACCCCAAGCGTCCTGTAGTTTGGGGTTGATCCGGACGTGGTTCTCTTTGCGGGCCAGCACTTCACCCATGGTGGTCATGCCGAAGCAGGCTCCATTGATGTCTCTAAATTGACGATAGAACTCGGCTCCATATGCGCTGATTTGGCCGGGTTGCGGACCGTGGCCGCTGTAGAAGTCGTAAGTATAGCCGCGCAGGAACTTGGCTTGCTTTTCCTTCAGATTACGGAAGCGGACAATGTACCCGCCGCCTCCCATCAGGCCCCGGGGAGCCTTGCCTGCTTTGGCTTCCGGGACTACTGCGGTAACCGTGTTCTTGACGTAGATCTGGTCGAACAGATAGTGCCCCAGCACTCCGCTCGAATTCCCCAATCCGTTCGGGTGACGGGGTGACTTCGAGTTCAGCAGCAGTCGCGTGGATTCGAGGGTCGAGGCGCCAAGTACGATGATCTTGGCCGGGATATTGTATTCGCGACGATTTCGGCGGTCCACAAAGTGAACGCCATTTGCAAGTCCCGTGTTTGGGTCGGTGGTGATCTCCCGCACAATCGCATCGGGGACTATTTTCAAATTACCCGTTGCCAACGCGTCGGGCAAAAGCAGATTGAGAGAACTTGCCAGAGTGCCTGTTGCGCGTCGGGCCTTGGTCGTGGGAACTCCAAGTTTTTTGGCCGAATCTATGAAGCGTTGGACGCATAAACTGTCACGGCTTTCATCCATAATAAGGTTGCCGTCCGGCAACTGAGGTATGCCCTCGTTACGCCCAGACACACGAAATAGCGGTTCGACACGCTTATAGAACGGCGCAATGTCTTCCAACGAAATTGGCCAATTGTCTCCGAAGCCGTCGTGGTCCTTGGCTTTGAACTCGTAGTTGGAAAGCCGCCAGGAAGCGCGCCCCCAGCGATTCATTTTCCCCCCGATCATGCGGATGCGAACCCAATAATACGGGTCGTCGTCAGGATGCGAATATGGATGCTTCTCCTCCTCGATCCACATGTTGGCGTCAAATTCGGATGCCTGTGTAACGTGCGGAAAACGGCCGGGCTGGTTGAAACCGCGATAGGGCAAGTCCCAAACGGCTTTCATCGATCGCTTCTTGTCCCAGTCAACAGAAGGCCCTGCGTCAAGCATCAATACTTTCACGCCTGCTTTGGCGAGCATGTATGCCGCCATGCCGCCAGATGCTCCGGAGCCGATGATGAGAACGTCGTGATCAGATTTCATTGAAGCCATGGTGATTTCCTAGTCGAGAACATGCCAGTAGGTATTCATTCCCGCTCCGCCCCGACGCCCACCCTGGGTTTCGGCGAATTGCCGGGAGTTGACCATAGCGCGGAAAAGGTCCTCTTTCACTTCCCGCAGGAAGCGGGCATACTCGTCAGTCGGTGGATGGTAGGTCCAAGCGGTCAGCAACGGGGACAGTAATGACGCCGATCTAGCGGCATCCAGATTGGCAAAACCGGCTCCGCTGAGACGGTCAAGACCTGCTTTATAACGAGTTTGCCGGTCTGCCGCGGACTGAGCGAGATAGAAATCCAGGAATTCGGGAGCTTCGGTCGCCACCGCTCCTGGCATGGCGCCGTCCGCTGGCAGAAGGATGTCGGCCAGACGTCGTAGGGTTGCGAACTGATCCTTAGAAAAGAAATGGAGAATGGGATCCCCTACGGTATCCAGCACCGTCACTTCCAGGTTAGGGCGCTCGGCGGGCGGCACGGGTGGGGGCGATTGAGCCTGTATGACAGTCTGCTGGGCCGCCGCGGCCGCGGCAACGGGAATGCTGGTTGAAACCGTCTTGATCCAGCGTCTACGAGGAATGCGCTCTGACATATTCAAGATTTAGCATACAGCGGCTTAATAGTCCGCGTCATCCGGTCGATGAGAATCGTTGAAATGAGTCTGCTCGATAGTCCAACGGTTGAAGGCACATCGCACATTCCCAATGCCATGGTCTGCGGGCGGCCCTTGAGAGCTGTGATGATAGCGCACGCCCTTTGGATGCAACGCCAACAGGGCGGTGCGCGGGCTGACTTGACGGGCGGAAGCTTCAACGAACTAAAGCTTGGGCATGCCGATTTTTCGCGCGCACTCTTGAGGAGTACGAATTGGATTAATACGGATCTGGCCGGCGCGGTGTTGGCCGGGGCGATGCTTGAGCAGGCGGATTTCCGTCAGGCAATGCTATCCCAGGCAGACTTGACTGGAGCCGATCTAGCCGGGGCAAACTGCACTGGCGCCTGGTTCCGTGAAGCCAACCTTTCCGAATGCACGCTTACGGCAGCCAACTTTCGGATGACTCGCATGGCGGGGGCGCGTTTGCTCGAAACGAAAGTGCATGAATGCGACTTTACCCAAGCAGAGCTCAATTCATCGGGATGGCATCAGGCCCGGTTGTTTCGCTGTCAATTTAGTGATTCCGTTTTGGATGGCGCTCTCTTTTACAGCATAAAGATGCAATTCTGTCGATTTGTAAGTGCCGTCGGCAAGGGCATAACGTTTTCCAACGCCACGGTGCAGGACTGCGAATTTTTCAAAGCGGAATTTCCCGCCGGAAAATTCAATCGGGCCAAACTCGAGCGTTGCAACTTTCGCGATGTAATCTTTCGGGATGCCGATTTTCGTGAAGCGAAGCTCAATGGATCCACATTTCAAGATGCCATGTTTGAAGGCGCTCGCTTTCAGGGGGCCAACTGCCTGGGCGCGGATTTTCGAGGAGCCAACTTAAAGGGCGCCAAGGAATTCAGCCCGGAAATGCTGGCGCAATCAAGGACCGATCAGACAACAATCCTGCCCAATGGATCGTTCGGGCCTTACTTTAAGGGCTCTGGCGCCGAGAGGCCAGCGGCGCGCTGAATATCCCGTGACTTGGTCTTCAAGACAGAGGTGAAGTCAAAGCGATCGTACCACTGCGTCTTCATCACCGCCAAACTCAGCATGAAACAGGTCATTGAGAGGAAGATAATCTCTATGGCGGGGATCGGCAATGCGCCTTTCCATGGTCCGAACCATCGACCGTATACCAGTTCGATATGAACCCAGTAGACCACCATGCTGGCTCGGCCCATTTGCGCAACCCAACTCCAGGTTCCTTCAGGATAAGTGTGCGTCCAAAGGTAAGCAGCGGCAATTAGCAGCAGGCACAGCCCGGTCTTGATTAGCACCAAGGCCGGTGAGTCCACCCAAAAATTCGAGTCTTCGTAGAGCGTATACGGTAGGTTTGAAAAATATTGCGAACCAAAAATTAGTGGTGTCGCCAGCAGCGCCGACCAAGTCATGATGGAATGCAGATGGTCGACGTCACTTAGCCGAATGGCGGTTCCCATCGCCATTCCGAAGGACACGTAGGCAGCCCAGGGGAAGAAGCTGAAGAAGCGAGCATCGGGCACGAAGTAGTGGGCCAGGTTCGGGTTCAGCCAATCCCAATTGTGAGTCACAAGTGGCGCTAGGAATGTAATAGCAAGACCCATGATGAGTGCCAACCTCCCCCTCGCCGCACCCGGAAAAAACACAAGAACACTGTGCACGGTTAATGCCAGTCCCATGCAGTTCAGGATATCGACAGTAAATAGATCGTCCGTGCTGGTCTGTCCCCAACCGAATAAGTAAAGCTGGATTCTGAACAAAAACGCCATAACCCACAAGTAACGAGCCCGCTTGAGGGCTTTTAGAAGTCTCGTCATGCCAGGCAGTTGTTGTTTTTCGGCTCCGTCCATCAGGAAAGCGAGCGTAACCCCAGTGAGGAACAGAAATGCCGCGGGAGGGAAGCCGCCAATGAATTGCGAAAGGATAAAGTGACTCCCCTCGTACAGTCGCTTATCGGTGAAGGAGTGGGAGACATGGCCATGAATCATCATCACAGCTGCAAAACCGCGTGCCCAGTCGAGAAACTCCAGACGCGCGATTTTTTTCTTCTTCCCGAAAGCCATCAATAGGATCTTAATCTTTCAGAGGATATTCGCGCTTGACGTTTTTCGGAAGTTTCAAAGCAACATCTGCTTCGGTTAGATTAGGGTTCAACTGAACGGCGGAATAAGTAGACATTTCATAATCTCCGCTGGGCTTGTGGAATTTCTGTTGAATCGGACAGCCTTCTTTCAGCGGAAACCACATTTCCACGCGCTTTAGATGTTCTTGGACAGCCGGGGATCTGGGTGTCAATTCGACACGTGTGGCAGGAACGCCATTAATCATTTCCTCGCCAGTTACTTTCATCATGTACTCGGCGGCCAACTCTTTCGATGTGCTGCCGAATCCCAGCAACATGAATTGGTCGACCAGCTTCGCGTATTTCCCAAGATCCACTTCCTGCACAGTCGCAATCTTGGGCAAGAAGTTCTCGTACTTCTTTTTGCCGATCGTAGTGGATCGCGGAGAAGGTTCAAGCACGTCGATCCTAATCCGCGTGTCACCAGCTTTGACTTTCTTGATGTAGATCTTGCCCGATTCTTCGGTCTTGTCTTTCAAAACCGCAGTGTAACTAACCCGTTGGATCTTGGCTTCGAGGGCTCTGAACTGAGCAGCCGCTTGATCGATCCGGGTCTCCACAGCGCTCAACGATTCGACGGCGGATAAGGGAACTATTAAGAACGGCGCCATTAATAACAACCGGCGTGAAACCGTTACGAATGGATCCTTGGTCTGGTTGTTCTTAGTCATCGGCAATTTGCCCTCTGGATATCGGATGCAGGCCGGGGGTGATAGGTTTCTATCCGTTACTTTTCCGAACGAGTGTGGGCGATGTAGCCGCGAATCGTGTTGTCTTCCACAATTGGTGTTAGTTCAAATAGCGCTTGTTTTCTTTCCATCTTCTTGTGGAGCATGTCACTGACCTTTTGCATGCGCTCATTTTCCGGAATCGAGTCCAGCATCGAACGCCCGATCCAGAAGCGATGATCTTCACCATCGGTAGGAAGCATGACGATGCTAGATGCAATCGGTTGGTCTTTGAACAGGTCCTTGGGTGTAACGAAGATGAAGGCGAGGATACCCACCACCATTAAATCGTACTGCCACCCACCGCGAGGGTAGTCCCAAAGGATGAAACGTTTGATTGTGGTCAACATTGGCTTTCCTCTCTCATTGTATCAACCCAAGGATCTCTCATTTCATTTAGGTGACGTTGGCGTCGGTGGTTCCCACACCGTCAATTCTCGCCCGAACTGTATCACCGGCCTTAATTCGCGCTCCCTTAGGACAACCTGTCGATAAAACATCACCCGGATTCCAGGTGAAGAAATCGCTGTGGAAACTCAGTAGTTTGTACGGCAGGTGCCGCATGTTTCGGACGAAATCGCGCGAGCAGATGCCGCCGTTATGTTCTGTAATCACTTCTAGATTGTTGACGTCGGAAATTTCGTCAGCGGTAACGATCACCGGCCCGAAACTGAAGAATGTGTCTATGCTCTTGGCTCGGGTCAGATATCGCGGATTCTTGGCCAACACATCCAAAGCAGTCAAATCGAGCGTGGTTGTATAGCCGAAGATCACGCTGGGCACGTCTTCCATCGGGACGAAACGGCATTTCTTGCCTATAATCACCCCCAGTTCGCCCTCGGCGTCCACATCATTCGATACATGGGGCGGCGGCAGTATGATGTCTCCGCCTGGTTCGAACAGGCAAGAAGCGGGCTTCATGAAACTTCCGGGCTCTTCGGGTTGGACCGCGTTGATATCTTCCGCATGCGATTTGTAGTTCAAGCCAATGCACCAGATTTTTGGGGGCACGGGGTAGGGAAGCAGCGGCTTCACTTCGCTTGGAGGAAGCGCATCGGCCTGTGCGGCGTCCCGCAAAGCAGTAAGGTCACCTGATTCGATGATGGCCAGCAAATCATTTGGAACTTTGGATCCCAATTTGGCGTTGATCTCGGTCACCGGAACGATGCCTTTCGGCGTCACAACCCCTGCATGCGTTTGGCCGCCGTAAGAAAAGCGAAGTAGTTTCATGTTCTCCTAAACTGATCCGGAGTTGAGTCATTAGACAGACCGGGCAATATCCACCAAGTCGGAGAACAGGCCGTAAGCGGTTTGCTCCACAGTTGGGTTTAACTCCGCTATGCCTAACGTTCCCATCCAGTCTGTTTCAATTTGCAACAAATTGGAGGTGCCTTGCAAGCGGGCCAGCGGATCGTTGCGGTCAAGGGCCTCAGGTAGGACGGTCAAACGGATGCCTTCTGGTGTCCGTGTCGCTCTAGCCACTAACGCGATGGTGCTGGTTGAACCTTCAATTTCCGCCAACCGATGCGGGGTGAGTCCGGAAATACCCTCTCGTTTGATTTGTAACGGCGTCACCCCCGCGTCCATCAAAACGTTGGCCAGCGCCGCCGCTTTTGAAGCGGAATCCCAACCGTCGATATCGAAGCTTGGGTCGCTCTCCGCGATGCCCATTTGTTGGGCCAGCGCAACGCCTTGGGCCAGCGAATGGCCTTCGCGCATTTGCTGCAAAACAACCTGGGTTGTGGAGTTAAACACCGCCGAAAAGCCCTTGATCGTAACCGCGGGTAAATTGTGCCGAACCATGTTGAATACCGGGGTTCCGTCCATCACCGTCGATTCAAAACGGAACATCAATTGCCGGAAAGACGCTTCATTGCGCAGTTCCCGATAAGCATGGGCAATTGGGCCTTTGTTGGCGGTGACGACGTGAATGCCGCGGGCGAAAGCGGCCCGGATGTGGCCGATAGCCGGCTCGCCGTCGTGCGGGCTCAACGAAGTAATTTCGATCGCCACCTCGGCTTGCGCTTTATCCAGAAATTCTTCAGCAGATGCGGCGCGAGGACCGAACTTGGTATCGCCCCCCACGCCACCTAGATCGTAGGCCGTGCCGTGATTGGCAGTGTGTATGGCCACAATGCGAAACGGATACACCGACCTTTGCAGTTCCAGCAACTTGGCGAAACTACGTCCTACGTTTCCGAAACCGAACAGGGCTATATTCAATTAACACTCCAGATTCAATTAGAACTCCAGCTTCTCAATTAGACTGCCGAGTTCTGATTCTAGCGCAATCTTTTTCCTGCGCAGCACGGAAACACTGTCCCGGAGTTGAGCGATCTTTGTTTCCTGATCCGCCAGGTCCTTGACATACTTTTGGACCAATTCCTGTTGGCCGGCAACTCGATTCAAGCTACCTAGGTTCTGGCGAAGGCGCTCTTGGTCCTTGAGGATGTCTCCCTGCTCAGCCGTTGCTATGTTCATCTGGTTCCCGGCTTCTGAAATCTCGTCCTGTTTTGCGAGGATTCTTTCGAGGCCTTGCCTTCCTGCCGGGGTTAACGCCTTGTTCTGAGTCCACACGGCTACCAAGTCACGATTCACGTCACTAGCTCCAAAAGATTCTTCAATTTGCCGCTCTTCTGTAATGGGAACTTGAAGTTCCTGGCCAGCTGCAAGTTTTACTTCAAATCTATTTGATTTAGTTGTTGTTTCTGAAGGCTTTATATTAATTAACTTATAGCCATCACGAAGTTGTCGTTCAATGATTAGAGTTTTAGATTTGGCGTCTACATTCTTCACCGTGTAAGTTGTGGTTTCTCGCGCGGCGCTCTTGGCTGTTACGATCCCTTTGCGCAGATGAACCTCACGGACGATATTTGAGGAAGAATCAAGTAGCGTTGTCACACGGGTCCCCAAGTCGATCCCATAGCTGATTAGTCGTTTGTCAGTTGCCTTGAGCGTCTCCATTAAGGCCTCCCCCGCATAGGCGCCGTCGTAAACTGTGACGGGACCTCCGTCAAGAGTTTTACCGGTGCTGTTGGTGAGCTCTGCCGCATTTCTCGGATTAGGGGAAGAATGGTCGGAATACATAAGGAGCTTTCTGGTCGTAAGCTTTTGTTGCAGAAACGGAATCATTGCCGATTCGTTTCGCTTCACTGTCACCGGTGTGGCAAAGTTGTATTCAAAAAGCTCACCCATTTCGCGTCCATCAGCGGAGACAACGACCGCTGATGGCGCCTTTTGAACAGATGCGAATTGTTGCGGTCTCTCAAACACTTTCATGGATTTGGCCGCCATCGGGGCCGACGGGATCCCAAGTGCCGTACCATCTCGGAGAGCGCCTCCGATTACACCTCCCACGTATATTTCGGGAGCGACGGCCCTATCCTCAGCCAGTTCAGCATTCGGGCGAAACATGAATTTAGGATCATATAATTTTGTAACAAAGGAGATTGGACGTCCCGAGACCACGGAGAGTTTGATATTGGTCCAGTCATCCGCCGTCGTGTTGTCCACTATGGCCCATCCTTCCAACGTCGCGTCTCCAGACGGAGGAAAGATCAGCCGGTAGCTGGATTTCCATGCAGGCATGGGAATCATGTAGCTGGCGGTTAGCTTGCGACCTCTTTTGTCGGCCGAGTCGATATAGACACTTCGCTGATCCTTGTTCCGGGAATTTGAAACGGCCGTCAAATATTCCCTCAATTGAAGTTGCAGGGAAGGGTCGGCTAAACGCAAGGACTGAACAGCATTAAGATCGATAGAGCGCAAGTCGCCAGCTTCGGTGAGAACCACCAGCGTTTCCTTGGATAGTTCTTTGTTGTCCTTATCGGCGGTCAGCCGTCCGGAGAGGATGGATCCTTTGATGGGCTGAGTTCCATATTGAATTTCGACGCGGGCTCCTTTCAATTGATCCAGAAATTGAGCCAGAGACTGCCGTTCGCCAAGCTTGAACGGGAAATCAGCCAGGCGATTTGCCAACGGTTGGCTGGAGTCATAACGAACCCCAGTGACTTTTCCGCCACCCGATTCCTCCAGCGTTAGCGACTTCAAAACGTCGTCCATGTCGGCTGCCTTGAAATCTAGTTTGGCGGATTCACCGGCCGCCAAGTCGCCGGACCTTTCAAAAAAGGCAACACCATGCTTGTAGAGAATCACTTGCCTTACCGGCAACTCTCCGGCGGCAAGCATGCCAGCTGAGGCCAGAGCGGCTGGAATAGATCGGGCAATTCGTCGTTTCATCTTCGGTTTCGTTCTCCTCTGTTTGGGTATTCGGCTGGCCATTGAATCCTTTCATCGGGATAGAAGATTCATTTGAATCCCATCTTTATCATGCCTTGTTTGGAAGCCAAGGTGTAATCCGAACTAATGCGAACCGCCCACTTTCCATCGCAACCGTAAGGTTTTCTGCAAGTGTTGTTATTGTCAGAGGTCGAGGAGTGGCGTTTGCCAATACATTTCGGGGTAAAATGTTTCAAGGGCGTTCTGTTACGCTATGAAATGAAAAAATGACGGCAAGGTGCTGTAGTAGTAGTAGGCTTTTGGTACCGTGGTAGTAAAGTCGAGCATCGAAATCGCCGATTAGCACATTAGGACTAGTTCTCTGGAGGACCGTTGAGATTACTGTACGGAAGTTTGTTGTTGAGTCTTACGCAGCTGGCTAGCGCGCAAATCGGTGGTTTTGGGTCAAACACCATTGGTGGCGGCGGAGTCAGGGAAGCCCGGATCGGACGAGGAGGGGAAGGCATCCGCCCGTTCGCCAGTGTTAGTGGTGTTTACGATACCTCTGCCGGATACATAACAAGCGCTAACGGGCAGTTTGAGACGCAATCTTCGTACGGCGTCGAGGCTGGCTTCGGGGCTTACGGAACCAAGACATGGAAGCGCACGGCCCTTGGTCTTAATTACCGGGGCGATTACGTTCATTACTCGGCGGGTTCAGCGCAGAATGGTAGCAACCAAGTGTTGAGTCTTGCACTGAGTCACCAATTTGACAGAAAGTGGTCAGCTCAAGTAGACATTGCTGCTGGTTCGACCAACCGAGTTTTTGGCGCGTTGCAGAGCTACATCCCATTCGACGCCAACTTTAACAGTACTCCCACGAATGAGGTGCTTAGTAGCCGCACCAATTACGGACAGGTGAGCGCTCACGCAACATACGACGCCAATCGGCGGTTCGGCATGCGATTTGGCGGAACAACAATCACAACAAGAAGAGCCACAAAGGGATTGGCGGAATTGCAGGGGTATTCGACGGATGCTGAGGTTTTTCGTACTCTAAGCCGGTCGACAAAAATTACCGCAGCCTATCAGTTTAACCATTACCATTTTCTCGGATCTTTTGGAGCCTCGGACATTCACGGCGTGACTTTGAAACTGGAGCGGCGGATCAACCGCGATTGGAGAGCCACCGTTGGCATGCAGGCCTATCGTGTTGAGAGTCTTGGAGCAGTAGTTGTGAGTCTTTCTCCGGAGGTCGCTGCTCTGTTCGGTCGAACCCAAGGTTTGGAGGCTTTCTATCGGATTGATAAAATCCCCGGTTACAGGGGTTCTCTGAACTACCAAAGAAAGCAGGTCTTCATGGACTTCAGCGCGGAACAAGTTGTCGCCCCGGGAAATGGCATTTTTCTCACCAGTAAGCAAACTACGGCAAATGCCAGCCTGAGCTACACTGCGGAGAAGGTATGGAACGTTGGCATCAATTCGAATTATACCCGATACAATAGCATTACCCGAGCCCTTGATCCCTATAACGCATTTGCTATCGGTGGCGGCGTAACGCGCAAGATGCCATGGCTTGGAAGTCATATTTTTGTTAGGGCGGATGCCCGCAAATTCGATCAGGCCAACTTAACAACAATTAAGCAATCGGGATACCGCATATCAGGGGGCGTCGGGTTCAGCCCGCGTGCCGTGCCTCTGAGTCTCTGGTAAGTGCTGTGATCCCACGTCGGCTTCTAGTTGTCGATGATGAGGAAGCCTTGCTTGCTTTGATGGAACGTTTTTTACGCCGTAGCGGATTTGACGTGACCGGCGCAAGCAGTGGTGAGTTTGCGTGGAAAGAACTACTGGCCTCTGATGGCGATTTCTCGCTCATCATTCTTGACCTTACTCTCCCGGGGTTATCGGGCGTGGATTTATTGGGGCAATTGAGAGCGGCATCTCCATCGCTTCCGGTTCTGCTTCTGAGTGGATACCCTTTTGATACCGGGAGCCTTCCGCCAGCTTTGCAATCAAACGTTTGGTTCGTTCAAAAACCGTTCAGCCCGAAAACTCTAGTGGTATTGATAGAAGAAATTCTTGGGTAGCGCGATCTGCTTTTATCTTCTTTTGCTGACGCGAACAGGTGGGAGCTCATGTTGTTTCCCTGTCAGTCTTTCTAAGTTCTGAGCATTTTCTTCCCACAATTCAGCCTTGGCAGTCTTTTCCGCTGTTGCCGTGGCTGCGGTGAGACGAAGTAAGCTAAGTTGAAATTCGACGTGGGCGTCTAGATCTGCGGTCGCGTTCATGTAAAGAGTATCGGCTGGCCTTATCGTTCTCTTTAGATTTAGCTGCCAATATTTTAGCGACCGTATTTGTGAATGTGACAAGAACTTGCCTCTTCGATTGGGACCGGACAGGGAAGAATAGTTCAAGCCCCGGCCCTGGTTGGCCCGAGCGCCGGAGAATCCTCCGGCTGGCTATGTGTTTAAGGCTCAAGGGGTTAGGTTGGGAAGGATTGTGATGGAAGGAGAATTGGAGAGAAAACTACTTGAGAGGAGTTGACTTCTGTGGGATAATCTGAGGAACAACCTCTGATCCTTGAGCCTTTACCATTTGCATTACGTTAATATGTATGCAAATTGAGTGCCAAACTCCGTTTGGCCTCCGAAGTCCTACCCACGCCCATATCTTTGCCCCCAACGAAGTTTAATGTTTTCTTTTTAATCAACAACTTAAGCCTTTTAGCACGGTCGACCCGTACGTTCTTGCTCATTAACGAATACACGCTAGATTTTACACGGCTGGTGTCTAAAGATTTCCAGAAATGCTAAAATCGGGTCCATAACGGTAATCATTACCACTTTGGCACGGATCGGCGAGCTAGACTTTGCCGGCTTGCTGGGTTTGAAACCGGTCTCCGGATTCCCACTGGAAATTCGATCGTTCCCGGCGGATTCGTGCTATGGACTTCAGGTAAAGCTTGCCAAAGACGAACAAGCGCGCGTGTGAGACGCCGAACGCCCTAGGCGTATAGTGAAAAGGGATCTCGCGTATGCGGCACTTCAAATAGTATTGTTGGGCCAGCAGTTCCTCCAGGAACTCGAAGTCTCGGGCGACCACATTCAAGGCGAGACAATGTCGCGAGTAGAGCCGGAAGCCACTGGAGACATCCCGGAAGGGTAGCCCAATTGCCACGCGGTAGACCCCGTTCAGGATCCAACTCAGAACCTTCCTGGACCACTCGGCATCACTGCCGCCGCCCTTAATGTAACGCGAACCGATGAAAACGTCGGCAGTGAGACGTTGATCCCACATTTCTAGTAGTTTTTCAGGTGGATGTGAGCCATCGGCATCAAGAGTTGCAACATACGCGCCTTTAGCCAGTTGAAAGCCCGTGATCAGGGCACCGCCGTATCCGCGTTCAGTTTGGGGAACGAAGATGGCACCATTTTGGTCGGCAATTCGAGACGAATTGTCGGTACTGCCCCCGTCCACGACAATCACCTCGTAGGCGATTTGAGCATCCAAAAGATGACGATTCAGCTTTGGCAGCAGAATCTCCAAGTTCGCCGCCTCGTTCCAGGCGGGCAGCACAATGCTCAGCTCAACGTTCTTCATCCGTATGGAGGCTATTATAGTCCTTGCCGTCCCGTCTCGCCAGTGCCGGTACTCATTTAACAGCTGCCTACTTCACAGCGTCTGGAGGACGAGCGACCACACCCTTCACCGCTTCGTCAATTTGTACATCATAAGCGGCCAAAGTTTGCCCTGTTGACCGTTCAATCTCAACGCGGGCATGGGCGTAGGTGCTGAGAGCGGCAACTTCAGCAGCTTGAGCTGAAGTCAAATCGCGCTGCGCCTGGATGACGAAGAAAATAGTAGAGGCCCCAAGCGCGTACTTCTTTTGCTCGGCGTCCAACGTTTGCTCCTGAAGTACGCGGTTCTTGACGGCCGTCTGAAATCTGGCCCTTCCCTGCTGCAAGCCGATCAAAGCGTTCTCCACTTCCACTCTCACTTGATTCAGTTGTTGCTGCAGACGGACTTCACTTTGCCGCAAAGTGATCTGATCGCGCACCACATCTTCCCGTGCTTGACGATTTCGGATGGGAATGTTTAACGTAACGCCGGCCACGTAGTCAGGGAAATTGCGGCCTAAAACTTGCTTTACAGCCGTCCCGTAGCCACCCAGAAAAAACTGGTCGACAGATAGGGGCGACCTTGTTATCGGTACGCCTGTCGCTGGTGCGCCAGCTATGGGAGGTGCTGGAATGGCGTTGACATCGCCAGCCAAGCCTGTATTTCGTAAATCCACGAAGGCGTCAATAGATGGCAACAGTGCGTTCTTGGACCCCCTCAGCCCAAGCTTTGCGTTTTCGATACTTATGCGCTGCTGGTCAAGCTCAGGCCGCAATTGCAGCGCTTTTGCCATCAAATCTTGAGCAGGCAGCGTCGCTTCAGCGTCGGCCATGGAAATACGGTCAGTGGGAATAATTCGGGCTTCCGCCAAGCCGGGGCTTGAAAGTCCGGTACGGCTTAGGGCGCTTTTGATTACGGTTTCCTGCTGAAGCACATTGGTTTGGGCAATGGTCAAGTCCTGCTGGCTGCGCGCCACTTCTGCCTCCGCGCGAATGATTTCAATGGGCGCAAGAGTGCCAATCTCAACTTGTTTCTTGTTGTCGTCGTACAGTTTCTGGTTCAATTGCAATGCCTGTTGCTTCACTCGTAGATCTTCGTTGTAACTAACCAGATCCCAATAAATATTGATAATACTGGAAATTGTGGTCATAACCTGTTGACGGAAAACCAGATCGGCGACGGCAATATTGTTTTTGGCAATGTATATGTTCCGCCTATTAATCGCGAGCCCAAATCCCTGCAGCAGGTGCTGATTAATCGTCAGGTCGGCGATAGCGGTGCGAGATGGGTTGAAATCGTTACGTCCAGAATTTTGGAAAAGAAAATTGTTGTTAAACCCAAGCGTCGCCGAAGTGCCGGTCAGCCAATTCTTTGAAAGACTGACATTGGCAACTTTGTTGTTCGACACAAGCGAGTTTGTTCCAGTGACGAACAAACTAGTTTGGGGCGTAGTGCGATGGCTAAAGCTGAGTGTGCTTTGCAACACCGGATCTAGTCCAGCTATGAGGGCGCCCGTTGTGATTGACGTTTGCTGAGCTCCCGGCGTTGAGCCTAGAATTCCTGATCCTCCAACAGCTCCGCCCGTGGAGGAGTTGGCTACGCCTCCAGTAAAAGGATTGGCGAATCCGCCAGCCAAGGCTCTTCGGTAATTGGACTGAGCAATATTCGCGCCGTAACGCTGCACGGAAATATCCAAATTATTCTCTAGAGCCAGCGCAATGGCGTCCTTCAGCGAAAGATAGATGTTTCCGGCGCGCATCAAGGCGTCAATCCGATTGGAATTTGCCAGATTAATTGGCGCCACTTGTTGCCATTTATATGGCTTTGTGGCTCGTTTAACCCAATCACCGACGCGATTTCCCGGGGAGGCAGATTCGGATTGTGTTGTGGGCGCCTGGGCCAGCAGAGGCGCTGGAGCCATGAGGGTGGCGGAAAGGAAGATGCTCAGGTAAGGTTTGTAGGCCATGGGCTTTAAGTGATTAAAACGATTACTCTCTATGGGATGTTCCCACAAAGTACTAGGATCGGAAATTTCTATAGTAGCAGTTCATTGTCCAATCCGGCGATTCAACACAACTGACGCTTATGTAAAGACTTCCCAACAGGGCAAAAGGTTTCCCATCTTATTGATTGGTCGAGCGCGGGAATCATCGTCCCAATATCGGACACCTTCACGCCTGCTTATCCGAATCCACATGGCCCAAATCTTTGCGCTCTTGCTATATTGGCAAATACGTGAGCGATCAAACTAACAAACAAACCATGCGCCGCTTTGAGGAGACAGGCGCCTACCTCAAGGGGCATTTCCGGTTGACCAGCGGACTCCATAGTCCGGAATTTCTTCAATGCGCCAAGGTCCTACAGCATCCGGCGATCGCCGAAGAGTTCGGAAACCGTCTGGCGGAGGAAATGAAAAAGCTGGCCGGGATCATTCAGGTAGTTGTAGCTCCAGCAATGGGCGGCCTGATCATAGGGCATGAAGTTGCCCGCGCATTGGGAGTTCGTTTTATTTTCACGGAACGAGATGCTGAGGCGAAAATGACATTGCGGCGAGGGTTTGCCTTTGAACCAGTCGAGCGGGCCGTCATGATAGAGGATGTGATCACAACTGGGGGCAGTTCGGTTGAAGTGATTGAACTCGTGAAATCGCTAGGCGCTTCAGTGGTCGCAGCTGGTTCGATTATTGATCGCAGCGGAGGGAAGGCAGATTTAGGCGTGCCGCGGGTGGCTTTGGCTACGCTGATGGCTACCACATATCAACCAGAAGCCTGTCCGCTTTGCGCCCAAGGTTTGCCGGTTGTTAAGCCCGGGTCTCGACCTGGGAGATAGACAAGTTGATCTACCCAAACGCCACTCGCCGAATAAAAATTACGCTCTCATACGACGGCACCGCCTATCATGGCTGGCAAGTTCAACCAGGCCTAATAACCATACAAAAAGTAGTTGAGGCCATTGTTACTCACATTGAGGGCAAGCCCGTCAAAGTGGCGGCGTCCGGACGAACCGATGCCGGGGTCCATGCCATGGCCCAGGTAGCGGCCTTTTCCATGGGCAATCCGATTCCAACCGAAAACTTGAAGCAGGCAATGAATCGGTTGCTTCCGACGGATATTCGCATACTCCAAGCAGAAGAGGCTCCGGCGGCGTTCCACGCTCGTTTCGATGCTAAGTCCAAAATTTATGAATACCGCATTTGGCGTGAAGAAGTTTGCCCGCCATTTGACCGGCTTTACGTACACCATCATCCGTACCCGCTCGATGAGCCAGCCATGATCGCCGCATCCCGCTTGTTTGAAGGGGAACACGACTTTTCGGCCTTCGCCGCCGCCGATCCAAAAGACGCTCTGGGACATTCTAAGGTTCGACAGATTTTTTACTCTGTCCTGCAGCGGCGGGGATCCTGTTTGATTTACCAGGTGCTGGGCAGCGGCTTCCTCAAGCACATGGTGCGCAATATTGTGGGCACGCTCATTGAAGTGGGGAAGGGAAATCTCAATTCCGAACAGGTCCGGAAATTAATGGAGCAGACCGGAGGAAGGTGCGGCGCCACGTCGCCCCCGCAAGGACTATTCCTGGTCCGGGTCAACTATGAATAGCGCTTTAATCCAATCGCCGAATCACGGTCCTCACAACGCCTTGGATCACCAACTCAGAGCGGGGAATCATCTCCGGAAATTCAGGATTTTCCGCCTTGAGAAACCATCGCCCCTTCAGATGCACCAAGCGCTTTAGAGTGCTCTCGCCATCAATTAGCGCCGCCACAATTTGCCCGGCATTGGGGGAAGGCTTCGGTTCAATAACGACAGTGTCACCTGTCAGAATGCCGGCATCCTTCATCGAATCGCCGCGCACAGTAAGGGCAAAGCAACCGTCTCTCGGCTTGAATCCAAGTGCATGCTCATCCAGGCTCAACCAGGTTTCAGGACGCGGGGCTGAAAACTGCTCAGGTTGGCCTGCGGGGATTTGTCCATAGTATGGGAGTGAAACCGTGGGCGGAGCCTGAGCCACCAGATCAATTTGACGCGACCCTCGGCGCGATCGCCGGATGACCCCTTTGTTCTCGAGCGCCAACAAATGCCCGGCCACGCCATTGGGACTGGCTATCTTAAAATGCTTTTGGATTTCAGGAATAGAGGGAGAGCAACCGGCCCCGCGACGGAAATCCACGATAAAGTCGTAGATAGCTTGTTGGCGTTCAGTAAGCATGTAGTATAAACGTTTACACTAAGCAGTGGATCATGTCAACTCTCTCTCTCTTTGCGGAACCTCCTTCGCGCCTCGTCACCTCGCTTGAGACTCTAGCGAAGCAAAATGTCTTTATCGGAACAAGTTCCTGGAAATATCCGGGATGGATGGGGCAGGTTTATCACGAAGAAAATTACCGGACTCGCGGGAAGTTCTCCCAGAAGAAATTTGAAGAAACTTGCCTGGCGGAATATGCGGATACTTTCCCCATCGTTTGTGGTGATTTCTCTTTCTACCAATTTCCCAGTGAGGCGTTTTGGCGGAAGTTATTCGGGTCCGCGCCAGAAAAACTGCGCTGGGCGTTCAAAGTTCCCGAGGAGATCACGGTTAAGCAGTTTCCGACGCACGCCCGTTACGGTCCGCGGGCTGGAATGGAGAATGAAAACTTTCTTAATTCCGATGCCTTTGAAAGTCTGTTTTTGGAGATGTTGCAGCCCTACCTTAGTCGTGTTCCACTGATGATTTTTGAATTCGGAGCATTTCCAAAAGTGGCCATGTCCGATGTGGGGCAGTTCCTGGAATTAATCGATGCGTTCCTGCGAAAGTTGCCGCCGAAGGTTCGCTATGCGGTCGAAATTCGCAATGCGGATTACCTGGGGATTGAATATTTTGACTGCTTGAGGAGCCACGGAGTTGCCCATGTGTATAGCGCTTGGACGAGAATGCCGGAGATTGGAGTGCAGGCCGCCATGCCCGGATCGCAAACTGCGGACTTCCTTGTTGCACGAGCGCTTTTGAAACGAGACCGGCCGTATGAGGATGCCGTGGCCAAGTTCTCGCCTTACGAAAAAGTGCAGGAACCAAATCCGGCAGCGCGCGCGGCCGTGGCGGGGCTTGCGAAAAAGGCGCTAGCCCAACGCGCTCCCGCCTACCTGTTCGTCAACAATAGATTAGAAGGAAACGCACCAGGGACCATTGAAGGGATTTTAGACATCGTAGAGAGCGACTAAGGTTGCTCCTTCTTTTTCCGGAACTGATCGAAAAAGCCCTTGATCCCTTCGGCCGCATTCTGGATATCCTTAACCTGCTTTCCCAACCCAGCCGGGGATTGCAGGCGCATTTTCGCAATTTGCGCGGCGTCGGGTACCAGTTTCGGTCTCGACATCGGCCCCGATGCAAGAATCGGCAGAATAAGTTCACCCTTCTCGTTGGCGAGTACTGTAGTCAAAAAGCCGCCAATTTGATTGCCACCGGCTGACTTGCTAAAGTCCTTATCCAGAGTCGTCACCAGTTTCATGTTCATCTGCTCGTCTAATAGATTGAGCGTGCCTGCCGCACCCAAGGAACCGCCTCCAAATTCCAAACGAAGGTTATCACTCTCGGCAATGCCGTTTTGAATCTTTAAGGATCCGGCTAGCTTTACGAAGTCGGTGAATGCGTTTTCCTTCGTTGAAAAACCTAAAAACCTGCCGATCCGGGCGAATTCATTTATTAGATTGAAACCATTGATTCTTCCATCCACCAGTTCAATTTTCAGATTTCCAATGATCGATTTCGCCAAAGGTTGATTGGGGTCAAGGTCGAAAGAAAATCCTCCGTCAGCAGAAAGTTTACCAGTGAGGAGTTTCTTCAACCCGGTTACGGAGCTCAATAATTGAATCGCGTCGATGCCAGAAACTCTGGTTGCGACATTCACTTTAACAGGTTGCCGGCGAAGGTCCGAATTTATTGCCGCCGATATCGACCCGCCGTAGAGCGTCCCCTCCAGCGGGTCCATCTTCAGCATGCCCTGACTCATTGAAAATTGCGTTTTTACCTGCTCAAAAGTAAAGTTCGGAGTTATCAGCTTTCCAATTTTTGCCGTCCCCCGCAGTGCTTGCCGAACGCCAGTAGATCCGCCCTTGCCCGCTGCCTTTTCGTTCGAGGCTGAAGCGGGAATCAGCGAGAGTTCCGGAGTGTCCACCGCGATATCGATCAACTTGGGAGTTACGTGAAAAGAAGCATGCTTCAATTGCAAGGGGCTGGCCAAACCGGCCACCGTGACGGTGGCATCGTCAAGCGCTCCTGAGGCGCGGTATGTGATGGTGTCAGGCTTTGAAGTTGGTCCGCTGAACATCGCCTGCAGAACAATGCGCCCCGCAGCGTTCACACCGCTTACATCAGCCCCGAAGGCCGAAGCAGTCGCCAAGAGTTGGGCAACGGTACCACTGGATTCGATCTCGCCGTTAACGGACGGCGCCTTTGACATGTCAGTCACTTCAAGTTTTGCGTTAGCTCTGAAATCGCCCGATTGCACAACGAAGGGCTGGAACGTAGCCTTATCGTCCGCAAACGCCAACTTCAACGATGTAATCTGTACGGGATGTTTCCACTCCTTTCGATTTACCTGCAAGTTCCGAGCCGCAAGCGTACCCTTTAACGTATCGCCAGATTCTACCGAGCCCTGAAAGACTCCCGAAAACATCGGTTCAATCGCGCTGAGTGTTGCGTCAAACTGGATCGGCCCGCTCGACGGAGCCTTTACGGTACCCGTACCATCAATGCCTTTGAATGATGCCTGAGTTAAACCTGTGAGTTTGAACTTTCCATCGAAACCGCCGTTGATCGTCCCATTCAATTCCACAAGTTGTTTTCCTTCGCCCGCCGGTTGCATGGATGCTTCGACCCTGGATGGTTTGCCGGGGACAAAATCAAGCAGAGTTAATTTCACATGATTGAACGTTTGCGTGGTTGCTCCCGGCCTGATCAGCGTCACCGTCGCATCGTCAACAATGAGGCGCGCCATGGAAAGTTTCGATTCTCCACCCGATTCGCCCTGCTGCCCAACACTCTGGAAGTTCCATTTGCCTTGTTCATTACGAATCAACTGAATGAACGGCTGAGTCAAGGTCAGCGCATCGACCTTCACTTGTTTGTTAAAAAGCGCGCCAAGGTCTACATCCACCAGCATTTGTTTTGCCGCCAGAAATGGGGCGCCTATTCCCCAACCCGCGCCTTCAGAAACCTTAACATCGTCAACCCTCACTGAAAGCGGATACAACTTCAGCCCAAGTTTGCCCAACTCAACTTTACGCTTTAGCTTAGATTCAAGCGCCGCTTGAATTTGAGGCCTGAAGTAGTTTACATCGACCAGAAAGGGCAAAATGGCCGCTGCGGTCAAGATGAGTGCTAACACGATTCCGGCACCGATCAAGGCTTTCTTCATCAACTCCTCTATTTGCCAACTGTAGGCATTGCCATCACTTCAAGCCGTGAATCCTGGCCGGGTCCGTGGAAGACTCGCTCCGTCGCCTTAACGAAATCGGAGCGCTTAGCATTGTAGATGTCTACAAACTTCTGTGGGTTTCGATCAACCAGCGGGAACCACGAACTTTGCACTTGAATCATAATCCTGTGGCCAGGCCGGAAGGTATGGAAAACATCGGGCAGAGTGAACTCGATTTTCTCCATCTTACCCGGTGTGAATGCTTCGGGAGTTTCAAAACTCTTGCGATATTTTCCGCGAAACGGCTCGCCACGGATCAGTTGCTGATAACCGCCCATGCGAACATTCGCCGGGTTTGGATCGGGATCCGGATAATCGGGTGGGTAAACGTCTACGAGCTTCACTACAAAATCGGAATCGGTTCCAGTTGTTGAAACGTATAGGGTGGCCTTCAGAGGCCCCGCCAAAGTTGTATCTACCTCAACAGCGGGCGTTTGGTAAACCAAAACATCGGGCCGGGTGGCAGCGAAACGTTGATCATCTAACATGTGCTCGCGGGTCATCGTATTGGCGATGTAGCCGACATACGGAACTGGCCGAGCCGGATCGCTGACATATTCGTCGACGCCCTTCGTTGAAGGCGCGTTCCAAGTCAGCACGCCCTCGGCGGCGAAGTTCAGAACGCGATTGGTTGCGCCCGGAGGGGGCCACGAGGGATAACTGCGCCATACGTTCGTCCCTGTTTCAAACACAACCGCTTCCGCCAATTTGGGATCTTTCTTGTCCTTCAGGAAGAATTCGAAGAAGGGAAGTTCCACGTTCTTCTGGTAGTAGTCCGAGGTCTTCGCGTTAAACGGTACACTGCCCAGGCCCCTCCCATCGCTACTGGCCCAACCACCGTGATACCACGGGCCCATCACTAAAATATTGAACGCACCCGGAGAATTCTTTTCCACGCGCCGGTAGGTTTCAAGGGTTCCAAACAAGTCTTCAGCATCGAACCAACCACCCACCGTCATCACCGCGGGTTTGATCGCTTTCAGATGCGGCCGTATGTCGCGCGCCTTCCAAAATGCATCGTAGTTGGGGTGCCGCGTCATGTCGTTCCAAAAGGGAACCTTGTTGTTGTTCATCTTTTCGTTGATTTCGGCCAGAGTTCCCATCGATAGAAACAAGTTGTACCCGTCGGGCGATTCATAGTCGAAAACCTTCATCGGAGTGTTATCGGCCTTACCAAGATTCTCACGGGCGTTTGACCAAAGCCAACGAAATGCATGGGCCAAGTAGAGCGTTCCGTTGTGATGAAAATCATCACCGATGAACCAATCAGCGACGGGGGCTTGTGGTGAAACGGCCTTCAGGGCAGGATGCGCATCGATCATGCCCGTCGAAGTGTAAAAGCCCGGATAAGAAATACCATACATGCCGACGCGCCCATTGTGCCCCGCAACAAACTTTAATAGATAGTCAATTGTGTCGTAGGTGTCTGAACTCTCATCCACATCCTTCGGACCTTTCTTGTTCGGTATGTGTGGACGAATCTGTTCAAACGTCCCTTCCGATTTAAACCGTCCGCGAACATCTTGATAGGCGAAAATGTAACCCTCTTTGGTAAACAAATCAGAAGGGCCAAGCGAAATGCGGTATTGGTCCACGCCATACGGCCGAACGCTATACGGAGTTCGGGTCAGCATGATTGGATAGGTTTTCGACGAGTCCTTGGGAATATAGACGGATGTGAACAGCTTCACGCCATCACGCATTGGGATCTGGTAATCGTACTTCGTATAGTGCTCCTTGACATAAGGAACTCCCTGGCCGAAGCAGCAGGAAATCAGGAGCAGGGGAAGAAAGCGGCTAATAAACATCTCTATTGTGATTTGTACCACGATCAAGATGCCTGCTTGATCCTCTTGGTATCATTCGGTAACACACTGACTTATGCCTGAATCGAAATCACTTGAGCCGACTATTGGGCCGATCAACCGTGAGGAATTGAACCAAGATCTGGGACTGGGCGGCCGGTTGGCAAATCAAGCCCTGCGCTCGATGAATCAGGACGGCACCTTCAATGTAGACCGTTACGGCACCCCGAAGTGGGAGGCCATCAACGTCTACCACTTGCTGTTAACTATTTCCTGGACCAAATTTCTAGGCATGGTGGTGCTGGCATACCTGTCGGTGAATACTCTTTTTGCGATAGGCTACATGCTGTGTGGCCATGGCGCGGTCGCCGGCGTAAACGAATCGTCGCGCTTGATCCGGTTTCTGGAGTGTTTCTTCTTTAGCGTTCAAACTCTCGTGACTATCGGCTACGGAAAGATGACGCCCGAGGGAATTCCCGCAAATTTGTTGGTGGCAGTGGAGGCGCTCAGCGGGCTTATGGGATTTGCGCTCGCCACCGGATTACTGTTTGCCCGATTCTCACGACCTATAGCCCGGCTCCGGTTCAGCCGAAGCGCTGTGGTTGCGCCGTTCTTGGGAGGCAAGGCCCTGATGTTCCGTTTGGCCAATTCCAGCAGCAACGAACTGGCGGAAGTCCGCGCACGGGTAACCTTGCTTCGATTTGAAGAACGGGATGGAAAGAGGGCGCGTAAGTTCCATCAGTTGACGCTTGAACGCGAACGCGTTACTTTTTTTCCCGTTCAGTGGGTAGTGGTTCATCCGATTGACGAAACAAGCCCGTTCTTCGGCCAAACGGAAGAAGAGGTAATCCGTAGCCAGCCGGAGATCATGGTGCTGATCAGCGCCATTGATGAAACGTTTATGCAGACCGTGCACTCGCGATTTTCGTATCGGCTGGACGAAATTGTCTACGGCGCAAAGTTCCGCGATGTGTATGAGACCGCGCCTGACGGCCGCATCCGCCTCGACGTCCGCCGCCTTGACGAGTATGACGCCGTCCAATTTCCCGCCAAGCCGAAGTAGCTCAAGAACGCTTCGAAGCCATAGCTCGAGCCGATTCCAAGCGGAACTCTTCCCCACTCAAAACGCGCCCCGAGTAGGACTTTGTAAACACCAACTGAACTGTACTCACGTGCCTTTCAAGAAACGCGCCCTCGCAATAGGCCAGGTAGAATTCCCACATTCGGGTGAAGTTCTCGTCGAACCCAAGGTTCCGCACGGCCCCAAGATTCCGCATGAACCGCCGCCGCCACTCATCAAGCGTGCGAGCGTAGTGCAGCCCCATGTCCTCGGCATTGAATAGCGCCAATCGCGTCGCCCGCGAAGTCGACTTCATAATCTCCGTCATGCTGGCCAATTCGCCGCCGGGGAATATGTATTTTTGGATCCAATCGCTCGACCTGTGATAGGCAGGGAACTTCTGATCCAGCATCGTAATCGTTTGCATCAGCATGGTCCCGTCGGGCTTCAACAGCCGGTCGCAAGTGGAAAAGAACTCGTCGTAAAAATCGAGGCCAACCGCCTCAAACATTTCAATGCTGACGATCTTATCGTAACTTCCTTTCAGTTTCCGGTAATCTTCCATCAGCAGTTTAATTCGCTGGCCCTCTGGGTCGAAATCGCCAAAGCGCCCGGCGGCCCAATCGTGTTGTTGTTGGCTGATGGTGGTCGTTGTTACGTGAGCCCCATATTTCGATGCTGCGTGTAGGGCAAAACCACCCCAACCCGTCCCGATTTCAAGTACCCGATCCCCCGGCTGCAATTGTAATTTCCGGCAAATCCGTTCCAGCTTATTGAACTGCGCGCGTTCGAGCGAATCGGATGCCGACTCAAACCACCCGCACGAATACATCATGCTGTCGTCTAAGAATAGGCCGAAAAATTCATTCGACAGATCGTAGTGAGCCTGAATGTTCTGCTTGCTGCGAGTCACCGTATTCGATTTCAAAACGTGTTGAATCCGGTTGCCGGCCCGGCTAAACGCACTGAACCAGGAATTGTTGTTTTCTAAGTAATCTAGGTTGCGAACCGCCAGACGAATGACATTCGCCACATCCGGAGAAGTCCATTCTCCTGCCATGTAGGATTCCCCAATTCCAATGTCGCCGTCTAGCAAAGCCCGGCGGAAAAACTGGGAATCGTGAACGGTAATCACAGCATGCAGGTAATCAGACTTGGCTCCAAAGTGGTGAGTAACGCCTCGGTTGGTCAATTCCAAATGGCCTTGCTTCAAGCCGCCCAAAGCCTTCAAAAAGATAGATTCAGCCGCATTTGTCAGATTGAACACTAGGCTCGCCTCCTCGCTGGATGATCGAATACCGGTACACCTTTCCAAAGTAATTTAGCAGCCTGCCAATGAATTCGCCACACCACCATCAAAGTTGTTAGCGGGAACCGAATCAGGTTGCTGACCAAATTGGGTTCGTTCCACACTTTCCTTGTTAGGGTCATCGAGGCATCAAACTTCGGTTGTCCGCCTTCGCTTACACCGATATGAACCGTTGTTGTTTCAGCGGGATCCGTGAAGTTGAATTCATAACCCAACTCCATTGGCAGAAAAGGCGAGACATGGAATTCCTTCCCGGTGCGATAGCGAAAGCCAACGCCAGCCGGAATTCGGCACGCTTCGTGCAGCCAATAATTGTGGGTTTCGCCGAAAGTATTATTCACCTCAGCCAAAACCATCTCCAACCTGCCCTCCCGGCCATAACAGTAAAAGAACGATATTGGATTGAAAACATAACCCAGATAGCGAAGCTGCGTCATTAAGAAGATCTTTCCCGCGGGCAATTTCAGACCATGGGCGGCGGCATCTTTTTCAAGCCGCTTCCGGATTGACAAGCCTGAATCCCCAAAATGATCGCGATCCGCAAAACTAGCCCAATTGAACCGGTTGTAGCTTGCGACCCGAAATTTAGCGAATAGCTGAGGCAACTGGTCGATGTCCAGATATGCGAGGTAAATAGGGTAAGTAAATTCGTGAGGAGCCGGCGTTAGCCGTCGATGAAATAGCTGGCCCTCGTAGATGGAAGATTCAAGCATCAGCAATCAACTCCCAAACTTCGGGCCACGCGCATTCCGGAATTTAGCCCATCCTCGTGAAATCCGTAGAACCAATACGCTCCGCAATAGTGGACACCGTGATGACCGCTTATTTCCGGCCATCGCCCCTGGGCCGCGATGGCTTCGCGGGTGAAAAGCGGGTGGTAGTATTCTAACTTTTTAATCACCTTGGCCGGATCAATCCGGGACACAGCGTTCAGGGTGACGCAGTACTGGGTCTGCCCGGGCAGCGTCTGCAGCCGGTTCATGTGATAGGTCAATGCCGCGGGTCCATCCGGTCCCAAAATACAGTTCCAGGAGGCACGCGCTAACCCGGGTTCGGGCAGCATCGTTTCGTCGGTATGCAGCCAAGCTTTATTCAGCGAAGTTTTGAAACTGCCCAGAATCTCTTGCTCCTTGTCCGTTGGTGACTTCAAAAGTCGCAGCGCTTCACTCGCTCGACAGGCGAAAACCACCTTATCAAACCTTTGTACGTTTCCGGAAGACATATGGATTTCAATGCCGGCACTTGTGGTATCGATGGATTGAATGTTCGCCCCCAGCACGACACGATCCCGAAATGGGCGGATGATGGGCTCAATGTAGCTGGAACTACCGCCTTTCACTGCCCGCCAAGTGTGGTGTTGATTGACACTCAGCAGGTTGTGATTGGCGAAAAAACGGATCAAAGTCAGGGCAGGGAATAGCTTCACCTGCCCAAATGACGTGGACCAAATGGCCGAAGCCATGGGAAAAAGATAAAGGTCTTGGAACGCTTGGCTAAACCCTTCGCGCTTGAGGTAGTCGCCCAGCGTGATGTCCTCACCGCTTTCAAGAAGCTTGCCCGCTTCGCGGTTGAACCGTAAGATGTCCAGTCCAAGCTTGTAGTGCCCGGGCCGAATCAAGTTTCGCCGGTCAGAAAAGAAGCCGCCCAGGCCGTTGCTTGAGTACCGGAAGCCAGTCGTTGGATCAAAGACGGAAAAGGACATATCGGAGTCCTGGGTCTCAACCCCAAGCTCGCTAAATAAACGAATTAAATTGGGGTAGGTGGCCTCGTTGTAGACAATAAATCCAGTGTCGATATGCAGCCCGTTCACTGCATGGGTATGCGTATGTCCGCCCAGTCGCTGTTCGTTTTCAAAAATCCACACTTCGTGCTTACGGCTCAGGTAATACGCCGCCGACATCCCGGCAATGCCTGCCCCAATTATTGCAATCCGGTTCATTGACTATAGTGGCCCTTTCCGATAGCCTCGATTAGAGTGAAATTTGACGAGTGCACGGCAAATCCTTTTTCTTCATATCTTCGTATGGATGTTAGGTAGGCTGCCTGGACTCATTTAGTTCGCGTCTATCAAGGCTAACGCATGGCTGAATCTTTTTGGCAACGCCGCATTCGCGGTCCAGTAATCCAACTCTTGAAACAGGGCCTCACGCCAGAAAAGCTGGCCTTGACCATTGCCCTGGGGATCGTCCTAGGCACAATCCCAGTGCTGGGATCCACCTCGATTACATGCGCGGCCGTGGCGGCTATACTGGGTCTGAATCAAGCTGCAATTCAGGGCGTTAATTACCTTGTTTATCCACTGCAAATAGCTTTCTTGATTCCTTTCCTGCGGCTCGGTTCCATGCTTTTCGGAGACAACGGCTTCCGCCTTGGACTGGAAGAAATCCAGACCATGGCCCAGTCCGGAGTTCTCAACGCGATAGCCACGTTGTGGAACGCCACTCTCCACGGGATTGCCGCTTGGGTGCTCATTGCAATCCCGGTGGCAGCGATCTTGTACTTCGCACTACGTCCGATTTTGAAGCTGGCCGCGCAAAGGCAGCATCCAACGTGAACATGATTCTCACCGCCTGGGCCGCCGTCAGTCTATTGATGTTCCTACTTTGGCTGATCCACTTTCCGCTGAAGAACGCCTCAATTGTGGATGCTGGTTGGGCTGCCGGCATCGCGCTCTGCGCCACTATCTTTACCTACTTAGGGCAGGGAAATGAACAGCGTCGAATCCTGCTGACTGCGATGATTTGCTTTTGGGGTCTGCGCCTCGCCGGGCATTTGCTGCTCGATCGAGTCATTGGCCAGCCGGAGGAAGGCCGTTACGTTGCGCTAAGGGAAAAGTGGAAGACCAACATCGGGCTAAAATTTCTGGGTTTCTACCAACTGCAAGCTTTAACCTGCGCGATGCTGGCAACGCCGTTCTTTCTGGCCAGCCGGGACAACCGTCCATTGGAATTCACAGACTGGTTAGGCCTCATCATTTGGATCGCCGGCATCTGCGGAGAATCCGTTGCCGATACACAGCTTAAACGCTTCAAATCAGAGGCCAAAAACCGCGGCCTATCCTGCAGGACAGGGCTTTGGAATTACTCCCGCCACCCGAACTACTTCTTCGAAGGGTTAACCTGGGTGGGTTACGCCATCATTGCCCTTCCATCGCAGTGGGGAGCAGCCGGCCTAATAGCCCCAGCGATGATCCTGTTCTTCCTCCTACGCGTCACCGGCATTCCAGCCACCGAGGAGCACGCCCTAAAAAGCCGCCGGGATTACAGAGATTACCAAGCCACCACCAGCGCGTTTATTCCTTGGTTCAAGAAAGCATGAGCGACATTAAACCTCCGTTTTATTGGGCCTTGCTCGACAAAAACATAATCCCCGATTGGATCATTCGTCCCGCCATCAGACGCCTGAATCGTATCCGCCTAAAAGGCGAAGCCGAACCTACGCCGGAAATGCAGCGCCAGCGGCTGATGAGGTTTGTGGAAGAGCTTCGCGCCAGTGAAATTGCCGTGAATACCGGAGAAGCCAACGAACAGCATTACGAAGTACCCACGCGATTCTACGAACTGGTGCTTGGAGCCCGACGAAAGTACAGTTGCGCTTATTGGCCTAGCGGCGTATCGACACTCGATCAGGCTGAAGAGGCGATGCTCAAACTCACGGCCGAACGCGCCCGGATTCTAGACGGTCATAACATTCTGGACGTTGGCTGCGGCTGGGGAGCGCTGTCCCTCTATTTGGCTGAGAAGTTTCCAAATTCCAGAGTCACTGGGGTTTCTAATTCCAGGACACAGCGCGAGTACATCCTGGGTCAAGCTGCGAAGCGCGGACTAAAGAATCTAGACATTGTAACGGCCAACATGGTCACCTTCGAGGCTCCAGATACTTATGACCGTATCGTCAGTGTCGAGATGTTCGAGCACATGCGCAACTACGACAAGCTCCTCGAAAAAGTATCTCGATGGATGAAGCCTGAGGCGCTGTTATTCGTTCATGTCTTTTCCCACTACCGCTTCGCCTACCCATTTGCCGTGAAAGACGGAACGGATTGGATGGCGGAATATTTCTTCACCGGCGGCTTGATGCCGAGCGACGATCTATTGCTCTATTTTCAAAAGGACGTGACCTGTCTTGACCATTGGCTGATGAGCGGTGTCCACTACGAAAAGACAGCTCGGGCCTGGCTAGATAAGATGGATCAGCACAAGCCAGAAATCATGGATGAGTTCACCAAGACCTACGGCCATGAGGCTCTCGCCCATTTCGCCCGTTGGCGTATATTTTTCATGGCAGTTGAGGAAGTGTGGGGGTTTGCGGACGGCAACGAATGGACCGTGTCACACTATCTATTTGAACGGAAACGATAGCATGCCTCAACATCTGACCTTTTTCCATACAGCGGCCGGCAACGCTGCAACGCTCGAAACTCTTGTAGCCGAAATTGCCCCTGATGTGAAAGTGAAACACGTCTTCAGTCAGGAGTTTTTGGACGAAGCTGTAAAGGCCGGCTCCATGTCGCAAGAGTTGGAACAACGCATTGTGGAGAGGTTATTGGCCGAGGCAGGTACAGGCGCGGATTTAGTCGTCCTTACGTGCTCAACGGTAGGCGCCGCGGCCGAAACCGCCAAGGAACGGAGCAAGGTTCCAATTCAGCGAATCGACAAGGCGATGGCCGAAGCCGCCGTGGCCTCAGGACCTCGCATTCTCGTCGCCGCTTGTCTTCAAAGTACGGTTGGTCCAACTAGCGACCTGATTCGCTCCGTCGCCAAAGAACAGGGCAAGCAAATCACGATCGAAGTCATCCTGCTTTCTGACGCGTGGCCCATTTTGCAAGCGGGCAATCCGGAAGGCTATGCGGCCGCCATTGCCGAAGGGCTTCGTCCAGTGGCGCCCCAAGCCGATGTTATTGTGCTGGCGCAGGCCTCAATGGCGAAGGCCGCGGAACTCTTGACAGACCTACCCATCCCTATACTCTCAAGCCCACGCCTCGGCGTGGAGGCAGCCATCAAACAACTGCGGAATAACTCTCGCTAACTGCCCGGTAGCTCCGAAGAGTCTTGCGCTGTGACTTAGCGAATTCTTCCAACTCCTCATCGTGCTTGGCTTCCTGTTGCTCCTGTAGCACTTCCCCTATCGCTACACGGACATCGTCAAAATTCAAACCTGACCGGCAATCGTTTTGAATGCAATACTCCATCTTGTTCGCGGTAGCCCTATCGGCAATATTCTGGATGAGCGCGCCACTGGCCAGATCCTTCAACAGAAAATAGGAGGTTGAAGGTGTCTCATCGAATTGTAATTCGTACAGTCGAAGCCTGGGAGCAAACAGTTCCGAGGCTGCAAAAGCGCTCAGGTCGTCCAACGTTAATCCATCTTCAAGGAACACCCCATCGAAATGGATTCGAAAGATGACGCGGCTAGCTGCTTCATCCGGACGTGTCACGCGAATACGGCGGTCAATACGGCCGGGCCGTGTAATTGCCAGGTCCAGCGACTCGGGACGATTGGTCGCCAGCATAACGAATGCGCCGCTTTCTTCCATGCCGTCCATTTCCGCCAGCAGAGACGGAACCAGGGTGAAGAACTGTTCCTTCGATCCTGAGGGCCTGCGCTTGAAAAGTGCGTCGGCCTCGTCGAAGAACAATACGGCCGGATAGCCCTTCTGCTCTTTCCACCGGCGCGCCTCATCGAACAGCGATTTTACAGCCTTCTCAGAGTTGCCAAGGAATTGATCCAGCAATTGATGCCCCTTAACGTACTTGAAGCCTGCGTCATCCGCCTTGCGATGGTATAACGCGGCCATTAAGCGGACTACCGCCTTACCAAGCAGAGTTTTGCCGCATCCGGGCGGGCCATACAGCAACACTCCACGGCTGCGCTGCCGTTTAAATAGCCGGAACAGTTCCGGATACAGCACGGGCCACTGAATCGCCCGCACCAATTCGCGCTTTGCGTCCTCCTGGCCACCTATCTCTCCCCACACGCCATCCAGCGATTTGTTAAAGACGTCCGATTTGGTGTCGAACCCCAACAGTTCCAGTGGCTGATGCGAGTCAGCAGCCAACCGCCGCCAAATTCTTCCTCCAAACCGGACGAGATAAGTTTCAGAACCTTCTTCAGTTTCTTTGGTGATGCCCATCTCAACATGTTCCCCAACCGGCAACGTTTCAAGATCTGCCACGGGCATGCCATCCCGAAAGGCGTAGGCCGATTCCTGATTCATTGGAACTTCAACGGTTTCACCTTGTGCTGACGGAATTTCATAGGCGCCTGCGGGAACGATTTTGTCGATTTCCCACTGGCAGCTTCTCCAATTAAAGTTTGAAATTCGGAAGCCATACGCTTCTATCGCAGGACGATTATCTTCCGTTTGCGACGGCACTGGCATGAAGTTTGAGGACCCCACGCCCGTACGCCCCCAGCGCGCGGTAAACCATTGGGCCTGCTCGCTGGCATCGACCGGCGCCAAGGCGAACGCAGCCAATTGGTCGTCACTACTTAACGCGGTGACGTGCAGTGCAAACGCTGGCTGCTGGTGTTCGTCATTCCGAGCCAACTCAAAATGTTCGTAACAAAACTCAACAACCGTTGCGCCTTCCTTCAACGGCACGCGATTTCCAGAACAAATCATCTACCGCCTATTTTAGCGCTCAATCTCTTGATACAATCCCTTAGTTATGGCAACTCCTAAATTAGATAGACGCGACTTCAGCCGTACTCTTCTTGCCTCCGGTTTGGTTCCCGCCGCGACGGCGGCAATTCCATCCTGGCCCAGCGAGAAAGGCGTCACCAAAACTCGGCCCTGGGCTCCGGGCATCAAGATTTCAGTTCAGATGCCGGCTGAACCATCGGACGAAGACCTCACCTTTGTTCAGCAGATGGGCATCACGTACGTGAATATCCCTGGCGATGCCAAAACATCCTCGGTTGACAATTATGTGCGGCTTAAAGGCAAGGTAGAAAGCTACGGGTTGCGGGTTTGGAACATTGGCAACGCGAGCGTCCACAACATGGAAGAGGTGACCTTGAACCTGCCGGGCCGCGATCAGAAAATTGCCGAATACAAGGAATTTCTCCGCAAGTTGGGCAAAGCCGGACTCCGTTACACCACCTACGCCCACATGGGAAACGGCATTTGGAGTTCCGACCGTGAAACCACTCGAGGCGGCGCATCGGCGCGCGCCTTCGACATTAAAACGGCCAAAGGCTATTGGAACGGGAAAGTTTTCACTGGGCCGCTCTCTCACGGCCGTCAGTATTCTGAGAAGGAGATTTGGGACAACTACGAGTACTTCATCAAACAGGTGACGCCAGTGGCAGAAGAAGCCGGCGTATTCATCGGTATTCATCCCGATGATCCGCCAGTGCCGAACCTGGGCGGCGTTCCGCGCTGTATCTTCGGCAGCTTTGAAGGATACAAGCAGGCCATGCAGATTGCGAATAGCCCGAACGTCGGAGTCTGCCTGTGCTGCGGCACCTGGATGGAGGGCGGGGAGGCGATGGGCGTTGATGCCGTGGGGGCCATCAAGTATTTTGGCGAGCGCGGCAAATTGTGGAAGATTCACTTTCGCAACACGTCGGCGCCGATGCCTCACTTTGTCGAGACTTTTGTCGACAACGGGTATACCGACATGTGGAAGTTGATGAAGGCTCTGCGCGACGTGGATTATGATGGCTGCGTGATTGGCGATCACTTTCCGCAAATGGTGGGTGACAACAAGACAGCTATCGCGTTCACGGTTGGGTACATGAAGGCGCTGCTGGTGCGAGCAAATGCGGATGCGGCAGGCAAGTAGAGTTTACTGCCGCTTGTAAACCAGCTTGCCGCCTAAATAGGTTTCTTCGACTTGGATATTCTTAACTTGACCCAACGGACAGGTAAGAATATCCCGGTCAAGGACGATGAAGTCGGCTAACTTGCCGGCTTCGAGCGAACCTTTTTCTCTCTCCTGAAACATTAAATAGGCGTTGTTGATCGTATAGAGCTTGATGGCTTGCTCGCGGGAAATATTTTGTTCCGGGTGCAGCGGGCTCCCCATCCAGCGGGGTTGGCGGGTCAAGGCGATCCACATTCCTACAAACGGATTGTAGGGATTGATAGACCGAAAGCTGCCGACCTTCTGCATGTGATCTGATCCGCCGCCGACCATGACGCCTTGTTCGAATAGCGTCTTGTAAGGCTGGAAATACTTCATGCGTTCTTCGCCAAACTGCTTCAGCAGCGTTGCGCCGTCAAGCCATAGCCATGCCGGTTGCAGATCAGCCACAACGCCCATGTTTTTCATTTTGGTCATCGCTTCCGGCGTCATGAAATTGGAATGGGTTACCGCCGGGCGCATTTCGCGCAGAGCGAAATCATGTTCGTTGATCCGTTCATAGGCATCGACCAGAGCCGTGACGGCGCCGTCACCAACAGAGTGAGCTGTGATCTGGAAACCCTGCTTAAGAGCCGTCCTAGCGATTTGATACAGTTTGTCAGCCTGGATATATTTCATGCCTTGATACTGCGGATCGTCGATGGAGTAGACTTTGCTAACGCCCCACGGCTTCAGCATGAAGGCGCTGCCGGTCAGCATACCGCCATCTAGGAACAGCTTTACGCCACGCAACCAAAGCATATTGTTGTAGGCATGGAGAGGATTCTTGGCGGCCTTGGAAATGAGCGTGTCAATCTCCGTAAAAGGCAGTTGGGCATCCACGGCATAGGTCAGGAACGCCCGGCAAGTAAGCTCGCCCTTGCCGTATAACTGACGGAACACCTCCACTTCGTCGTCGGATGTATTGCGGTCGGCTACGCTCGTGAGTCCCACGGAATTGTAGTCGGCCAAAAGCTGCTTCAACCGCGCCTGTTTTTCGGCGGAGGTTGGCACGCGCAACTTCGGTTGATATTTCACGAACCGGGCGCAGTTGCGGATGATGCCGGTGGGCTCTCCAGTGGCGTCGCGCTCAATGCGGCCTGGCAAGCCATCTTTGATTTCAAATGCCTTGTCGATGCCACTTAGGCGCAAGGCCAGCGAGTTAAGCGATGCGTCAGGACCGGTGCTGAAGTAGATGGGATTCTTGGGGGCTATCCGATCCAGTTCGGCGCGGGTAGGGAAGCGCTGTTCCCGGATTCGGGTGATAAACACTTGGGAAACCCGAATCCATTCTCCCTCTTTTGCTTGTGCGACACGGCCCTTGATGTAACCAAGGACGTCGGCAAGAGTTTCCATATCCGGTACGGTGTGATCAAATTCGTAAAGCGAAGCGCCGCCAGCATGGACGTGTGAATCCATTAAGCCGGGCAGAACCGTTTTACCTTTGAGATCGATCCGTTGCGCCCGCGGCCCGGCCAACCGAGTCATGTCCGCCATTGGCCCCACCGCGGCAACCCGGTCGGCGCGCACCACCATGGCTGGGGCCACACTAAACTTTGCATCGACGGTAACGATTTTCCCGTTGAATAAAAGTAACGTGGATTGGGACTGGCCGAGGGAACAGAAAAGTACAAGAAAACAGATAAGCCGCATCGCTTTAGGATAACGCCTTGTTCTAAATCTTTCTATTCTGGCGAGCTATTACCTGGATTGAATTCAGCGCCGCCGGATGCCAGAATGGGCTCAACAGCCTCCGCTTTATTTCGCGGAAATTTAGATTGCGCAAGTGGCGGGCTGAGGAATGCCAGCTTAGTCTCGGCACAGTTTGATCCCGAGGAGGCCAACAACTGACTGGCGTCCTTCCACAAAGATTGGCCTTCAGCGGTGCGGGTTGTTCGCATCAGCAAGGTGGCGTAACTTAGACTGGCTTCAACTAACGGGCAGTTAATTGCGGCCTTTTTCGTCGATCCTGAACTGGAAATCGCCTTCGCGGTTTTCATCGCGAGTTCGAACTTTTTCAAGGCTTCTTCAACACGACCCACAGCCTGAAGGGATACTCCGGCCTGCTGACGGGTTCGACGCAACTCATCCAGCAACAAATGGTTATTGGGGTCTTGGCTCGTCATTTCCTTCAACTTCGGCTCGGCCTGTTCGTAAAGCTTCAAAGCTTCCTTATGGCGACCGGCAAATGCGTGAATTTGCCCAACTGTATCGAGAGCTGCGAAGTACTCCGTCTGGCACGACTCAAGCGCCTGATTGAAATCACGGCAAACCTCAACCGCGGTATTCGCAGCGGTCACAGCCTCTGGCTTCGGGCCCTCAGCGGCGTTTATGGCTAGAGCCAATCGCTCATAGGCTTGTGCCTTTGCTCCGCTTTCTGAGGTCGATGTCTTGCCCGCTAGGTGAACAGCATTGCGGGCCGAAGTAAGAGCGGCGTCTTTCAGGCCCATGCGCTGTTCGATACTGGAGAGCTCAGTGTAGGCCACCAAAAGATCGGAATGGCCATCCAGATCTGTCGAGTTGGACAGAAGTGCGACGGAGCGCAGTGCTGAGGCTCTGGCTTCTTCCTGCTGGCCTGCTTGTGACAGGACGTTAGCCAAGCGTTGCAGGGAAACTGCGAGCTCACGGCGCGTCGCCCCATTTTCTGAAAGCTTTTCCAGAAGGGAAATGGATCGACGCAAACCAACTAAGGCCATATGCAGGTCCCCACGATTCGCGGACCTGCCGTAACCCTGAATTTCCGCAGACTTTCGATAAAGCGCCCCAGCCTGCAATTTGACGTTTTGATGCAAACCAAAACCAAAGCCGCCCTTATCCAGGCGGGATATCGCATCGGAGACAATTTCTGCCCGGAACGCAATCGGGGCGGTGGATGTGAAGATAGGGGATTTGCTCAGCGAACTTACTTCCGACGCCCACTTTCTTGACGCGCTGTACTGCCACGAAACGGTCGTTGCCAACGTACCCAAAACCAGGCCAGCGGCAACAGACAAGACCCGCCGCCGCGATAATGCAAAGCTTGGTTTCCTCAAGACCGGCAACTCAAGGAGCCGAGGCTTCTTATACCGGACGATAATGCGGTAGCTGGTCGGGATTTTTCTGTGTACTGCAACAAATCGCGATTCCGATTTGACAAGCTCGAACTTTGTCGAGTGAGGCGTCGATCCGTTCATTAACGAACCGCCAAACGCGACACTCGGGGGAGTGTTGTCGTGAAAGGGCATCAGTATGGTTTTCTCTTCTGAAAGTTAGCTAGATTACTCAATCAAATATTCTTACGGCAAAGAACATTACCACAGACTTGAGTCCCCCCCAGAGAAGCTCAAGTTCTAGAAACAATACAAAGTAACGGCGGCTATTTTGTTCGAGGCTGTGAAGTCGACCCTGCGCGTGGTTTTGATTGAGTTTGTATTTTGTTGCGCATTTGCTTAGTGGGGTCCAATTTCACACCCCGAAGACCTTTACGCTTCGAGCGCTTGGGTCAAACGGTTCATAACCTGCTCATTCCTGCGTCTCACAAAAGAGTGACAAGTGATCTACAGTACTAGAGATCATAGCCTACCTGCTGTACTATTGCCACTTTAAATTCGGCAGATTACTACTATGCGATTGGCATTCTCTATTTAACATAATACATGTTATCGGTCTTACGGAAGAGGGACCTGTCCGGTGGATGGCGTTGCGCAGGATCACAGACAAACAGGAACTTTAGACTTGTCTAGCTATCACATTGTGTTTACTGATAGTTAACCAAATCTTTGCGTCCGTCACTTTGACGAACCGAATCGCTTGACAGATATCGTCGCACTATGACGAAACCAATCCGAGTCCTCTCAATTGATGGCGGCGGTGTCCGTGGTCTGATCCCAGCGCTTGTGCTCGCCAAACTTGAAAAATTAACAGGCAGGTCCATAGCTAGTCTGTTTGATTTGATTGCCGGTACTTCCACTGGAGGCATCCTGGCGCTGGGATTGGCTATGCCGGACAAGGACGGTCGGCCAGCCCACTCGGCACACCACATGGCGGCCATATACGAACAGGAAGCGTCGCGAATCTTCGCTCCCTCTGCCAGCCGCTGGTTTAGACCTTTGACCAAGCAGAAATACGGATCAGAGGGGCTCGAAGGCGTCTTGGATCAGTATTTTGGAACGGCAAGATTGAAAGATTGCCTAACCAGTGTGCTAGTTCCGTCCTTCGAGATTGAACGTTATTTCCCATTCTTTTTCAAAAGTGGGAATGCGCGATTGGATCCAGCCTACGATTTTGCACTAAAGGACGTGGCTCGGGCCAGCTCGGCTGCTCCAACGTACTTCAAGCCTCATCGATTACCGGCATCCTCCACCGGAGACTACTACGCTCTGATCGACGGTGGTGTTTTCGCAAATAACCCGGCGGCTTGCGCTCTGGTGGAAGCAATCAAGCGGCATCCGCAGGCGGACGAATTTCTGGTCGTATCGCTTGGAACCGGCGCAAGGGTTTCCTCACTTCCCTTCTCCAAAGCAAGTTCTTGGGGTTTGGCTCAATGGGCCAAGCCGGTGCTGAACGTAGTTCTCGACAGTGGAAGCGCAACGGTTGATTATCAATTGCGGCAATTATTGAATGCCGAGCAGTACTTTCGATTTCAACCTGTACTTGAAGCCAGTTGCGCGGCGATGGACAACACCCACGCGGGGAATTTACGGAGGTTGCGCCTGACGGCGGACGCGCTGATTCGCGAGAAGCGGAATGAGTTGGAAAGAATAGCAGAAATGCTATCGGCCTAAGCAGTCGAATCCAACGGCCCTTAGATGACGATACACGAGTGAAATGGGTAAACCCACGACGTTAAAGTAGCAACCATCCACACGCTGAATGAACTTCGAGGCGAGGCCCTGAATTCCGTATGCGCCAGCTTTGTCTTTCGGCTCTCCACTAGCCACGTACTGTTCAATTTCATCCTCGGAAAGCGACGTGAAATGGACCAAAGTCGACTCTCCATCGATTTGCAATTTGGAACCGGAGAAAAGGCAAATCCCAGTGAGTACTTCATGCGCCTTACCAGAGAGTTTCCTCAGCATCCGTTTAGCGTCCTCATCATTTTCGGGTTTACCAAGGATCTCTCCTTCGGACACAACGGTGGTGTCCGCGGCGAGAATCAGATCGCCAGGATCCCGCGGCACAGCCATGGCTTTAGAGACGGCAAGACGACGGACATAGGACATTGGAGCTTCACCGGGTTTCACGGATTCGTCCACGTCTCCGATTCGCACTTGAAACGGGATTCCGGCCGATTGCAGGATCTCTTTCCTACGAGGAGATTGTGAAGCAAGAATAAGCATGCGGAGTTTCCTGATGTTACCATCGAAAAGCGAATGAACGCTCCATCCTTTCCTGTCACGGTCTTCGAGATGAACTTCCGGGTGAAGCAGACGGTCGAGTTCGCTCCATGGAAGGCCGGTAATTTTTTTCGGGGCAAGTTGGGGATCACGGCGCGCCGTCTCTGTTGTCCGCGGAGTTGCACCGACGCCGCAAGCTGTACTGATGCTTCCACGTGTCCCTATGCTCGATTATTCGAACCCCGGCCGACCAATGCGGGGCCCAGCGGCTTCGCCAATTTGCCACGGCCATTTGTAGTGCGGGCGGAGGCGTTGAACGGGCGCACGTTTCATACGGGAGATCATTTTTCTCTGACGCTTCATCTCTTTGGAGCTTGGGAAACAGCGGCCCTGATCGAAAAATCGTTCGGAGCAATCGAGCAGTTGGAGTTGCTTGGGATCAGCACTAGCTCAGTTGACATTCCGTTGACGCCCGCGCCGTGCCGTTTGATCGAAATCGCGTTTTTGACGCCGATGGAAGTTAAGTGGAAAGACGCCATAGTTCGCCTGCCTGAGTTCCTCGCCCTTATGAGCCGCTTACGGGACCGGATTGCTTCGCTATCTTCCTTCTACGGAAATGGCGCGCTCAGTTGGGATCACAAGCAGATAGCTGCGTGCGCTGAATTAATACGAATGACGCACTGCGATGTTTGCCAGGTGGATGCAGGGAGGCGCTCATCGAGGACTGGTCAAACACATGGATTGGGCGGATTTGTCGGTCAAGCGAGCTATGAAGGTGATCTGGATCAATTTCTACCCATGCTGCATGTCGCGGAATGGATCGGCATTGGAAGGCACACGAGTTGGGGCAACGGCGCTATTCGAGTTTCAACTCCACGCTTGCCACAATCGGCGCAGACCTAACCGCTGCTGGGCCCAGAATCCGCCGCCATAATCCGCACCTTCGTTTTGATCGGACACGCCGGTGGGATGGTAGGTGGCGTCGAAATTGGCCGTGCGGAACATTACGTCCCAGAATGAAAAGACTTGGGCGAAGTTGCAACCGCGATGCGGACCGTCGTGTCCCACCGACATAGCGTGGTGCAGCCGGTGAAAACGCGGGCTGACCAGTATCCGTTCGCCGATTGCGCCAAAGCTAAGCCGGACATTCGCGTGCGAAAAGGATTCTATGGCCCCGGAAATTAAGGTCACGACGAGAAACTGCGCCGGCGGAACGCCAATCAAAAGGCCCAGCATGCCACGCCAGGCGCCGGAGATCATCTGGTCCAATAAATGCTCGCGGTCATCGGTCCAAAAACTCATCTGACGCTGGCTGTGATGCAAGCTATGAAGCGCCCACCAAATACCGAATCGATGCTGTAAGCGGTGTCGCCAATAGTCGAAAAAATCGAACAGCGCCAAGTAGGTTACGGCGCTCAAGACTGGAGAATCCTTTAACGCCGGAACGAAGTCCTCCAAATTGGGCGGGATGATTCCGGCAAGACGCAATGATCCATTTAGATAATCGAAGGCAGGCGTCAAAACTAGAAAGAAGAACAGGGGCAGCAGCCCAAGTTTCGTAATCATCGAATAGAGGAAATCGACGTTCGCTTCACGCCGGTTGGGCCATTGTTCAACGGGCGCAAGTAACTCAAGGGGGCGGAAAATAACGTAAAGTAGCGCCAGTTCAATGACGCCGATCAAGAAAAGTTCTGTGCCGTCGAAGGCGAGTTCGTCCCAACTCATCAGGCCAAGTGCATACAAAGCCGGTTGAACCAGAATCTGGAAAATCCAAGATTGCAGGAGTGCGAATTGATTGGAGATAGCTTCCCACATAGCAGTCTACTTCTATTGTCGCGCTCCTTCGTTGATGGTGGCAAAACAAAACCCTTTTTTCTTCAAGCCGGCCAGAAGTGGATCCAGCATTGGCCAGAACGGATCCGTGCGCGAACGGATACCCAGGTGCATCATCAGTACGTCGCCGTCTTTGATATTGGCCAAGGCGCGACCCAACAGCACACGGTTAGGGTGAGTGCCGCTTGGCAGTTCGTCGCCGAGAAAACCCGCCGGAGACCAACCAATGTGTTCGTAGCCGCAGGCTTTTGCGAACTGCCGTGTTCTTGGAGTAAGATGCCCCCCAGGCGCGCGCCAGATAGGTCGCACCTTCGTTCCTGTCATTTTCTGGAACACTTGGCCAACCTGATCGAGTTCCCGGCAAAACTGCTCCTTGTTCAACCATTCCCGAGTTTTCCCTCGGCTGACATAAAGCACTTTATCTGGCCCGTCCGACGAAAAATACCAATGGCGCCAGGTGTGGGTTCCAAAAGCATGGCCATCCTCGGCAAGCGATTTCCAATACGCGGCCCAGGCGGGATCAAGAGCCGTATCTCCACGCCAAGTGCTTTCGTTGGCAACAAAGAAGGTAGCCAGAACGCGGTGCTTCCGCAAAATAGCCTGAATGTCTTTGGCCGGCTTCATGCTCCCGGTGTCTATTGTTAGATACAGCTTGCCGGCGCACCCTGCAGGCTCCGCCGCCGAGGTGGCAAGCTGCAAAAACGTGGCAAGGATGGCTTTACTTGCGCGCCGCATGCGCATACAGGTAAATTCCATGAGGAGAGCGGCCCACCGGTATCTGCTTCACAACCTTTTTTGTGGCTATATCCACTACGGTAACCTTTCGGATCCAGCGTGATGTCATCCAGAGTTGCTTGCCATCAGCTGAAACATCCATGCAGTCCGGGCCGCCCGGGCCCGGCAATTCGTCCACCACTTCGAGCGTCTGTTGATCGATCTTCGAGATCTTGTTTGAAGCCCGGTTTGAAAGAAACACATGACGGCCATCCCCGACAGGAATAAAGTTATGCGCACCCGCTCCAGTACGAATCTTCTTAACGGTCTTGCGAGCACGCCAGTCCACTACTTGGACGTAATCTTGGCCAAGTATCCCGATCAAGAGATGTTTGTCGTCCGGGGTCATCCAGATGCCGGCAGGCTGTTTTCCAAGGGGGATGGTCCAAGCCACTTGCTGTTTTTCCAAATCGATGGCAGTCAATTCATTTGAATCTTGTAAGGTGACGAATGCAAAGGCGCCCGCCTTATCAAAGATAACGTGGCTGGGTCCTTTGGGCGTTGCTATCCGTTTGAGCAATTTGAAATCGGAACCAGAGTAGATGTCGCATCGATGGAGGCGCAGCGAGGCCGAAACCATGTACTTATTTCCCGGGCTGAACCCTATTTGGTAAGGATCGGAGATATTTTTCAAACGACGTTTCTCTTCACCCGTGGCGCGGTCTAGAAAGACTAATTCGTTCGATGCAGCGTTGGCCACAATCAGATAGGTGTCGTCCGGGGTAACCATCAGGTGGTGGGGTTCTTTGCCGATGCGGAATGTCTTTGTAACGTTATAAGACGTTGTATCTATGATTGAAACCGTTTCATCGGCGGAGTTAAGCACAATAGCAGTGTTGGCTGCTTGGAGTGCAACTGACAGTAACAGAGCTAAAAAACAAATTCGCATAAAAACGTTCCTGCCCTCACGGTAACACAATATTCTTCATCTACTAGCATAAAACCACCGTTTGCCGTTACGCTATAGAGATGAGCAATCAAGCAACCTACGAAGACGTAAATTTAGTTCTGAGACTGTACGAAATGCGCCGTGAAGAGAAGATGCGCGCAGCCCGTTCCTGGTTTGCAGCGCATTTTTTCCCGGCCAACATGGAAGACCTCCTCAAGGTGGCCCCTCCTGGTTCGGATGAGAACGCCCATTTCCGCCAGGTTGTCTCTTATTGGGAGATGGTTGCAAGCTTCATCACACAAGGCGTCTTGCACCAGGAACTGTTCTTTCAAAGCGGTACGGAGATGCTTTTAGTGTACACACGGATCAAGGGCATCCTCCCTCTGATGCGCGAAATGTATAAGAACCCGCATGCTTTTACTAACCTTGAAAAAGTGGCAAGCGAATTCATCAACTACATGAATCGCACCGATGCCGGAGCATACGCCGCTTTTGAAGCACGGATAAATGGCATGGTGAAGAAGTAGGTCAATGGAACAATGCGGCGCGAAGCGGACTTTTTCAACGATCAGGAGATGGATCTTTTGTACATCGCCAAGAAGCTAAACGATGCTACGACACTGGAAGGTGTGCTGAACGCCGCAGGTTTGGATTACGCAGTTGAACCCGATAAGTATCAGGGCGGAGTCGTTTTCCGCACGGAGCGCGTCGGGGCGTTTTTCTATGTGCTGCCTGAGCAATTGGAGCAGGCTCAAAAAGTGCTAACGGATAATGGCTGGAAGCCCCATCAGTTGTGAGGTTGGGGCTTCCACCACTTATCCAACTTCCCGCTCAACTCTGCCTCAACCTTTTGCAGCGGGCCGGATCCTGCCAGATTCACCAACTCATGCGGATCCTTTTCAAGATCATATAGTTCACGGCTGCCACTCTCATATCGATTGAGTTTGTAGCGGCGAGTTCTAACCGTCTGGAACGGATTCGCCCACTTTTGCTTGGCAAAATACTCAAGGTATACTTCTCCACGACCGGTGGGCTTTAGCAAACTTACGCCGCTCTGCTTCGCGGGCCATTCCACTTTCGCAAGATCTGCAAGAGTGGGCGCCAGATCTATCTGCATGACGAAATCGTCACGGTCACCCGGCTTCAAACGCCCCGGAGCGGAAATCCAAAGCGGGATACGAGCCAACTCTTCGTATTGAAATGGACCTTTGAAAGGAAGGCCATGTTCCCCAAGCGCATCTCCATGGTCAGTGGTGTAAACAATGATCGTATTGGACATGTCGACCTTGCTCAATACCGCTGCCAGGCAAGAATCGGCCATCTCCAAAAGCTGTAGGTAGTAGCTGCGGTAACGAAGCCAATCTTCCTGGGTATAGGCGCTCGTTATTTTCCCCTGATCCTTGTCGACATATTGCTGCTGTTCCGCGGGCTTGTCCTTCAGATTCTTCAGATCGGAATGCGGCGCCTTCACTCCCGGGCGAATTTTGACGGAGGCGAAATCGCGATCAATATGGTAAATGTCATGGGGGTTCAGCACGGAGACCCACGCCAGCCAGGGTCCTTTCTGCTTGGTGATCCAACTCGCCGCCCCCTCAGCCGCCGCTTCGTCGGAGCCCTCTTTAGGAGCGAAGCCAAATCCGTAATCCGTGGGACCGGCCCCTTTTTTTGACAAATGCCATTTGCCAAAATATCCAGTTGCGTAACCCGCTTTACTAAAGACGCTGCCAACATTGGGCAGGTCCTTGGGCAACTCATTGCCCAGGGACGAGCCATCTACATTTGTCCGTACACCTGCAAGGTGCGGATAAAGACCGGTAAGCAGCGCAGCCCTAGCGGCGGAACATTGCGGAGTATTGCAGAAGGCGAAGTTGAAGCGAGTGGATTGGGCGCGAAGCCGATCTCGCGTTGGAGTTTTCACTGGGCCAGGAAGAAGAGCAGACTCCTGGTCGGTCATGAAAACCAGGATATTAGGATGCGTCTGCGCGGAAATGGCCACCGAAACGAGTCCGGCGGCCGCCAAAAATTGCCTTCTTGAAGGGAGCATGACTTTAGTTGTTTGGGTTCTTGACCGGGAACGAAATGACATTGGAGACGTAAACATCCTGGGCGATGGTGAGTTCGGTTGTGTCATCCGTTGGAAGGTCGGAATTAAGTTCCAAGTGTACCTCGTAGATGCCAATGGATCCTTGTTTCAGTCCCGCGTAAAGAACCTGGGCCGTCTTTCCTCCGGCGAGGGAAGAAACGAATGATGTGGAAGGTTGCGGCTGGTTGTAAAGTTCACCGGTAAAAGGTTTGCCCGTCGGAGCCGGAATTCTGTCGGCATCAGAACTTGCCCCTAGCGCGTAAATCAAACCCAAGCCAGTTGTATAGATGACGATTGTCTCGCCTGGCAGTGCCGGGTTATCCACAGTGACGCGAGAGCCTGCGACGTTGGCGCAGCATAAGGCGGTCGTGGTGGCGGTCAAAATCACTTGGGCGTCGGAGTTGGTGACAGTTTTATAAACCAACCCATTGCCATCGGCGCCCTCTGTCTTTGAGGTGAGACGAATGCGGGTGAAGACACCAGCTCCAGTGGCTACAACCTGCGCGTCGGGATCCCCATTGATCACGTTGATGAGGTTATCCCGAATCGAAGCGAGAGTATTGCCCTCTTTCACCGTGTATGAATAGGTCTTATTCGCGTCGTCGGGTCCAATCTGAATCGTGGCGGTGTCGCCAACCTTCACAGATCCGTCAACAGATACGGTTCCCGTCGCCTTAGAGCTGTAATGCAGCACTACGCCGGGACGCGGGTCTGGTCCATCATCGGCAAAAATACCCGGATTCTGAGCGACAATCGGCACGGCAACGGCGCTAGTAACTTCAACCTTGCCACTTGCGCGTTTCGTTCTGACCCATGCACTGACGCTGGTAGAGTCACTCACTTCAAAGGGAAGCTGCGCGTTTATCTGCGTTGGCGAAACGAAAATCAGAGGAGCGCGGAAGCCGTCGAAGTACACCTGAACTCCGGCCAGTTCCCGAGGCAACTCTTTGGTTAGATCCGATGCCGCGACCGTCGAATCGGAAAGTCCCTCCCCCTTGATCGTAATCAGAGTGCCAGGCGCAACCTTGGCCGCATCTTGACCCCCGTTCAAATTCGCGCCGGATGTGGTCAACGTTATCGTCGCGTCCGCTGGTGACGTAGTTGTGGCCAAAGTGATAGCGTTGCCATCTAGGCCGCCCTTCAGCGCGCTCATGCGGATAATACCTGCATTCGGGAAAGGACGGGCTAAAACATTCGGATCTCCGTTTCCGGCGTTGATCACGTTGGTGAGGCCAACGACGATATTTTCAACCTTGTCATCCTTCCTGATTTTGTACTTATAATCTGTGCCCCCGATAGTGGCCGTTACTTCGTCGTTCTCCCGAACGGTTCCTCCGAAGCTGATGGTTGCCTGAGCGAATACATCAATGCTGGCCGAGTTGCGGACAGCGTTATACTCAAGCCCTCTATCGGCTAGCGAGTAAACCAGAATCCGGCGGTTGAACGGGTCGCTGACGTATAGATTTGCGCCATCCCAAGCGAGCGAACTTGGCGTACGCAACTGGTCGCTCGATGCCGTGAGAAGTGGATATGCACTTTCTGAAACACGATTGATGCCGTCGTCCAACTGACCCAAAATGATGTCCGGTTTAGGTGCATTGGTCGTGGGAATTGTGTTGAATACTAGAACGCGATCATTGCCCCCGTCGGCGATATACAGCCGCTTACCGTCTGAGAGAGCGAACCGGGGATACTCCATCGTGCTGCTGCAAATCGCAGGGTATGTCAGCGCACTGGTCGTGGCATCCTTGCCATTGGAATCACAGAGTTTTTCAACGTTGTTAGCCACGGCGGAAGTAAAGTCCGGCTGCCCAACAACAACATCGGCAGGCGTGGTGTTCTGGGTCGGAATCTTGTTCCAAATCAGGACACGGTTGAATCCGAGATCGGAAACAAATAGGCGGATGCCATCGCTCGTAACCGACACTGGGTTCAGCAGGTTATTTTGCTGGGGGTCGACCGTGGACTTGACCAAGTCGAGTTCGACGGCGGTGTTGAAGTCTTTTTGGCCAAGGACTATATCGGCGGCCGGATTGTTCGACGTCGGAATGCTGTTCCAAACCAGAATGCGATGATTCTGAGTGTCAGCTACATACAGCTTCCCAGCCTGGATCCAAACGCCCTGCGGACCAAGCAAGCTCTTGTTGTTTGGCGGCCTAATGGCTAGGCTCTTAGTGAAATCGGCTTGGCCCAGAACTACGTCAGCCGGAGCCTTATTCGAGGTTGGAATGGAGTTCCAAATGAGGACTCGGTTGTTGTCGGTATCGGCTACGATTAGTTTTTGCCCGTCACTTGCAACCGCTGTTGGGAGACGCAGAGTATTCTGCTTCGGAAGCAACGTTAGGTCGTTTTTTGTAAAGTCGTCCTGTCCTAAAACGGTAGAGGCTTCTCCAACGCACGCAGGGCATCGCTTAAGATCGTCCACGGGAAATTCAACGTCTGCCGGAGGGATTTGTGTGCTGAGATTCCTGTAGATTAGTACGCGGTGATTAAGAGGAGCCGCGCCAAAGCGATTGGAATCCGCCACAAACAACATGCCATTGGCATAAGCAAGGCCGGTAGCTGCGCCTAAGATGCGTTCGCCGGTTTGGCCTGGGACAGTGCTGTCCGGACCGGACCTTTGGGCGGTGAAAGTGGGTTGACCAATGACCAGTCGCGCCGCTTGTCCCTTAAAAAACAAATCTTGAGCCGAGGCCAAACTGCCGACAGCCAGAAAACTTAGAATTACCTTCATCATCATAGGGTTAAGGAAATAGCTAGTATAGCAAGCCGAAACGAGCCCGGATGTCAAATCTTGATTCTTATGCAAGTGCGAAGGACGCGTCCGGGCCACCCCCGGTTTCCATTACCAATGTGAACTTTAATAAGCCGCCCCCTTTCAGGGCTTAAATATTTCGCCCCAGGAGATCTGGTAAGCCTCCGTTTGTTTCTCCAGATTCTTTCCCCCGCGAACAAAAACCCTCATGTTTGGTTTAAGATACGAGCGATCCGTGGAACTTCCACCATTTATAAAGCGCGTGTCGTCTCGAATCAGTATGGACGCGTCGCCATCTCGAGTGCGTAGCAAAAGCAAGCCATCCTGCAGCCTGATCACCACCCCGGAAAAAGTAAGATCTCCCCTCGGGGCAATGTGCTCTGTCACCATGCGATACGGGCGAATCCGGGACTGCGATGGCAAGGGTTCGTCAACAATCCGAATGGTTCGAGCGTAACAGCTGCCTGGAAGTTTAGTTCTATCACCAACCACTTCCACCGAATCCTCTTTATGTAGCGCTGAGGCGAAGATCCTCATCCCAGTGTGTTCCATATAGGTTTTATCGTCGTAGCGGCACGTGAAAGTTGCTCCGTCGATGGATTTGATCTTGACCTCGCCAGCACGTTCTGAACCCTTGGTTTCCATCAGGGCTCCCCGAATCAGACCGATGGGGACATCGTCCTGTGCAAAGGCTGCCGGGGAAATGGCGGTGACGAATTGCAGAAGAATTCCCAAAGGCTTTCGCATCCCTTTATTGTATTCCTCTGAATGCTACAATTGTCCTTCCGCGTGACAACTCCCGTTTCTTCTCTTCCCTGCTCTTCTGTGCTCGCCTCGGCGGGCCGATGGTTCCTTAATTCAGGCATTCAGAATGCCGAAGGGGGTGTAGCTCGGTATCATCGAGTTGATTCCGGCAACATGCCGGTTTCGACGGAAATCACAGGGTATACGATCAGCACCATGTGTTGGCTATTTCGTATGACCGGTGACGCCGAATATTTGGCGGCCGCCGAACGAAGCGCGAAATTCCTCACTGAAAACGCCTGGCATCCTGAGTACGGCCTGTTTCCTTACGAATTAGGCTATCCTTTACCGGACTCTTATTTCTTCGATTGCGGCATCATCATTCGGGGTCTGCTGGCCCTATGGCGGATTAACAAGAATCAACTGTTGCTGGATGTGGCTACCGCTTGCGCATACGGCATGCGACAGTTTCGCGCTGCTGATGGCCGGTGGAGTCCGATTATAGCCTTGCCCCATTTTGAACATCTCCCATACCAGAAGAAGTGGTCTAAGGAACCTGGCTGCTATCAATTGAAAGCGGCGTTGGCTTGGGCTGAAGTCGCGCAATTGACCAGCGACGATGTCTTAAAGGCTTGGTTTGAAGAGGCTCTGGCGCTGGCGTTGGCCAATGAAGATTCGTTTCTGACAGGCTCTGAGGATCCCTCCGAATTGATGAACCGGCTGCATGCCCATTGTTATTATCTTGAGGCGCTCCTGGCAACGCCAAAGCACACCGCGACATTGACTGCCGGTATCGAAAAGGCCTCAGGGTTGCTCGCCCAGATAAGCCCAACTTTCCAGCGTTCAGATGTTTGCGCCCAACTGCTGCGGTTAAGTGTCTTGACCAATCATGACGGACACGCTGGGTTGAAAGCAGCAGCAGAATTGTTGCGCACCTACCAACTGATGGCCGGGAATTCGGCAACCGTCGGGGGATTCGGATTTGGCAGGCGTAACGGAGTCATGCTCCCCATGGTGAACCCCGTTTCTACAGCTTTTGCGGTGCAAGCGCTGGTCATGATCGACCTTCACGCCTCCGGAAATAATCCCGGCTCTGTTGCGGACCTGATTTGAAAAAGCCTGTCAAGCTTGCCTTTGCTTCTGGAAGCGACGACCTGATTCCCGGCTTCCTTGGAGAAATGTCCAAGCTCCATCCCGAAGTGGAACTTCTTGTAGTGTCCGAATTTGCCCCGCCCCAACCGTACCGCTGGATTCCTTATATTCCCAAACGCCCCTTCGGTCTAAACGAAGCAAGGATATGCGCCGCCGTTGAAGGAAGGCCAGTGATCTTGGCTGGAATCATCCTGCAACCCAACATGCCCTACTGGAGCATGCGATGGATAGCCTGGAAGAATTGGCCGCTGCGCGTGGTTGCATTCAATGACAACATGAACCACTGGATGGTGCGGCCGAGGTCGTTCCCAATCATAGCCAAACACCTTTTGTGGCGATTACGGAACTTGGTGGTTAGTCAGTCCATGCCCGGTTCCGCTTGCTATACGATGGTCTGGCGATTCGGGCATCCATGGGCCTTCAAGCGTCCGATGGCAGCAGCTTCGGCGCGGTTGGCCGGCTGGGTGACGCAAACTCTCAAGCGCGTTCAAGCTGATGCTTTGAGTTCCGCGTTAGTGACGCTACCCAGCGGCATCAGCGTGGTGATTCCATCGCACAATGGCAAGCATCTTCTTGAAACTTTGTTGCCCAGCCTGATGCCGCTCATCCCAAAATCCGGTGAGGTCATCATTGTCGACAATGGTTCCAGCGATGGAACGGCCGACTGGCTCAAGCAAATTTATCCTTCGATTCGAGTTATTAAGGAACCAGCGCCTCTAGGATTCTCCCCCGCCTCCAATTTGGGAATCAAGGCGGCGCAATATTCACGATTGTTGATGTTGAATAACGATATGGTGGTTGAACCTTCCTTTGTTTCTGATCTTATCAAACCCTTTGAGACCGTTCCTGAGTTGTTCGGCGCCACGGCCCAGATCTTTTTCCCCGAAGGAGTGCGGCGAGAAGAGACTGGTAAAGCGGTGCGTCCTTCCGAGCGGACCGACGACGACTTTCCGGTTCGATGCGACCTTCCGATTGAAGGCGAAGACGGGAGCTATGTTCTGTATGGTAGCGGCGGCTGCACTTTGTACGATACGGCCAAGCTTAGGACATTGGGCGGCTTTGGCGAACAATTCAAACCTGCCTACGTGGAGGACTTAGACTTGGGGTTCCGCGCGTGGCAACGGGGTTGGGCAACCGTTTACGCATCCCATGCCCGAGTGCTACATTTTCATCGCCAGACCAGTTCCAAGATCTTTCAACCCGAACAACTGGATCTTCTCGTGGAGCGGAACTACTTGAAGTTCGTCGCCGGCGCCGCTTCAAGCCTCGAGTTCCCAGAACTATGGCGCGAAGCCGTCGGACGTTTGAATCATCTCTCCGCCCGCATGGAGCCAGTCAAGTCCGCGGCTGCCGCGCTTGCCGAAGCTTGGAAGGCGCCACTTTGGAATCGGTCATCCGTGAAGGGTGAACCCTTCTTGGCTCTCACCTCTGGCGAGGTGGCAGTGTTTCCAGGAATAGCACCATCCGGCAGACCTCGAATTTTGGTTGCATCGCCCTACATGCCGTTTCCACTTGCTCACGGTGGAGCAGTCCGCATGTTCAACCTGATGCGCAGGGCAGCCGTACATTTTGATCAAGTATTAATCGTATTCGCCGACGAATTGAAACAGCCGCCAGTGGAGCTTCGCGAAATTTTCTCGGAGATTGTGGTTGTCAAGCGCATTGGCTCGCATTTGGTCCCGTTTAATAATCGACCCCAGGTCGTCGAGGAATTTGCGTCGCCCGCTTTCGCACAAGCGCTTCGCCAAACAATCCGGAAATGGAAGCCCGGAGTTGTGCAACTCGAATTCACGCAACTAGCCCAATATGCCGTCAATTGCGGACCTGCGAAAACCATTCTGGTGGAGCATGACATCACGCTTGACCTCTACGAACAATTGTTGAAGGACAGCGAAGATTGGGAGACCCGTTTGCAATACCGTATGTGGGTGGAGTTTGAAACGGCAGCCTGGAAGAACGTTGATGCGGTGGTGACGATGTCTGAAAAAGACCGTCAGACCGTGGGACTCACGAAGGCTGTATGCATTCAGAACGGCGTTGACCTCGATCGCTTTCAACCAAGCCGGCAGGAACCTATCGCACGGCGGTTACTGTTCATCGGTTCGTTCGCTCATCTACCGAATCTCATGGCTATTGAATTCTTCATGCGCGAAGTTTGGCCAGGGCTCGCCGATCTGAATCCGCAGTTGCACATCATCGCTGGATCGCGCCATCACTATTTCATGGACCTGTACCGCGACCGCGTCATAGTCAACTTGGATCAACCCGGCATTGAGGTGGAGGATTTTGTTAGCGATGTTCGTCCGGCTTACTGCCAAGCCGCCATCGTCATTGCCCCGTTGGTAGCAAGCGCCGGAACCAACATCAAGATCATGGAGGCGATGGCAATGGCGAAAGCCGTTGTCACGACTCCTGCCGGAATCAACGGTCTGGATTTGGAGCCTGGCGAAGATGTCGTCGTAACTCTCTCCGGACCCGAAATGGCGGCGGCAATTCGTGATTTAATCGTACATCCGGAAAAGAGGAAGTCGTTCGAGCTACGGGCGCGCGCCACCGTGGAACGCCGTTACAGTTGGGAGAAAATGGGCGACGTGCAACGGCAATTGTATCAGCGCCTAGCCCATTAAGGCTGTCTTCAGATCCTCGTCAAAAGCACGAAGTCCAGTGATTTGCTG
>JANXXI010000235.1 GCA_025350695.1 Acidobacteriota bacterium
CGCTCACGCCGCCATAGCCCAGCGATAGAGCTTCATTCGCCGCCCACAGCCGCAAGCTCGCCTCATTCAAATGAGGCCGGATGCGTTCAAACTTCTCCGCAAGCGATACGCCAAGGCGAGGCACTCCCCAGTCATATCACAATCGGCCCAGTCGTTCAAGTTATTATTGCTAACTGCCTTAGGCGCCACTGTTGATGCGGTGGATCATCGGGAAACGAACTTCAATCAAATGCGCGGCGTGGGGCTTTTGGCGAAGGAATTGGCACTTGCCGGGAAATTGGATTGGTTCGATATTGATCTCGATGGCCGCTTCGAGCTTCCTCGCCGGCACTATTCGTTCGCATTGTTTCTCGGGACTTTGTATCACTTGAAGAATCCGTTTTACGTTCTGGAGCACTTGGCGGCGAGTGTGGATTGGTGCGTGGTCAGTACCCGCATTGCCTCCATCACTCCAGAAAAGAACAGCATGGAAACGGAGGCCCTGGCCTATTTGCTTGGACCACGAGAAGCCAATAACGATCCGACAAATTATTGGATTTTCTCCTCCACCGGGCTGAGGCGTCTGTTAGACAGGACGGGTTGGATTGTGGTCAATCAGGAACGAGTAGGCTATGCCGGCAAGTCAGATCCGGTCAATCCTGCCGCAGATGAGCGTATGTTTTTGTTGTTAAAGAGCAAGCGGCTGCACCCTGAATTTCATGTAGGAGCGATTGAAGGGTTTCACCTTATTGAAGCGGCTGGGTGGGGCTGGACCGCCAAGCAGTTCAGCCTTGAAGTGACGTTAAATTTAGATTTCCCGCCTACGGAGTTTGCTTTATATTTGATAATTCCCGATGCGGTATTGCTGACTGGCGAGCCAGTGATCGTAACCTGTTCAATTTCCGGAGTGCCCGCCGGTAAGCTGCATGTCGAATCGCCCGGTTCGATCGAGTTCCGAGGGCGATTCCCCATAACGATCCTTTCGCCATTGCGTCTGGATTTCAAAGTGGAAAGTGGGTTCGAGGCCCCAGGAGACCAACGCGATCTTGGCGTAATCGTACCCTCAGTGGGTGGGATTCCATTTCGTATTTCCTGAGGGCATTGCGATTATCGTTTTTTACGAGGTTCAGGCAAACCCAGCAGGCGCCGAATGTCCAGGTAAACCTCCTCCACTTCCCGATCGCCGTCAAGAGTGAGCAATAGGTTTCGCTTCTCGTAGAAATCGAGCAGCGGACTGGTTTTTTCGGTGTACTCTCTGAGGCGGACCTTCAGGGCCTCGGCGTTATCGTCCGCCCGTTTGGTGAATCCGCTTCCTTGTCCCATCTTGGCCCGATGCATGACGCGACCAAACACGACATCATCAGGAATGTCCAAATAGATCACCCGGTCGATGTCCCAGTTTTCAAACAGGTATTCGGCTTGAGATCGCGTGCGGGGAAAACCGTCCAGAACGAAGCCATAGTTCCAATCGTGCTGATCGAGTCGAAGTCTTACGACATCTTCCACAATCTCATCTGGCACAAGTAAACCAGCGTCGGTGATACGGCGGATCCTAGCGGCCAACTTCGTGTGTTGCGCCACATGCCACCGGAAAATTTCACCAATGGAGATGTGCGCGAAGTCATAGTCACCGCATAGGCGCTCACTTTGGGTTCCCTTGCCCGAACCCTGTGGGCCACAAATAACGTACTTGTTCACGGGACACTATCTTAACAAAAAACCGAATATCACGTAGGTTGGGCGTTTATCGGCTTCTTTCGTGGAACTTGTTGGCTAGTTCTTCAACAAACGACACTTCCTGGTCTGTCAGCACAGGGGTAAAACGGGCCGTCCGCAACGGGATGGTCTGACGAATCGTATATCGGCCTGAAAAATGTTGTTCTAAATCGGCTCTGTCAACAACGAGTTCTTTGAACAACAACTTAACGGAAATTGGTACTGCTCCATTCAAGGGCAAAAGTTTCAGCCCTCCTTAGTTTTCATCATGACAGAGTTTCACTTCCCAAGCGAGTTTTAAACACCTTAGTTCCATAAGTACTAATACTAAGATCTTGATTTTCGTGTTTTCTTCGCCCATAATGGTTAACAACCCTATGGCTCTAACACCCAGGCAGAAGGAAGTCCTCGACTTCCTAGTCAACTTTGTTGAAGACAACGGCTATTCTCCCAGCTTTGAGGAGATCGCCGGCGGAATGAATCTTGCTTCGCTTGCCACAGTGCATAAGCACATTTCGGCGCTTGAGGCCCGCGGATACTTAAAGCGTGGCTTCAATCAAAGCCGATCTCTGGACGTATCCGCTGAATACGTTACCCAGCATAAGCTGAACCACAGAGCGTCCGCTGCGCTGCCCCCTTTCGAAATCCCGTTAGCTGGGCAGATTGCCGCGGGTATGCCGGTTGAAACAATTCAACAGCAGGAAACGCTAAGCTTCGGTGACTTCATGGGAAATAGTGGTACATTCGCCCTACAAGTGCGAGGCGAATCCATGATTGATGACCATATCATGAATGGAGATTACGTTCTGGTTGAGAAAACCGACCGGGTCATGGATGGCGAAATCGTTGTGGCGCTGGTTGCCGGATGTGAGACTACCTTGAAGCGTTTCTACCGGGAACCGGAAGGCATTGCGCGGCTCCAACCGGCCAACTCCTCAATGGATCCGATCCGGGTGCCGCTCGACAACGTGTCGATTCAAGGCCGGGTTCTAGCGGTTCTTCGCAAATATAAATAAAAAATGGCCGCTCCGGTAGACCCGAAGCGGCTTGGAGGATTGATTAGGATTGCTTCCGAGACCCTGCTCGTCCCGGGAACACTAGAGTGCAAGAACTTTCGTCCTAGCTCTCCGAGTTCAAAAGTATCACGTGATGGGCAACTCACCAAGTACTGAAGTTCTGAATTGGTACTGTTCCGATAGAGCCACTTGCAAAACTCGGGCGAAAATCAATGACGGGACCAAAATAATTGGCCGCAAGTGAACGCGAAGAACGCGAGTGGGAATAAAGACAAGATTTCCACAATTGGAACGAGTTTTGCAGGAGCCTCGATAGTTACAACAATTTGCACAGATCACATAACTGTGGGCTAGTCCATTTCGTAGTACGATGAGAGACGAATGAGACTTAAGAGTCTGCTTATTTTTTCCACTTCTTTGATGATTGTTTGGCTTCAAGGTTGCCGCGAATCAAGCATCACTCCCGCGGCTTCTCAACACGGAGCCCCGTCATCCCAACAAGGGCCATCGATTGGCAAAGAGTTGCCACCGGTTCCTTCTGTCACTGATACCCGATCTGCCTCGGCAGAGGATGGCGAACCGGCGCAGGAGAAGCGATCCAAGCGCAGAAGGCCCAAATCTGGGGACCGGAACGCCCCTCGTGGCGAAGCTGGAGATTTCGATTTTTACGTATTAAGTCTTTCCTGGTCGCCTCAGCACTGCGCAACTCCGGCGGGGCAACACGATCGGGACCAGTGCAGCGGTATGAAGCAATTCAATTTCGTGGTGCATGGCTTGTGGCCACAATACGATCCGCGGGGTTGGCCTCAGAGCTGTCGTGGCGATCCGCAAGTCAACGGGCGGTGGATAACAGAAATGCTGCCTCTGATGCCTAGCCCGAAACTAATCCGTCACGAATGGGAAAAGCATGGCACATGCAGCGGGTTAGGTCAGGATGGCTACTTCGCCAAGATTAAGCAGGCCCGAGCCAAAGTAAATGTTCCTGCTGACTTTCAATCGCCCCGAGATGCGATTCGTACGTCGCCCAGTATCGTAAAATCGAAATTTGTGGCGGCAAACCCAGGAATGCCCACCGCCTCCATGGGGGCCATTTGCGGCGGAAGGTTTCTGCAGGAAATAGATGTTTGTTTGACCAAAGATTTGAATATCCGCAACTGCCCAAGTGGCGTGCGGGACACTTGCCCTGATGAACTTATTATTCAGCCAGTGCGTTAGGATAGCTCCCCAATTGAGACAATAATAAGACATGGCGAAACTAGTCCGCAAAGCGCCTCGGTCCCCACTCTGGATAAGATTGCTTGAATCTAACGTCTTTCGATGGACGGCGGGTGTTTGTGGGGGCCTGATCCTCATACTAGTGGGCATTTTCACCTACTTTTGGATCACGCACTCGCGCATGATTGATGAAACCCTGGCGCGGGGGCCATACAACACATCCTCTCGTATTTACGCCGCGCCGAAATCCATTCATGTTGGAGATGCAGCCACTTCAGATGAACTGCGAGCCCTGCTGAGAAACGCCGGATACGGGGAATCGAAATCGAACCGGATGGGCTGGTATAACACGCGGCCCGGGGTGCTGGAGATTATTCCTGGTCCCGATTCTTTTTCTGAAAACGATGGCGGTGTGATTAAGATTGATGGCGGCAAGGTTAAGGAGATCATCTCGCTGCGCGACAACACGCCGCGCAACTCCTATCAATTGGAGCCTGAGCTAATCACCAATACCTTCGATCAGAAGCGGGAGAAGCGCCGCGTGGTGCGTTACGAAGATATTCCCAAGGTGCTGGTGGACGCGACTCTTTCCGCCGAGGACAAACGGTTTTTTCAACACACGGGGTTCGACCCTCTGCGAATATTGAAAGCGTTTTATGTCAACCTCCGCTCCAACCGCCATAGCGAGGGAGCCTCCACCATAACTATGCAGGTGGCGCGCAACATGTTTCTTACTCGTGAGAAAACGTGGAAGCGTAAGATTTCAGAAACACTAATCACGGTGCAGTTAGAATGGAAACTCTCCAAGGAAGAGATTTTTTCCTACTATGCTAACCAGATTGTCGATATGGGCCGAGTCGGAAGTTTTGCTATTCGCGGATTTGCGGAAGCCTCGCAAGCCTATTTGGGGAAAGATATTCGCGAACTGACATTGCCTGAAGCGGCGTTACTGGCGGGAATGAATCAGCAGCCGAGCGCAACGAATCCTTTCTTATATCCCGATCGCGCTGTGAAGCGGCGCAACATCATTCTTGGAATGATGCGTGAAAACGGTTACATTACGGATCGCGCTTATGCCGAGGCGGTCGCCACGGCTATAAAAGTCACCCGCGGAACCAGCGGGGCGAACGAATCGGCTTACTTCATCGACTTGATCAACGAAGAGCTGGAAAAGCATTTCAGCGAACATGACTTTACCGGTTCGGCCTACCGCATCTACACCACGCTTGATACGGAGTTGCAGAAGGACGCTACCGAGGCCGTGCGGATCGGAATGGCGGAAGTGGACAAGATTTTGGAACGGCGGAAGAGTAAGAATCCAGGTGGCGCGCAGGTGGCATTGGTGGCGCTTGACCCTCAGACGGGAGAAGTACGGGCGCTGGTGGGTGGTCGCAACTACGCAGCCAGCCAGTTAAACAGGGCACTTGCCAAACGTCAGCCTGGATCAATCTTCAAACCGTTTGTATATGCGGCGGCTCTGAATACCGGGCTCCAGAACGGTGCGCAGACGGTCTACACCACATCAAGTACAATTGTGGACGAACCGACGACTTTCTGGTATGACGGCAAGCCTTATGAGCCAAGCAATTACCACCAAGCGTCCTATGGCGTCGTGACGCTACGGCAAGCTTTGTCCCGGTCGATGAATATTCCAACCGTGAAGTTGGCCCAATCCATAGGATATGGAAATGTCGCGTCGCTTGCGCGGCAAGCCGGGATGGGCAACGCCCGCGGAACCCCGTCGGCTGCCCTCGGATCCTATGAAGTGACGCCCATTGACGCGTCAGGCGCCTATACTGTTTTTGCGAATCGGGGGCAATTTTCAAAGCCGTATTGGATTCAAAGCATCCGTGATTCGTCCGGCCAAAGCCAGTTTGACGGCAAGCCCGTTCATAAACAGGTGATCGATAGCCGTGTGAACTATCTGATGGTGAATCTGATGGAAGAAGTGTTGCGTTCGGGTACTGGCGCCGGCATCCGATCGAGAGGCTTCGGATTGCCCGCGGCCGGCAAAACCGGCACTTCCCACGACGGCTGGTTTGCCGGGTTTACGACAAAACTCGTTTGTGTAGTGTGGGTCGGTTTTGACGACAACGAGGACCTGAAGCTGGATGGTTCGCAAGCCGCTCTCCCGGTTTGGACGGAGTTCATGAAGCGAGCTCACAACCATCGTGAATATAGGGGCGCTACCTACTTCAACGCGCCGGACGGTATCGTAAGCGTGAGCATGGATCCGGCGACTGGGCAACTTTCAACCGAAGCGTGCCCGACGAAAATTACTGAAGTGTTCATCACTGGATCTCAGCCGCTTGAGACCTGTGCGTTGCATGGCGGCTCGCGCGCGGTGGCCCAGGTATCAGGATGGGATACCCCAGATCCTCAACAACCGACAGAGGCCGACGTGGCGGCGATAAAGGCTCCGCGCAGAGTTGTGAAGGTAAAACCGCCTCCGGAATCCGCTGACAAGGTTCCGCAACAGGATCCACAAGCGAAGCCCGAACCTAATAAAGGCTTCTTCGGCCGCATCAAAGACTGGATGAAATAGGCGCTTTGGCTTACGGTTGGCCCCGCCTAACCCTACTTAAGCGGGGGGCACACGCCTCTTCAATTTGGAGCTAGAATGAAGCTAACAGGAGTGGCGCGCTATATGAACCATCGGATACTTGCTTCTTCTATCTTCATTGTTACCTCAACAATTGCTATCTCAATAAGTTTCGCCGCTGAGAGCGATCCCGGTTCGAAGCCTTCCGATCCAAAGTCTCAGTTAACTCCAGAAATGCGCGGCGACATCCTCATGGCTCGCAAGGAGTACAGGGACGCCATTGAAGTTTATCAGTTGGGTCCCAAGAATTCGGCAATCCTACTGAACAAAACCGGTATTGCGTATCATCAACTGACGGATACAAATACCGCACGAAAATACTATGAGAAAGCGGTTAAGGTGAATCCTGAATACTCTGAGGCCGTCAATAATTTGGGTACCGCTTTCTATGCTCATAAGAACTACAGGAAAGCGATTACGCAGTATTTAAAGGCACTGCAGTTGAATCCAAATTCGGCATCCGTTTACAGCAATCTGGGAACGGCTTTCTTCGCGCGCAAAAAGTACGATCAAGCGTTGCAGGCGTATCAAAAGGCATTGCAACTGGATCCTGAAGTTTTCGAGCATAGGAGCTCAGGTGGAGTGCTGTTGCAGGAACGCACGGTAACCGAGCGGGCAAAGTTTCACTACTATTTAGCAAAAACCTACGCCAAGGCCGGAGAACATACACGGGCCTTGAGTTACATGCGCAAAGCCCTTGAAGAAGGGTTTAAGGAAAAAAGCAAATTCATGGAAGATCCGGAGTTCGCCCAGATGAGGGAACTTCCTGAGTTTCAACAGTTAATGACTATGGAGATGCGTGTCCTATAGCCTTTTTAATTCTCGAACTGCCGCTTTAATCTTTGTCGCCGTTCTCACCACCGCTTGTCGAACAAGTTCACCTGCCGCCTTCGAGCGAGTTGGTATTTTGCACTTCGATAATCTGTCCGGTGATCCTCAGTTTGATTGGCTCGAAAAAGCAGCACCGAGATTGTGGAAGTCTCAACTGTCGGGAAGCCGAAGCGCCGTTACGTTCGGAATAGAGAGTGAAACCCAGGTTGACGCACTGCAGCTTACGCGCGTAATCAATGGTTATTTTCTAACCCATGGTGGCCAACTCCGCGCGCACGTTGTCATCACGGACGCGGGCGGATCTACAAAGAAGACAATTGAGGTGCGCGCCCAGGATCCGGTCAGTCTGCTGGAACAAATATCCGGACAATTCGGATTGCCTGTGCGTCCATTGCCGTCGAAGTCTTTGGATGCTTTGAGTGCCTATGGTCGCGGATTGGCCGCGGCGGCTCCAGCCAATTCCATAGCGGAGTTCGTAAAGGCGACGAAGGCAGATGCGGCATTCGGACCGGCGTGGTTTCAATTGATCGACATGCTGCAGAGGCAAGGAGACAAGCAGGGAGTGGCGGCTGCGGCGCAACAGGCCCTTGCGCAAAAGAAACTGCCTAGTTTGGAACAGGCCGAAATCTTGCAACGGTCTTTGCCCGCAAACGCTACTATTGCTGAAAGACTGGCCAGCCTGGAAGCGGTTGCGAGGGAGCATCCAGGTGATGGCCAAGCCGCGGGTCAGGTGGCTGAATTCGCCGTGGCCGCCAGGGCTTATCCAAAGGCAATTGAATGGTATAAAACGGCCACGCGGTTATTGCCGAACTCAGCGCCCTTGTGGAACGCAAAGGGGTATGCTGAAGCATTTGGCGGCGACCTAAACGGGGCAGTCCAAAGCATGCAGCGATATCAGGCTGTGTCGCCGGGAGACACGAACGCCAATGATTCCCTGGGTGAAGTCTATTATATGTACGGCCGTTTTGCTGAGGCGGAAGCATCTTTTGTCCATGGTTTCGCGAAGCAACCCGGGGCGCAGGGCGGCGCCATGATGCGTAAGGCAGCGTGGGCGCGGCTCCGTTCCGGAGATGCGACGGGTTCAAGGAAGTTGTTCGACCAATACCTGGACTTTCGCAAGAAGAACAACGATCCGTTTGAACCACTGGAGCGCGCACAATGGGAATACTTTACTGGCGCTAGAACCGCCGCGAAAGAACGTTTGGAAAAATTCGCGGCCGAATCAAAGTTTCCAAACGCTTGGGCGCAGTTGAGTATTTGGGCGCGGTTTGAAGGAGATCAACCTAGAGCCGCGCAATTGGCGCAAAAAGCAGTTGCAGGCCTAGCGAGTGCTCCGCAATTTCGCAACCCTGTGGCGATTGCGTTTGTGTTGGCGCAGCCAAACGCCGTGGCGGGTGTTTGGGTCCAGCGTTTGAACGGATCTCCAATAGCCTCGGTTGGAATGCTGGCGTCAGGCGACTATGCCGGAGCCGCTCAGTTTTTGGATCAAGTAAGAGCAAAGATGAACCCACTGCAGGAATACTATTGGCGGGATCTGCATGCAATCGCCTTGTTCAAGGTAGGGAAGAAGGATGAGGCCAAGGCTTTGTTACGGCTTTATTCGCTGCCTGAGACGACGGAGGATTCCATTATCCTGTGCTTTGCGTTTCCGGGTGATCAGGAGATCCGGCGCGAATTGGCAAAGTAATTACCGCGGAATCGGCTCAGTTGCTAGACTACTCAGGGATTCCTAAATCCTTCGCCCCCAGTGGCGACATCAAAGCCTTCGGGCAGAGACGCTTAATAAAACCGCAAGCAATTTCAGCACGTCTCACGCGCTCCCGGCTCAAGGCGATCACCGTGTTTTCAAGATGCGTCCCACTCGGATACACATCGGGAGAATTACGAAGCCCGAATTTTAGGTAGATCGGCGAGGCAACCCGGATCAGTTCCGGAATATCGTAGTAGCGAAGAAATCCACCGATGTTATCCGGAGCCTCCACATAGAAATCGATGGGCTTGGTCGAGGCAGCCCGAATACTGGCGATTTGCCCAAGCGATAGATCGGAAGGCACGTTGATCGTATCGGCTCCCAAATCCTCCAATACCTTGGCGCTTGCCGGATTGGCGGGAGCCATCATGACCGACGTCTTAATGATCAGGTTCTTTGGCAGCTTTCCCGCTTTCCTCAATTGATCGGTGACCGTGAGCGACCCAATATCGCTGATCAAAATGCTGCGGCAACCGAGCTTAACCGCGCGTTCGGTATCCATCACGCCCTGGGCCAATTGGTTTGAACCACGCATGCTCAAGGCAATCGACTTGCCGGCAATAGAAACAGCCTGCGCCCCGGTATCCCAACTTGCGCGCGGCCCTAAAAAGAGATTGACTTCCATCTTCTGCTCGCGGCCCAGTTTCATCATTTCGCTGATTTCCGCATCAGTTAACAGCATGATGCCACTGCCTTGACTGACACGATGGACGGGGACTTTTCTCTTCTTTGCTTCCTCAATAACCGCTGCCAGCGAAGCGGGGCCTTCGGTGGAAGGGATCTCCATGCGGTATTGCCCGCCATCGGGAAATCGCAATTGTGAAGACGGAACCTCTTGTGGATCAGACGCTTTGTAGCCGATCGATTCCATCCAGGTCTCAATATTTTTCATGCCCCTGCTCCTTCGTGAAGTTCAAATCCGTTCTTGGCGATTTCGGTCCAAAGAATTTCCGAACCGTGCCCGTGGTGTTGAAAGATTTGACGGACATGTTCGCAAACCTGCTCATGTCCTTTTTCATAGAACACCACGATGGAAGGACCGGCGCCGCTTAAAGCGCAACCCAGTAGGCCCGGCGCGCGAAGTTTCAATATTTGCTCCAGGCCCGGGACGAGTCGCGCCCGATAGGGTTGATGCATACGGTCTTCAAGCGCTGTTGGAAAAGCCGCGGTAAGACCCGTGGTCAATGCTGCAATCAACAATGCGCTGCGTTGCACATTGAAGATGGCATCCGCCTTGGAATAGGTATCGGGCAGCACTTGCCGCGCCTCGCTGGTGGGCAGAATAAAATCAGGAACAACAATTGCCACGCCGTAATTCGGATGCAGTTCCAGCCTGACCGCGCGCGCCACACCACCCCCGTCAATAGCGCTGGCGACAATTGAACCCAGTACGCAGGCAGCGACGTTATCGGGATGACCTTCAATGCGCGCGGCCTCATCGAGAATTCGCGCCGGCTTCCACTTCAAACCCAATAACTGATCGGCGATGACCACCCCAGCCGTCAAAGCCGCGGCGCTGGAACCCATGCCTTTACCAATTGGAATCTCGTTGTGGATCTCAAGGTATACCGGCGGCAACTCCCCGCCGGCTTCTTTCGCCACTTGCAGTGCTGTTTGCCAGATGAAGTTGTTTTCCCCAGGAGCGATCATTGCCGCGTCACGGCCGAACGCATGAATCTCCAGCTTCTCCGACGGAGCGAATCGGCACTCGAGCCACACTCCAAGGGCTAAACCCAAAGCGTCGAATCCGGGGCCGAGATTGGCGCTGGAGGCGGGTACGCGAACTCTGTGCATGACTGGCTAGTTCCCCAGCACAACTTTGCGGTCTTCACGGCAGGATTGATACGTGGCCAGCACCAACTCAAGCGCCCGTAGCCCTTCTTCTCCGGAAACCAGAGGCGTGCCACCTGTCTTGCAGGCATTGCCAAAATCGAGGAATTGCCGTTCAAACGGAGTCAGCGGACTGGCCATAGGATCACTTGCGCCGGATTCCACAGAGGTTTCAACGGGGGCAGTCGGGCCGGAATCATCCTGCACGTCCCAAGCTGTCAACTTATCGCCCGTGATGATGGCCGTGCCCTTCGCGCCATGTATCTCAACTCGCTCGCTATAACCGGGCCACATGGCGGTGGATGCCGTAATGATTCCCGTCGCTCCATGCTCAAAGCGCATCATGGCGTTTACCACGTCTTCTGATTCAATGCTGTGCAGCGCACCCAGTTGCCAGGACCCGACAACCTCCTTCACGCGGCCCACAAGCCACAACAATATGTCGATCTGATGGATGGCCTGGTTAATCATTGCGCCGCCGCCTTCCGTCGCCCAACTGCCTTTAATGGGGCGCGAATAATAAGCAGCGGAACGGTACCACTTAACATAGGCATCGGCCTGCAGGATCTTTCCTAACCGCCCATCGGCAAGAGCCTTTTTCAGAAAACGCGAGGAATCATCGAAGCGATGTTGGCTTACGACGCCTAGTATAATCCCGGCCTTTTTGGCAGTGGCCACCATTTTGTGCGCGGTCTCAAGCGAGACGGAAATAGGCTTTTGCACCTGCACGTGCTTCTTCGATTCCGCGCAAATTTCAATCGGCTGCAGTCGAAAATCCGGGAACGTGCAAACATCGACGTAATCCACTTTTGGGTGACGGCAAAGTTCTTCGTAGGTGGGTACAAATTCGCAGCCGTACGTCTCGGCGAACTTCTTGCCTGCTTCCGGAAAAACGTCTGTGCAGACGGTCAGCTCGTAGCCAATGTTCTTAAGGGCACGGGCGTGCATATTCGAAATAGCGCCTGTGCCTATGATTCCAACTCGCATCACTAAAGTATAACGTTGTAGGTGAGTAGATTGATTCTACAGCCCGTGATGGTTGCCGCAGATAGTTACTTCCACTCCTAATTCACGGAACAACGCCGCCTTTACCGCAAGAGCCCGATTGGCAGCGGCAGCCGTTGGTCCGTAAACTACTTGAATATGATTGGCTTTGTGCTTGGCCATCAATTGATCTCGTGACACACCGTATAAGACAGCGTGCATGATCGGCCATTGCGGGGTGGTCAGCTGCCAACGGCGATCGGTTTCTTCGTTGGGCAATTTCACAACTTTGCCACGGCCCAAGTCGATCTTAAGTTTGCCGTTGTCCACATAGACGCGGCTCCAGACGATTTCGCCCGCTTTCGAGCAGCCTTTCACGCTACCGCCGCCCTTTGCAAAATACATCGGTGGTTGCCGTTCGCTAGTGGTTCCAGCGTAGCCACCTTCAAAGTGGGCAGGGGGCGCTGCGCCCGAAATCAGGAACACCCAGACAAATTCACCGTTGAATTCCTCGCCCCACCGAACGTCGTGCAGGGTATTTTCCGGAGGATATCCCAGTTTTCGCCAAACTTTGTAGGTGACAAAGCCGTCCAGGCCGGCGCATTCGTCAACCTCGTTGAAGTGCGGCAACATTTCATTGGCAAACAGTTCACGCTTGCCATCGGCGCTGAACACCGGTGGCCGATCCATATTGTTCAGTAGCCCTTCGGCCAAGTCTGATGCCGGAGTCAGATCCTTCAACCCAAGCTGGTACTGAATGCCAATGGTGGCGCAACCGAATTCGTCGGCTATGCGGACCGCCGCGATGTACATTTTCAGTTGCTCAACAATCTGCCCGTCGGTGAGTTCGGTGGCCTCATTCTTTCCCGTGACAAAACGCATGCCCCGTTTTTCAAGCCACAGCCGAGCGGTTAGAGCTTCAGAATCGGAGACCAATTGCATGGCGGCGAAAAGAGCCGATTGACTAAGCCGCTCTTTGAATACACCAGTTTTGTGCAGCAGTTCGTCGGGAATAATGGCGTTGTACATTCCCATGCAACCCTCGTCGAAGACCCCCATAATGGCCTTGTCCCGCTTCAGTTCCGTTGCCATTGTCCGCCCTGTTTTTTCGGCGGCCGCTGGAATCGTCAATTTTGATAGAGGCGTGGCGTGCCTTAAGTTGTGGGATAGTTTTCCGGTTCCCAGCCACTTCTGCAAGCCGTTCAAGAAAAAAGGGTCGGCGAAAGTTTCACTCCAAAGAGTGGAATAGTTGACTCCCGCTTTTGTCAGGCATCCATTCAAATTGAGCATCCCCACGAGCCCTGGCCATTGGCCACTCCAGTTGGCGATGGTGAGGATGGGGCCTTTATGAGTGGTGAGTCCAGCCAGAACATGATGGCTAAATTGCCAGACTGCCTCCACCACAAGTAGCGGGGCGTCAGGCGGAATGTTGCGGAATACTTCCATCCCGTATTTCTGCGAATCGATGAACCCATGTTTTTGAGCCGCGATGTAAGGATGTCCGCGACGCACCTTGTAACCGAGCTTTTCAACGGCTCCAGTCACTGCGGCTTCGACTTTTTCCTGGGCGGGCCAACAAACTTGATTAGCGGCGGGGCGCAGGTCACCGCTAGCAATTAGGATCACTTGTTTAGGCATGTTTCTGTATTAGCGTAACCGAAGTTGCCCTACTATGCCTAATGCCTTTTCGCGAGGCAAAATGAGAGAATGCAAGAAGTATTTGAAGGAGGGTTAGGATGAGGCCACTCTGCATGACAAGGCGCCACTGGCTGGCTTCCGCCGGAGTTGCGGCAAGCACAATTCAGTTGGCTTGCGACACAAAACACACGTCGAAGGCGCCAGCGCATAGTAAGCTTTCCATGCCTGGACCGTTTCGTGGGCGTGTGGTTGCCGTGGAACATCCTAGTGCGATCATTGAAAACGTCTATCAGAGAGACGCAATTTCCTCGATGATGAAGCGCGGCATGACTGCCCTTGGCGACGCTGGTGGGCACCTGGATACCTGGCGATTGCTGTTTCAGCCGGGCGACGTCGTGGGTATCAAGTTGAACCCCGTGGGCCGCCCTCACGTAATTTCTTCGCCCGAGGTGTTGCATCACATTATCGCGGCGCTCAAGGATTGTGGCGTGAAGGCGCAGGACATCGTCTGCTATGACCGCTACAAAGTGGAGTTCCTGGAGGCGGGCTTTGACAAGTGGTTACCCGATGGCGTGCGTTGGATGCATGCGGCGGAAAAATATGAGAACGTCCAGAAAAACATTCTTGGGTATGATCGTGATCACTTTTTCGAGTTGCCGTTGACTCTACCCGGTGAGGATGCGGACGATTCTGAGAATCGCCGTTCCTACGCTGCTGAGTTCATCACCAAGCATGTGGACAAAATGATCAACCTTTGCGTGCTGAAAGATCACCAGTCCGCGGGCATAACCATGGCGCTTAAGAATATGAGCCACGGCCTTGTGAACAACGTGAACCGCAGCCATGCCACCAGTACATTGAATGCCTGCGGAGCCTTCATTCCCGCATCCGTATCGTTGCCGGTGATTCGCAACAAGGCAGTGCTGCATATTCTGGATGGGGTGAAGGGGCTGTATCACGGCGGGCCTGGCGCAAAGCCTCAGTTTGTTTGGGATCACAACACAATCTATTTCGCCACCGACCCAGTGGCGCTTGATCACGTCGGCTGGCGGGCGCTGGACGCCAAGCGCGAGCAGATGGGAATGAAGTCGGTGGCTACGGACTTGCCAGACAAGTTCAGCACCTTCCTTCGTAGGCAACCGGAGCATGTGGAGATAGCGGGGGCACTGGGGTTGGGGGAATGGCGTTGGGAAAAAATTGATGTGCGGCGCGTGGTGGGGTAGTCGGATAATAAGACCTGTGTCAGACCCCCAAAGTTTCGAGAACTTGAAAATTCGTGGATTTCGGCGACTCGCCAACATCGATTTTGACTTGAAAGGCGTCAATGTTCTTATTGGAGCCAACGGCGTTGGGAAATCCTCTTTTCTCGAGGCGCTTGCCCTCCTCGCGGAAGCTTCAAATGGCAATTTGGAGAAGACTATTAATCGGATGTCCGGCCTGGCGTCGATGATGACTTATGACCGTGCCGATTCGATTGATTTGAGTATCTCGAGACTTGTACCTGGACACGAACCTCTTGTCTACGAACTAAGCTTGGTAACACAGGCAAATGCTTACCAGATATCGCAAGAGAAGCTCTTTCAAAAGAGTCCGAAAAGACTTAGTCCCTTTCTTCACATTGATTCCAGAGGTACAAATATTAAGTATTTTGAGGTCGTGAAAAACAATTTAGTTCAACCTACTTGGGAACACAATCCCCGCGAGACATCTCTTTTCCAGGTTCCAAAGATGTTCCGTGAACCGGAAGAATTCAGGCAAAAACTTTCTTCTTCGACTTTTTACCATGTCCTCAATGTAGATCCACGTTCCCCTGTCCGTTTGCCACAAGCCATGCGTCCGGCCGAACTACCAGGCAAGGATGGAGAGGACTTGGTCACTTGCCTCTACTATCTTCGTGAGGCCGAACCAGACAGGTTTGAAGCCATCGAAGACGCGCTAAAGTCCGCCTTCCCCTCATTCAAGCGACTCGATTTCCCGCCGGTCGCCGCGGGTACAATTACCATGACATGGCGCGATTCTGCTTTTTCCAAACCTATCTACCTTCACCAATTTTCAGAAGGGATGTTGCGCTTCCTATGGCTGGCAACATTACTTCAAAGCCCCGGACTCACCGCCATCACTCTTCTCGATGAGCCCGAAGTGAGCCTTCACCCGGAGTTGCTCAGTCTACTAGCTGACTTGTTTCGGGAAGCCTCAAGACGGACGCAATTGGTGATTGCAACCCATTCCGACCGGTTGATCAGTTTCTTGAACCCGGATGAGGTCGTTGTTATGGATACCGCCGAAGACGGAACCTCGAACCTCACGCGCGCGGATCAGTTGGATATTGAGGAGTGGTTGAAAGACTACACTCTCGACGAATTGTGGCGCAACGGAAGGCTCGGAGCAAGGGCATGAGGATCGCGATCTTGGTGGAGGGTCAAACAGAAAAGGTATTCCTGCCCTTCGTGAGGCAGTTTATCAGTAACCGCCATCAGGGACCGATGCCAAAACTGCGGTCCATCAAGTATGACGGCAGAATCCCCAAAGAAGAAAAGCTGAAACGTTGCGTTGAGAACCTGCTTCACGATGGAAACAATTACGTAATCGCCCTCACTGATGTTTATACCGGCACTGGTGATTTCACAGACGCTGCCGACGCCAAACAGAAGATGAAGAATTGGGCAGGGAACAATAGCAAATTTTTTCCACATGCCGCCCAACATGATTTCGAAGCTTGGCTGCTTCCCTATTGGGAGGATATCAAGAAGCTTGCCAAACACACCAAGAACGCTCCCACTGGCGCGCCGGAATCGGTGAATCACAACCATCCGCCGTCGTGGCATCTGAAGGAACTGTTCCGAATTGGTGCTGGAACGAGGGACTACATCAAAACCAGAGATGCCAAGAAAATTCTGGAAGGCAAGGATTTGAAGATCGCCGCGGACGCCTGTCCTGAACTAAAGGCTTTCTTGAATACTATTTTGACGGTCTGTGGTTCAGAGCCAATATAGCCTTTCTACTGTTTCTCCACCTTCAACCCCGTATTGGGGGCCGCCAAATCCAACACAGCCTTGCCCCGAATCGGCCCCGCCGCTGAATTATACCGAAGATCTGTTACCTGCACCTTCGCCCCACGCCAAGCCACTCGACCCTTCACTTCTTCCAACTCCTCAAGTCCTACTTTAAACTTGCTGACAGTGAAATCCCCATCCACGCGCCGCGCTGCCGCCCACTCAGGAATCTTCGCCTTGCCGAACGCCAACGTTCGCGCCAGAAAGCTGCGTTTCCTCTGCAAAAGCGGCTCCAGGATACCTTCTATCTCCGGGACGGAAGCCGTCGGAACCTGTAATGAAAATGTTCCGTGTTTAGGATCTTCGCGAAACTCTCCACTCCATCGCAAGCCTCCAACCTGCGCATCTTGCGTAACCAGCCGAATCCGGCCTGGCGCGATGTCGAGCGACCCAAGATGCAACAAAAGCGGAACGGCCAAATCCGGAATTCTCGTTTGCACATTCTTGAAGTCCAAATGCCCTTGCCACTGTTGTTCCTCGCCGCTGACCGGCGGCAGAGCCAAAGTTCCGCCCCAGGATCCGTTCTTCCAAGCCGACAGCCACGGCACTGGAGGTGCGGCGCACAGGCCCCGCAATTTTTCGGTATTAGCAACGTCCAACAGTTTGGTTTCCCAGTTATAAGTCCAAAGCGGTTGCGCAAAGTTATATTCAGCATCCACCACTACCGATTGCTCTCGGGCCATTTCCAATCGTGAATTTCGTGACGCGAGTTTGCCGTTTTCGAACAACAAATCCGCCTGGGCCAGAACCACTTCCGGCTCGTCTCCCATGGCAATTGCCGCATCCCGAACCGCCAGTAATCCGTTCAGGCCATGTCGTGAGGAACTGCCGACCACGCCTGTCGCCGTACCTCGCAACTTCCAGCTCGCCGGCAGCGCAATGCCCACGGCCCTGGCGAATCCGGGAAATGGTTCCATTGGTATGGATGCGAAGTCCGCGAGGAGCCCCCAGTTCGGTTGGCCAAGAAAGTTCTCAGCCCGGAAGCGCAAGCCAACCGGCCGTTTACTAGCTGCGGGCGGATCCGTTGCGATCGCAACTTGCTGCGCTTTATAGTCGATCACGCCCTTATAATTCACCACCCATTGACTTCCAGATCCAGGCAAAATCGCCCAGCGCGGAATCTCTCCCACCTCTACACGGCCAGTAACGCCGATATTGGAAAGAGGTCCCTCCAATCGTGTACGCGACGTCAGCACCGTGTGCAATCCGAAATCACGCCCCGTTGTCAGGCGCAGGATTTCCTCGAGAAAACTCCGCTCCAAATCGAAAGTAATATCGAGTTTCGGTTCCGAGCTTTCCGGAAGCCAAAAGCGGCCGCGGCTTCGAAACTGTCCGAAGGCCTGGGCGGGTTTGTCGCTTCGCGCCGGGGACGCCGTGAACCTCACGGAATATGCCCCATCCGAATCTGGCGAAAGCGTAACTACCCCATCAACGGCCGTAAAGTAGAAAACAGATTTGTGGTTGGCCAACTTAAAGTTCACGCGGCCACCCTGCACCTCAATGTCAGGGAAAATGTGGGCCACCGGAGCTGCCCCAGGGGAGGGAAGAAATGCGTTCCAATTCCATCCACCTTGTTCGCCGCGCGCCAAATTCAGGCTGGGCTCTTCCAATCGAAGGCTCTTGATCTCAACCTGCCCGCGAAAGAGTTTCCACAAGTTGGGACGGATTGTAAGCGTCGTGACATAGGCCGCCGGCTCAATTCCAAATCTAGGGTCGTCATGAATCACAACATCTGAAACTGTGATTGCCGGCCCGGACCACAAGCTAAATCGCACAGGGCCTGATTCCACCTTGCGCTGCAGCGCAGATTCAAGCCTAGATTGTATCGCTGGTCGAAATTGATCGGCTCCTTGATAGAACGGAGCATATGCCACCACGGCAAGCACCGCGGCCAACAGCAATGCGGCAATCTTACCCTTTGACATGCAGCGCTTCTTCCGTTAATAGCTGCCGGTAAGTTGCGGGATCGTCGATATCCTCAACCGTCCGCTTGTCGTCAACTGCGATTAGACTGGCTTCTCCAAGATGGTAGTGTATAACTTCCTTTGCCGATGCCGTAACGGGTAATGCCAATAACTCCTGTACCAGCCCGCGCGATATCATGCAGGGATGCCCACGTTTTCCTTTGTAGCTTGGCAGCGTTAGAACGCCATTGAATTCATCTGCTACGCGGCGAATTGAATCCGCTTCAACCGGCGCATAATCGACCGGACAGAAAAGCACCGCGTCAGCCGTCTCTGAAACAGCAGCCAGACCACATTGGAGCGAACTTAGCATTCCACGTTCCGGATCTTCGTTTGTGACGAATTGCGCACTTCGTTTCAGGGAGGAGATGTCAAGCTCGCGTCGCGCCACCACCACAACTTCCGAGCACCGCTCCCCAAACAGGCCTATCAATCTGTCAAGAAAAGTTTCCCCTCGGAAGGGCAGCAGTGCTTTTGGCTGCCCCATCCGCGAGGACGCGCCTGCAGCCAGTATCACGCCGGTACAATTCACTTTGACAATGCCCGGGCTTCCTGACCCGAGAAAACCGACTTCGAGAGCTTACGCCAATCAGCACTGGGTTGGCGACGAACGGCGATCATTTCAGCCACAACCGAAACGGCTATCTCTTCCGGTGTGATAGCGCCAATCTCGAATCCCATGGGCGCATGGATCCGCTCAAAAGCTCCATGCGGTAGTCCTTCCCGTTCCAGCTCTTTTATGACGCTAAGTACCTTGCGGCGGCTCCCAATCATGGCAATGTAGCGGGCGGGCGTATTCACGGCCCATTGCAAAACCAGCATATCGTCGCGGTGACCGCGGGTAACGATGATGACGTAGCTGGTATCGCGAATATCCAACTTCGGAAATACGTCCGAATACTCTTCGGCCAGCACTTCTTCCGCTTCCGGAAAGCGATCCTTGTTAGCGTAAGTTTCACGGTTATCCACAATGATACTGGCGAAGCCCGCTAGATTTGCCACCTTAGATAGGCTCTTCGATATGTGCCCGGCGCCAAAAATGAAAGCTTTCGGATTGGGAACCACTGGTTCAATAAAAATTTCCAACTGCCCTCCGCATATTAAGCCATTGTCGTATGCCGCGTCCTGCCCCAAAGAGAACTTCATTTGCTTCGGCCGTTCGGACGCGATTACTTCTCGCGCGGCATTCCAAACCTCCGCTTCCACGCATCCGCCGCCAATTGTCCCCGCCATGGATCCGTCTTCCCGCACCACCATCTTTGCGCTTTCATAGCTGGGAATGGAGCCATTTACTTGAACAATTGTTGCTACTGCGCACTTCTGCCCCAATTTGCGAAGACGCACAATTTCGTCGAAGATGTCCATTGCCTAAATTTTAGCTCATAAGGAAAACCCCGGGGATCCAAACTTTTTTTCCCGAAGAGCTAAAGTCAATTCCCTAAGGCGACGATAGAGTACTCAGTGAGGCAGAAATGTTCAACTCAAGCGCCCCGGAAAATGTAGTGGATATCAATTCTTATCTAGCCAATCCGCTCCCATCAGCCCCCAGCCAGACTGCGAACTCCGCGCAGGTTGAGGCTTCGACAGTGGACCTGGTTCAAACCAACAAGCGGTTAGTGACCATTGTTATGGGCATGACCTTAATGATCGGCCTCGTGGCTTGCATCGCCTACCTTGCCGGTAGAGCGATGACTATTGCCCGCTCGAACGGAAGTCCCCAAATACGGCAGTCTGGCCCGATCGTTGTGGATTCTCCAAGAGTACAAGAATCCAGAACATTAACGCGGCCGCAAGAGACTGCTCCCGTCGCTCTGCCAGTAACGCCGGCCCCGCTTAAGGTGGCCGTATCAGCACTCCCGGCCAAGCCTGCCGTGACTCTTGGGAGTGAGGTTCCAACTCCCGGTAAATGGTACGTTCAAGTCGGACACGTTGAGGCAACTCAGTTAAGTACGTTCCGCAACGCCCTTGAGGCAAAAGGCTTTAAAACATTCGCCACCAGCGGTGAAACCGCCGATACCCGGCGAGTCCTACTTGGACCGTTACAAGATGATGACTCCCGCCGTGCGATGCAGCAGAATCTAAGGGCTGCCGGCTACGAATCGTTCCAACGCCGCTTCTAAGTTTTTAACAGCTTTCGCACTCGTTCATTCCATTACTCAAATTTCTTCCTGCGAGGCCCGCTCTCTTGTCCGCCGTCAAAGCGAATTAGAGGCGGGCAATTTTTTTGGTTCCGGCGTCTGCCGTCCTACGCCAGCAAATCCTTAACCACCCGCCCGTGTACATCAGTCAATCGGAAATGCCTGCCCTGAAATTTGAACGTCAGCTTCGTATGATCGATACCCAGGCAATGCAACAAAGTAGCATGAAGATCGTGCACGCTTACCGGATCCTTCACAATGTTGTAGCTGTAATCGTCCGTCTCTCCGTACGTGACGCCTGGCTTGATGCCTCCGCCGGCCATCCACATGCTAAAACAGCGCGGATGATGATCGCGGCCATATTCTTCCGGTGTGAATTTGCCCTGGCAATAAACCGTCCGGCCAAACTCACCACCCCAAACCACCAGCGTTTCATCTAGTAAACCGCGCTCTTTCAGATCCTGCACTAAGGCAGCCGAAGCCTGGTCCACGTCATAGCATTGCCCCCGAATCGCCGGGGCCAGTGTCGTATGGTGATCCCACCCACGATGGAACAACTGCACAAACCTGACGCCACGCTCAGAGAGCCGCCTAGCCAAAAGGCAGTTAGCCGCAAACGTACCTGGCTTGCGCGACTCCGGCCCATAAAGATCGAACGTCGCCGCAGTCTCTTTCGATACATCCGTTAACTCAGGCACCGAACTCTGCATCTTGAACGCCATTTCATATTGCGCGATGCGCGTAGTAATTTCGGGATCGTGAAATTCGTCCTGCTTGATGCGGTTTAACTGCGCCAAGTCGTCAATGAACTGCCGCCGGTCGCCCCCACTAATGCCCTCAGGGTTTGACAAGTACAACACCGGATCGCCCTGCGAGCGAAACTTAACCCCCTGATACTTGCTGGGCAAGAATCCACTGCCCCATAGGCGGTCATACAACGGTTGATCAGCGCTGCGTCCCGTGCCCTGCGAGACCATCACCACGAAAGCCGGCAAATCCTGATTCTCGCTCCCTAACCCATAGTCGAGCCAGGAGCCAATACTGGGCCGCCCCGCGATCTGAAAGCCAGTTTGGAAAAATGTTACGCCCGGGTCGTGATTGATAGCCTCGGTGTTCATCGACTTGATGAAACTCAGTTGATCCACAGCCTTCGCCGTATGCGGCAACAAGCTGCTAACCCAAGCCCCTGATTGTCCATGTTGCTTGAAGTCGAAAATCGGTTGCGCCACCGGAAAGCTAGCCTGTGTGGACGTCATGCCCGTCAGCCGCTGCCCCTGCCGAATCGAATCCGGCAGTTCCGATCCATGCAGCTTTTTCAGCAGCGGCTTGTAATCAAACGTTTCGATCTGCGAAGGCGCACCTGACTGAAACAAATAGATAACGCGCTTTGCTTTCGGAGCAAAATGTGGACCAGCCCCCGGCGTCTCACCATGCAAAAGACTCGCCAGCGCCGTCGCGCCAATGCCACCTGCCGCCCGGCCAAATAACTGCCGCCGTGTAACTTGCAAATTAATCCGCGCCCGCTGCATCTCGTTACTCCTTCGATACCACTTCATCCAAGTTAAGAATCAGGCTCGCCAAATGTGCATAAGCCGCAAGTTCCGTTTTGTCCAATGCCCCATTCACTATTGAATCGCCTTGCTTCAAAAGCGCCACGGCGTCGCCCGGTTTCGTCTGAAAACGATCGCGAGCCCGGTCGAAACTAGACCGCAGAATCTCCATCTCCCGCCCACTCGGCGCGCGCGCAAGCAGCAGCTTAAACCCATAGCCAATCCGCGCTCCTGCATCCGGTCCACCTTCCAACATCATCCGTTCCGCCAACTTGCGCGACGCCTCTAGATAGGTCACATCATTCATCAAGTTCAATGCCTGTAACGGCGTATTAGTTCGCGTCTCTCTAACGGTGCACGCCTCGCGCCCCGCTGAATCGAAGTTCATCATGAAAGGCGGCGGAATGGTTCGTTTCCAATAGGTGTACAAACTGCGCCGGTAAAGCCCCTCGCCCTTATCCGCTACATAATCGCCGTCATTCGATAGCTCTTTCCATAAACCCGCTGGCTGATAAGGTTTCACGGAAGGCCCACCCGTCTTCTCCACCAAAAGACCTGCGGCGGATAACGCTTGATCGCGCACCATCTCCGCCGCCAAACGCTGCCGAGGCCCACGAGCGAGCAACCGATTTTCCGGGTCCCTCGCAATCAATTCGTCCGATGCCCGCGAGCTTTGCTTATACGTCGAACTCATCGCCATCGTCTTAATCATCCCCTTCACGTCCCAGCCCGTCCTGACGAATTCCGTCGCCAACCAGTCCAACAGTTCCGGGTTCGATGGCCATTCTCCCTGTGACCCGAAGTCTTCCACCGTCTTCACGATCCCGACGCCGAAAACCATCTGCCACATTCGATTCACAGCGACGCGCGAAGTTAACGGGTGTTCGGCTGCAGTAAGCCACTTTGCCAATGCCAGCCGATTCACAGTAGCCGAGGCGGGCAATGGCGGTAGAGCTGCGGGAACGCCGCGATCCACCTTCGCCCCAGGCCGGTCATAAGCTCCCCGAATCAAAACATGCGTGTCGGGACGATTCGGCAGCTCCTGCATCACCATCACTGAAGGTAACGATTCTCTCAGCTTCGTCAATGCTTCACCCAACGCAAAGGCGTTGCTCCAAGCCGATCGCAACTGAGCCGCCGCGACATTCTGAATGAAGTAAGCGGAAAGTTTCGCCCGCTGAGCTTCGCTCCTATTCGGTGCGGCAATCGCCAAAATCTCATTCACCGATTCCCGGGGCGCTAAAGATTGGATCTCCTCCTCATGGAGGGCCGCCATAAACACGCGTACATCTCGAATCTCGCCCGTAAAGCGCATCCCCGATCCACCGCCGATGCGGAACGGCGCGGTCGCAAAGAACGACTGGTTCAACATGTCCAGCAACGTCTTCAACTTCGCCTGTTTCCCATCCACATAAATATGAACACCCGAAGCCAGCCGCGTCCCATCATAGCGAACAGTCACGTGATGCCACTGGTTCAGAGCCAATGGCTGCTCCGTCTCCACGCGCAGAGCATCATCCAGCCACCGCTGCGTCATATGAAATTGCAGCTTGCCACTGATCAGGTACAAGCCGTACCCAAGCTCTTCCGACGTGTCCTTGCCCCGCGCGAAAACGGCTCCGTTCGCCGCCTCCGGCTTCATCCACAACGACACAGTGAACTTATCTAAATATCCAAAGCCGCCTGTCTGCAGGCCCGCGCTAATTTCCCGCTTCCCGTCGAACCGTCCTTCCGCGCCGGTCAATTTCATCTGAGTCTGCAAAGCTCGCCCCGGCATCCACTCGATCCCCTCGTTCGATTTGGAAGCTTCCTCTGCCCAACGCTTTTCCGCCTGCGCAACCACCGGCCGCGTCTGCTCCCACTTCTTCCGCGCATCCGCATGCCGCGCTTCCAGCTCGGTTAACTCCTTTTCCTGCTCCTTCGTCGGGGCAGCAATGTAAGGCGGCGTGTTCCCATACTTGACGTACCGTCCCCATTCACCAATGTTGTTAAAGAACGCATAGAGTTGGTAATATTCTTTCTGCGTCAGAGGATCGTACTTGTGATCATGGCAACGGGCGCACCCAGCCGTCAGACCCAGGAACACAGTCGAAAACGTGTCCACTCGGTCCACCACATATTCAACCGCATACTCCTCAGGAATAATTCCGCCTTCGGAATTCCCCCGATGGTTGCGATTAAATCCCGTCGCGATGATCTGGTCCCTCCTGGCGTTTGGCAGAAGATCTCCAGCCAACTGTTCGGTCAAAAACTGATCGTATGGTTTGTTGGCGTTGAACGCATCAATCACCCAGTCGCGCCATCGCCACATCACGCGTTCCCCGTCGCTCTGATAACCTTGCGTATCGGCGTACCGCGCCGCGTCCAACCAGCGGATCGCCATCCGCTCGCCGAATCGCGATGACTTAAGCAACCGGTCCACAACCCGCTCATACGCCCCCGGTGTTGTATCGGCCATGAAGGCATCCACCTCGGCTGGAGTCGGAGGCAGTCCCGTTAGGTCAAAAGTCACCCGACGCAAGAGCCGGCCTCGATCTGATGGTTGCGCAGGCCTCAGTCCGTTCTGTTCCAGTCGAGCCAACACGAAGCTGTCGATGGGATTGCCCACCCACCCTGCCATCTCAACCGAAGGGGGCGTTCTCCGTTTAGGAGCCACGAACGACCAGTGCTTTTCCCACTGCGCGCCTTGCGCAACCCAGCGTTCCAAGGTTGCGATTTCGCCGACGGATAAAGTTTTACCGGAGTAAATAGGAGGCATCCGCATCGCCGGCTTCTCCGCTTTGATTCGCTCAACGAATACTCTCTTGTCCAGGTAGGCGGCCCCAGCTTCCGTATCAAGCCTTAATTTCGACTTACGATTCGCCTGATCAGGGCCATGACAAAAGAAGCACTTATCGGACAGGATGGGTCGGATGTCGCGGTTAAACTCCAACTGCTGCGCGCCTGATAGCGTACCGAATAGCGTTGTAATCAAAAGTGCGAACTTCATGGCTGTACATAGGCATTGTATAGGATCGGTTACAACAATTGAGCCTTCCCAATGAGCGAAAAGAGTGTAGGATCGAGATATGGCGGCCAAACAATTTCTGAAACTAGTCTTAATGGGCACAACAATGGCGGCCGCGTGGGCGCAAGTTCGTCCGTTTCCTTACGATCCCTACGCAGAAGTCAAACAGTTTCTCGACCTCACCGCGGATCAGTCTTCGAAGCTCAATTCGATTCAAGCCCAATATCAACTTCTCGTGCAGAATAAATTGGGCCGGGTGAACCAGGTGAATCAGGAAATTGATCAGGAGACAGCCAGGCCGAGCCTCGACGCTACAGCTCTTGGGGTTCGCTATCTTGAATTAGAAGTGATCTGCCGTGAGATGCAGAGGGCCGCAGCCGGGATTTCCACAAGCAGCCTAGCTGTGCTAACCGATCCTCAAAAAATCAAGCTGAAGCAGTTGGAAGACACTGCCAAACTCGCTCCCATTATTTCGCAAGCTCAGTCATTGGGCTTGTTGCCGGGTGTCGGATTAGGATCTGCCCGCTGGTTTGACACCTCTGGTTTTCAAATTGCCTTCCCGCAGCCCTCATCTTACTTTCCCGGTTGTCGAACTACGACGGGTGGCCTAATATCCCCTGTCCTTTTACCGCTCTCAAACTCTGATGCGAGCAAGCAACAATGAAATTCATCGCCCTATTCATTCGCTATTCGATACTGTGCGCCTTTGCAATCGCCGGTCATGCCCAATCGCCTCTGCCTCCATTACCCATCGACGCACCCGACCCCTTTGCCGGCATAAAACAGTTTATTGGTCTAACTAACGATCAATACGGCAAGGTGCTCGCCATCAATGCGCAGTACAATCGCATTTCCCAGACCAAACAAGAACGGGCGGATCAAGTGAATTTGGAGATCAACCAGGAAACAGCCAAGCCCAACCTTGACGCCATGGCCCTGGGCGTTCGCTATTTGGAGCTGGAAGTAATCTGCCGGGAACTTCGCGCCGCCGCCACAGCTGTTCCGGTCAGCAGCCTCTCCGTCCTAACCGACGTTCAAAAAGCAAGACTGAAGCAACTGGACGACGCTGTTAAGCTAGGCCAAACGATCTCCGAAGCCCAATCCTTAGGATTGCTCCCCGGCGGGTCGCCCGGCAGTTCCGGATCTTTTGCCTCTTTTCTTCTAGGCGGAATTGGCTCCTTCACCTTTCAAAACTCCCTGATAGGCTGCAGAACCCCAAGCTTGCTGGAAATTACGCCAGGAACGTCCGTACCCGCTCCCACATCGGTTCCAACACGCTAACCAATTCGTGGTCCGATTCCCACACATGCAACTCCGCGTTCTCATGTTTTTTCGCGAACTCCACAGAAAAAGAAGCGGGAACCACGTCATCATGCTTGCCATGAAAAATCAGGGCCGGTTGCCCAAAGTTCGGAAAGTCGGCGTACTGCAGTCCGTCTTCGAGCAACTTGTAGCGCACTCGCTTCAGTTGGTTGTATCCGTAGTGGAAAACTTCCATGCTCCCTTCGCGTTGCCAGGCGTCCGTCACCTGCTGCCCCAATCGTAAGGGCCACCGTCGAGCAAATCCAAATGCGGGCGCCATCAACACAACTCGCCGCACTTCCAGATGCCGTTCCGCATATAAGGCGGCGAGGTAACCGCCCATGCTCGACCCGATCAACGAGATTGGAGCTCCCTGCGCCTGCTCTTCAATCATTTTCAATTGACCGGTAAGAGTAAGGTTGTAAAAATCCCCGCCGTCAAGCGCCGGAATGACGACGTCTTCCCCCATCGCTTTCAGCCGCTCGGCGAAAAAGCGAGCCTTCTTCGACGCAGGGGTTGAGGCGAAACCATGCAAGTAGAAAATCACCATTCAATGGTAGCTTAAGATGAAAAATCGGCTGTTCCTTAGTTTTGGCCGACGCTCCGTCGGCGTGCGACTCTCAAGTCGCGGCGTGCGAGGCTTGCCGAGAGCCAGTGCACCGAACGAACCGCAATCTTCGCCTTCTTGCGTTCAGTCGCGCCAATCAAGAATCCAGTAGTCACTAGGCCTGGCGTGAAATAATTCGCTATCCCAGCCTCATCATAGCTGCCGGATCCGTCCTAGCTGCCTGCCGCGCCGGCCAGTACGCCGCCAGAATCCCAATCAAGCCCAGCAACGCCGCCGCCGCCAACCAACTCGCCCAGTCCCAAGGTAACGGAGTGTTGTTCAGCACCAGAACTTTGCTCAGGGCCACGGATGCGGCAAGCGAAATCGCCCAGCTGGCAGCCACCGCAAGCATTCCCCAGCGCACTGCTTCCAAAACCAGCCGCGCTGGCGCTGCCCCCAAAGCCGATCGTATTCCCATCTCTCCCCTCCGTTCGGTGAATGTCGCCGCCAAGCTCGAAGCCAACCCAAATCCCACGATGATTGAGGAAAGCACTCCAAAAAGCCCCAACAATTGCACCAGAGCCCGCCGCCCAGCCAGCGATTTTTCCACATGCGCGGCCAGAGGTCTCACTCCAACCCGTTGGATCTCCGGGTCCACGCGCCACACCGCCTCGGCCACGGCGTTCTTCATTTGATCCGCCCCCAAACCCCTGCGCATAAAATACGTCAGCCCTTCCATTGCGACCTGGTTCGAGGTGATAAGAATCTGCGGTTCATGCTCCAACGTCAAATCCCGATTTCGTGTATTCCCCATCACGCCGACAATCACATGTTCCTCATACGGCTTCATCGCGAAGCCGTTGTAAAAACTCACCCGAAGCTTGCGCCCCAACGGAGATCTTCCCGCAAGATACTTTTCAACGAATGCCTGATTCACCACAGCCGCCCTCGTTGCCCCCCATCGGTCCGTATCATCGAAATCTCTGCCCGTAAGAATCGGAATAGATAACATCCGCAACAGACTTGGACTGGCTATGCCGAACTGCGCCACCCTCTGTTGATCTCGTGGCGCACTTTCATCGTCCAACAAAAATCGCGTACGCCCGCTGCTAACCGGCATCGACGAGCCGCCGGCCGCCCCCGTTACTCCAGGGATCCGCTCCAATTGTTCAATCACCCGCCGATGAAACTCAATCATCTTCGGATCGGTGTTGTAGGTCGTCTCCGATATACCGATCCCCGAAATTAGAATCTGCTCAGTCCGAAAACCACGATCAGCGGTCAGCAGTCCCTGCACATTGCGGAAAATCAGAATCCCCGCATAGCCCAGCGTTGCCGTCAACGTCAGCTGAACCACGGCGAGCCGAAAGCGCAGCCGATTCGAGTGGCTCGCAGTCGCCGTCCGACTGTTCGACAAAACTGAGGCACACAGCTCCTCAACACGCAGCGTCAGCAGCGGAGCCATCCCTCCAGTTAAACTCGCAAGGATAGCCCCAATTCCCACAAGCAAGCACGTGAACCAGTCGAGCGAGGCTTTGTTCCATAACTCAAGCTGCTCCAATTCGCGGCCCAGGAACGGAGAGCCGCGCAAGGCAGCCAAAAGCAAAACCGTCCCGGCAATTCCAAACAACGCGCAGCCGGCAGCTAGCCAAAGTAGCTCTGCCGCCTGCCCGAAAAGTACCTGCCTTTTGGATGCGCCCAGGCAAAGTTGGATCCCCGCCGCGCGTTGCTGCCTCAACCATTGAGCGAGCCAAATCCCACTGGCGTTCGCAATGGAAATCAACAGCAGCGTCCCAATCGCAGCCCACATCCAATACAGCAGTTTGACTCGGTCCCCAATCAGAGCTGTCGTCAAGTCGCCCGCTCTGAATTTCAACTCTCTACTTGTCACCGGAAACCGTTCGGCGAGTTCATTCGACCTGGCCTCCAACTCGGCTTGAAATTGCCCCGGCTGTCCAGTCGGCCCAAGCCTGGCAATTGCTCCAAGCCCGCCCGCGCCCCGGTCACGCCAAAAGTCTGCACGGTTCAGCGGTATGTATATCTCCGGACTCTCGCCCGCCTGTGGAAAGTCAAACCAGGAAGGCATGACTCCCGCAACCCGATAGGCCGCCGAATTAATCCAGATGGTCCGATTTTCAAATGGAGCCTCGCCCAGCAACTTGCTCCAAGCTGCGCGCGAAAGCCAAACCCAGTTTTGATTCCCAGGTTGTTCATGATCACGCGTCAAGGGCTGACCAAACTCAGGCCGCACGCCCAACGCATCAAAAAACTCGCCAGTGATTTGAAGGGAAAGAACCACTTCCACATGCCCATGCTCTTCTATCTGAAATCCCCAAGTCCGGCGTAAATACCCCGCCACATGCTGAACCGAACTAGTCCGCAGATCCTCCAGAGCCATCCAACTAAGCCCTCCGGCTTGTCCTTTTTTCAGCGACTCAAGGGCAAACAGGCGCTGTGGCTCAGGGAAGGGAATTGCAGAGCGCAGCAAAGGGTAAGAGATGGCAATCCAAGCCCCCACCAGCGTCAAGGCGGACCCAATAACGGTGACGAAGGCCAATGAGCAAAGCCAATCCCGAACCCTACGTTTCAAGGAAACCATTCACCAATATTAGGACAAGTTAGGCCGATCCGTGAGCGGCGCTCGGCCCCCAAGACGACCTCGCCAGGATCTGGGAAATACTAGTCTTTACGCCGGGCAGCCATCTCTTTACCTACCGCCGCCAACTCCGCTGCGGAAAGCGATGCACTAACCTTGGGGAATAAATCATGCTCCTCAATTTGAATGTGCTCGCTATAAAGAGAACTCAATTCTTCCACGTCGGTTTTCATCCGGGTCCAATCCGAAGGACTCAAAATGCCACGCGCTGACCACAACATGCCAAGCTGCTCTATAGTAGCCTGCAATTCGTGCAACCGTGCATGTTGCTTCTCCAGTTTGGCGATCACGGTCTTCATGCCGCTAGCCTTTTTCAGTCGCGGGAACAGGCTGTCGTCTTCATCGGACGAATGCTTTGGGGCGGCGTTCCGAAAATAGTTTAAGCTGCGCTCTAAAGCGCCCCGACGCTCTGGATTGAGCGGTTCCGGCTTATCTGCCACGGTCAGAGTTTCTAACACTCCGACGTGATCCTCAATCTTCCGGTGGCACCCTATCAGCACACCTACGGGATCAGAAAAGTCAGCGGGTTTAGAAGCTCCAATTTTTACAAGCATTTGCTCACCATCCAGGTTAACTGTTTGAGCGCGAAAAAGCTCGTTTGAGGGTAAAATTCCAATCGCTATTTCCAGTTCATTCGGGCTTTTAGGCCGGTGATCTGCGCTAAGTGATGATTTCCGTGCCAGGAATAAAGCTGCAGCATCTGATCCAGCGAATAGTGATTCATATACTCAGGATGGATATAAGTCCTCGCCCATTGTTTACCCTGGACACTCTTCCACACAGCCGTCCAACGAGCTTGGACCGCCCGATAATGGTCCAGAGCACTCGCCACGGGTAGATTCGAATCCGGAAGCTTCGCCCACAAGTCCTCCAAATATGGCTTGATAATCGGCGAATCTTCGGTCAGCGCCAGTTTGGTGCGGACATACCCATTTGAGTGCGAATCCGGTAGATGATGGCAAACTTGCCGTACGGTCCAGCCACCTGGACGGTACGGCGTGTCGAGTTGTGCGTCTGAAAGGCTTGTAACTTCGGCTTGAAGTTGCCCTGGAGCCTGGGAAAACTCCTCAATCCATTCGGCCCTCTGCTCGTCTGTAACGCTTTTTAAATACTGCGGTTTTCCGATTGGATATTGGAGATGTTCCACTGATTTCGATCCTAGATTTTCCTTCTAGCAGCCGGCGCCCCATGCATCATCTTCTCAAGTTGCTCCTGAGGTAGAGCAATTTTGATACGAAGGGTCTTTGTCTCTTGAGAAATCTGCATTCCTTCGAGAGCGGTGGCCAGCATCCGAGCCTCTTCGTTGTCCCGATTCATTTGCACCATGTTCGTCAGGAAGCGAACTACGTCCGCCAAGGCACCGGCGTCTTTTTCCGTCTTCGCCTGGGCCTCCATGTTCAATTCGACGCTACCGGGAAAGAAGCGCAGACCGACAGCTGCTTGTTCGACTGATTTAAGAAAGTCACCATTCAATCCAGCCATTGGCGACCCGGAATTGTTTCTGGCTACGCCCGGTTTGGAGCGCATTCCCACACTAGGAGTAGACGCGATCATCCAAACGTCATTGCCCTGACTGAGACTTTGCGCCCGGCTCGCCCTGGCTGCATCCAGATGCGTTCCTCCGTTGCGCCGGTCCACGGCGGCCCGGACCGATTCCAGATCGCCCAACAGCGCCGTATGGTCACCGATCAACGTGAAGCCGCCGGAGTTGTTGCCCTGCTGCTTGAAGATCTCCAGGCCATTTCGATTCTCTACAAGGCTTGGCCCAAAAGCCCTAAGCGCGTCGCTGATCTTTGACGGATTAAGCCTACCCCGCACAACAAAAATCCCTTTACCGCCATGGCCACCGGCTTCGACGCTGGCAAACAGAATTTCGTCTAAGTCCCGCTTCGGATCGAGTCCTATCTTTTCAAAGAAATCGCTCGGCATCGAATCCAGCATCGATTTCGCGAAGCTTGATGTCTTAGCCTTTTGCACGTCGATGCCACCCAGAAACTGGGCTTCGGGCATGACGAAGTTGAGTAGGGCGGAATCAGCGGCGAATGCCGGGATACAAAGCGGTATTAGTAGGGCGGAAACGAAAGTGCGCATGAAAGAAATACTCCTGTCCTATAAACGGTTGAGCAATGGGGAAAGTTCCCGTTTTTTGACCGGAATCTGCTCGGTGATCTCTATTCCGTACCCCTCAAGGCCCACAACTTTACGCGGATGATTGGTTAACAGTCGGATCCGGCGAAGCCCCAGGTCTGACAGGATCTGCGCTCCAATCCCGGCTTCGTGCAGCAGCACTTTCATCTGATTCCCTGTCAACGCCGTCTGGGAGTGCACCGACTCCAGATGTGCCGGCATCTCCTCTCGTTTGAATACCTTGTATCCCAAACCCGTCTGATGTAGGTAGACTATGGCTCCAGATCCGTTCTCCGCAATCGCCTGCATCGAACCTTCCAAAGTAGACGAGCATGCGCAATCAGTCGAATGAAATACATCCCCGAATACGCAGTGGGAATGCATGCGGACCAAAACGTTATCCTTGCCCGAAATGTCGCCCATCACCAGCGCCATGTGAGTTTCCGGATCAATCGGACTTTCATAAGCGATGCTACGAAATGTACCGTAGGGCGTCGGCACAATACCTTCGGCCTTTCGCCGAAGAAAGCGTTCATTCTCCAAACGGAAGCGGATCAGCGCAGCCACGGAGATCATTTTCAAGTCATGTTGCTTGCAATAAATGATCAGATCCGGCACTCGAGCCATGGTGCCGTCTTCCTTCATGATTTCGCAGATCACTCCACCCGCTGGAAGGCCGGCTAGCCGCGCCAAGTCCACGGCGGCTTCGGTTTGTCCAGCGCGAACAAGGACACCGCCCTCGCGGGCTCGTAGCGGAAACATATGGCCGGGTCTTGCCAACTCAGAGGGGCGTGTGTCATCCCTCATGGCGATCTGGATGGTAAGTGCCCGATCAGCCGCTGAAATGCCGGTTGTAACTCCCTCCACGGCATCGATCGATTCGCAAAACGCCGTACCGAATTGGGAGGTGTTGTGGGAGCTGACAAGCGGCAGACCCAGCTGATCACACCTGTCGGGACTCAAGGCCAGGCATATCAAACCACGGCCATGCACGGCCATGAAATTGATGATCTCAGGTGTGACTTTATTTGCCGCAACGGTGAGATCGCCTTCGTTCTCCCGATCTTCATCGTCGACGACAACCACCATCTTTCCTTGGCGGAAATCTTCAATAGCTTCTTGAATGGAGGCGAAGGGCATGTTTTATTGGAGAGCTATAACCAATATACCCTTTGAAGGATCATCAGGCAGCCGGGTAATCTTGACCGCGCTGGTAATTCAACCAGCCCACGCCGAGGCAGCCGTCGCGTTCGTCGGTTGCGCTTCGTCAGCGGTTAGGAAGGTGCCGGAAATATGGTCCTGCCAGGAAAGGCTTTCCTCGTCAAGGAAGACCCACAGTAGTCCAATACCCGCAGCCATGGAACTCAAGATCGAGGCGAAAACGCGATGGACTCGTTCGCGAGCTTTGGGTCGGCGGCCGTCAAAGTCGGTCAGCCGCAGACCAAGGTATTGTGCGCCAGGTGTTTCGGTTCCCGCAGCCGCCCAAAAGAGCTTGTAAATCATCGGTAGCATCACAAGCAGTGATCCGAAGACCAGTTTGTTTTCCATCGGGCTGAAATCGAACTCGCCCCCGCCATAGACGAAGATGCCCGCAAACAGGGCAATAGAAAAAAGAATCAGACTTCCATCGATCACTGAGGAAAGCGCGCGGTGCAATACAGACGCAACGCGATAATCGCAATAGACAGCCGAACGGACTTCCTGCCCAACGTGCCGAAACTCCATTTTGGGGGCACTGAAGAAATCAAGGACCCCCTGATCGAAGGTTTCCCCTGAAGATTTCTTTGCCGCATACGATCTTTTCCTGGTCGTCGGCGCAGTTGCTTCACGGCCATCGATTGTGACCACCTTCAGTCCATCACGGCCAAACAGCGAGCCTTGAACCGGAAAACTCAAGGATTGTCCCGTGCTTCGCTCTCCATGGAAAGTTTCAAAAGCCGGCGCCCGCTCCGCTACTGCAACGGCAGCCATCGGTTCTCGATCCACAACCACGTCGTACTTGCGCGCAGTGGCATCACGGTTAACAGGATAGGCATTGACCGCATAGGCGGTTACGACCGCGCCAAGACGGCGTTGGCAGCGGCGGCAGCGATGTTCGGTTTCAGAATTCAAGGTTCTGCAATATTCGCAGATCATAAGTTTTTCGGTCCTTATCTGAAGTCCCTTTGCCCCCACCATCCAAGTGTTTACCTTTGGCAGGTTGCTCCAGGCTTAAGATCCGTGCTAGCTTCTTCGTTTGAACAGCTCCAAATCGAAACGTTAGGAACCAGCACTGATCCCCTCCACTCCATTCCTTACCCCTGTCCCCGGTACTACTGGGTCGAGGGTCCATTCCCTTAGTTGGGCTCTTTTTTCGGCCCTTGGGTCCAGCACTAAGTACTTTATTTTGTGCAGACCCAGTATCTTTCGTAACATATTCCGTGGGAAATGTCACGAACTATTATTGACCACTAGGCTGGTACTACTAGCACTATACAATATATCGGCGGATGCCCTTAGAAACTACACGGTATTGTGCTTAGGGATTTTCCTGGACAACTATTCTGTGGCTCAGGTCCGTCCCCAATTAAATCCTACGCCTGTAGTTAAAGCCCCCTCGGTCCGCCCGAACCGTATCCGAATTAAGCGATCTAATGCTCCTGCGCCGGACGAAATCCGCGTTGTCGCTGTCACCGAGGAAGCCGACGGAAATCTCCGTAAATTGCGTGGCGCAGTGCAAATCGAAACCACCGAATTCCTCCTGAAAGCTGACGAGGTTGACTATGACGAGGACACCCGTTGGGTTGAGGCCCGCGGTAACGTCTTTTTCCAGAATTTCGATGGTGGTGAGGAAATCCATTGCGATCGCGCTCAATACAACATGGAGGACGAGACGGGCCGATTCTATGCCCCGAAGGGCCAAGCTCCTGCCAGAGTTGAAGCCAGGCGAGGAGTTCTTGCCTCGTCCAACCCATTTATTTTTGAAGGCAATTGGGCCGAAAAGATCAGGGATCGCTATATACTTTACGATGGCTTCGTGACCAATTGCAAATTACCGAAACCATGGTGGCGCTTGACTGGACCTAAGATCGATATAATTCCTGGGGATAGAGCCATTGCATACAAGTCTTACTTTAAGGTCAAGCGCTTCCCGGTTCTATACGCCCCCGCGTTCTACAAGTCCCTCGAAAAGCTCCCGCGCCGGAGTGGGCTCTTAACCCCGAATGCCGGCATTTCCAGCCGCTTTGGCAAAATCATCAACGCTGGATACTTTTGGGCGATTAATAGGAGTTATGACGTCACTTACCGGGGGCAGCTTTATACCGCGAGAGGGTTAAGAAATCACATTGACTTTCGTGGGAAACCAAATGATAAAACAAGCTTTAATTTCATATTTGAAGGTATAAAAGACCGCGGTGCTCTGCAAGACGATGGCTCCAGGATCAAACAGGGGGGCTACCTCATGTCACTTACTGCCAAAACCGACCTCAAGTACGGATTCGAAGGTCATGTGAACGCCAACTACCTGAGTTCGTTCACCTATCGACAAGCATTTTCTCAAAACTATAACGAAGCTATCTATTCTGAAAACAACGCGATAGGATACCTTTCCAAGAATTCGGATGCATACACGCTTCACTTCGTCGTTTCTCGCCACCAAGTTTTTCAAAGTACCGTTGAAGGCGACGAGATCGTCATCAGCAAACTCCCCAGCGTCGAGTTCAACTCCCGAGACAAAAAGATTAGCGATAAGTTTCCCATCTGGTTTTCATTCGACTCCTCCGCCTCCCTCCTGCGACGCCAACAACCTCTTTTTCAAACCCGAGCCTTCATGGACCGGCTGGACGTGGCGCCAAGAATCATGACTGCCTTCCGGTTTGGGGGCTTCAATTTCCTGCCTTCCATTTCCGCCAGGGAGACCCATTACAACGAAAGCCGCAATCCGAATACCTTACAAGTTACAGGGGAAAACGCTCACCGTGAAGCCATCGAATTTGGCTTCGATATGATCCCTCCGTCGATAGAGAAGACTTATGATGCGCCAAAGTGGCTTGGGGAAAAGCTGAAACATGTGATCGAGCCCCGTGCCTCCTATCGGTATGTGAGCGGCGTTAGGGACTTCAACGACCTGATCCGCTTTGACCAAACGGAACTGATCAGCAACACCAACGAATTGGAAGTCAGCCTGATCAATCGGTTTTTCGCCAAACGCAACGGTAACGTAGAAGAAGTTCTCAGCTGGCAGCTATGGCAGCGCCGATACTTCGACCCTACTTTCGGCGGAGCGTTGCAACCCGGTCAGCGCAACGTTCTGCAAAGCACCAACGAGTTGACGGCTTATGGCTTCCTCGACCAACGCCGCAACTACTCGCCGATTGTCAGCGCAATCCGGGCTAAACCTATTCCAGCATTAGCTATTGAATGGCGGGCCGATTACGATCCACTTCGCGGTATTTTTACCAATTCCGGATTTACGGCGGATGGCCGCAAAGGCCAGGTTTTTGTCGCGTTCGGGCACAACAAGGTGGCCAAGATTCCGCTCCTTTCTCCAGAAGCAAATCAACTGGTTGGCCGCATTGGCTACGGCAATGAACAACACAAGGGGTGGAACGCAGGCTTTAATTCCGTGTACGATTACCGCCAGGGCATCCTCCAATACGCGGCTACCCAGGTCAGTTACAACTCCGATTGTTGCGGTATTTCTGTACAATGGCGGCGCTTCAGTTTCGGGGCGCGCAACGAAAATCAATACCTGGTGTCATTCGCCGTTGCCAACATCGGGACCTTCGGAACGCTACGTAAGCAAGAGCGCCTTTTCTAGATAGTCGCCCTTACCGCGCGCTGAATTTGGGACGCCAGAAATTATCCGCGCTCAATTCTGCGAACTCGGTGGAAACATAACTCCATTCCGGATCCAACCGCAGCAACTGATGATCGCGGCTCAGTTCAATCTCACTCGCGATCTTTCGTAAACTCGGGCCCGTGTCCCCCATCGCGGCCGCGTAGGCCGGGTTCCGCACGGAACCATTGTCTAGCGTCTTGAGCGATGTTAAGGGCGCAATCATTACGTAAGTCCCCGAGCTCGTTCCTGAGACCACCTGATAGGCCCTCTCGGGCCTGTCCAGATTGATGGCATCGTAGGCTGCCCGCCGCAGGCGCATTAGGTCTCCGAATTCTGCTCCAGTCCCTGGCCGGATTCGATATGTGGGAATCTGAAGATAGCGGGCCCGTGGCATCAGCTTCGCAGCCAGATCAGGGCGGAAGCTGAGCCCAGGTAGGTGCAGCAGAAGCGTGGAGAAGGGCGCCGATCGTTCTGATAGTTTCCCTAGGTGTGAAACGGCGTCAACCGCTTCGAGACTCGCGTAGGATTCGTGGATCTCGAAGAAAACCGTCTCGGGCATCCCCGTTGTGGCGGTTGTGGCGAGAATTGGCGTTCCAACACGAAAGCCCAAGTAATTCGAAGCCCTCTCGGTGGCCTGCACCCGCATTGGTTCCCGAATCATGCGGATCAGAATTGGTGGTTCCTGCGCGGCCAATGTGCCTATGAGGATGCTGATGGCAAATGTTCGCTTCATGTCAGCATTGACGTTGAAACTGGCCCGCTCGTTGTAAACGAAAAGGGCGAACCGTGTGGCTCGCCCTTTCATTACCGAACCAACTATGGACACAATCTAGTCGGGGATCACTAGCACATCGCCGGGATGAATGATGGTATGCTCATCCTGCAGTTGTCCAGGATTGCCCGCAATGATCTTAGGAAACTGCGCGCCATTTCCGTAAAAGTGGGTCGCGATCTTCCACAGCGAGTCTCCACCTACCACCGTATACGTCTTTTCCGGCGGGGCCAGGCTCGAATCTACTGAGAGGTCGCACGTCAGATCGGCAAAGCCACTATCGACCAGCTTGATCTGGTTCCAAATATCATTCTTTACGTCTTCCGAAGGCGCCGCGCCTTGCAACAACAATTTATTATCTTGAACGTGGCAGTGGGCCAGAACAACACCCTTTTGCTTGATGATGTTCAATACCGATTGGTATTTCAATTTTAGTTCGTCTACTCGTTCCATTGTTTCTCCTCAGTTTTATTTCCGGGGCCGAATGCCCCACCGGTTGGACAAAAAATCCACCAATTGACTTCTAAATTCGGGCTTCACGTCTGCCCCCCACCGCACCATTTTATCCACTTCCCGCTCCCATTGGCCACGAGTTAATCGTTGCTGTTCGATTACATCGCTGCCATGGCAAACCATGCAAGTGGATTTGAACTCGGCAGGAGGCTCAGTCAAGGCCGGGTTTGCCGGCTTTAGCCCCGATGCGGGAGGCGTGTTTGCTACATCGATTCCTACCGTGGGAACGGCGTTGTGGGCATATCCCGATGGATTCCACTCTGGGACAAAAGGCTGCGAGTCCCCTCCGGCACTGCGGGCGCGGGCCATTACTTGATAGTAGGCTTCCTGACCTGGCTTCCATTCGTACGACCACTGGCTCCAACCGTATTTTCCACCTGATGCTCTCACCGCAGCCGGACGCCAACTACGACCGTTATCGGTGGAAACTTCGACAGCAGAGAGTGGCGATTCGCCGCTCCAGGCCACACCCCACAACTTAATCGGGCCGAGAGGAACTACCGCGCCATCTTGATGACTGGCGATAACGCTCTTAATCCGCAAGGACGTCAGGGGCGACATCTTTGCAGGATCGACCGCGGATCCTGGTGATACGTTCTTGCCCGGATGACGATAGGCGGTCTTCATAAAGAAGCCGTCGAATTCCTTGTCCAGAACCTCAATCTTTGTGACCCACTTCACCCAGCTATCGCCGGCCCAACCGGGGGCAATCAAGCGCAACGGGAACCCGTGGGCTACCGGCAACTCTTCCCCATTCATTTCGTAGGCTAGGATCGTATCCGGGTGCAGCGCTTTGTTCAGCGGAACCGTGCGTTTGAACTCGGGCATTTTGCCGATTGGGACATCCGCGCCGTCGAACAGCACCTCGATAGCAGGCTGCTTAATGCCGCATCGACGGAGCACGTCCGCCAAACGGACCCCAGCCCATCGGCCGTTGCCCACTGCGCCGTATTCCCACTGCAGTCCAGGCACCGTCGCCTCGTAAAGAGCGCGTCCGTTGCCGGCGCATTCGAGCACGCTGACTAATTCCACTCTCGGCATCTTTTTCAAGTCAGCCATTGTGAATGTCGCCGGCGTAGTGACTTGGCCCGAGATCGCCAAGCGCCAATCGTTCAACTCAACCTTCGGAACGTAGTGGTGACTCCGGACGAAGAAATTCTCGATGGGTGTAATGGCATGCCGGAAATTAGGCAACGTCATTTCCAGATCTTCGGGCCGTGCCGCGCGGACGATCATGTCCTTCTTCGGCGCACCGGAAATAAGTTGAGCGGAGGCCGTTGCGGCTAACGCGAGAAGTTGGCGTCTATGCATATCGTCCTTACCAAGATACCCGGAATTCTGCGATGGCGCCTTCAGTAATTTCAATGTCACGCTCTTTGGGCTCGTTTCCGGGAATGGTTATGGTGATCCGATGTTTGCCGACTGGTAGTGTCAGCACTGTTGGAGTTCGTTCGGAACGTAACGCTCCGTCCACCTTGATTTCCGCCCCCAGGGGCGTCGTTACCAGGCTCAATTTACCTGTGGCCGCTTCAAGCGTCGCGTTCACCTCGGTCTGGTCAGGTACTTGAAGTATGCGAAAGGCGGATAGGTAGCCAGGAGCGCTGATGGCGAAAGTATGCCGCCCGGGAACTAGAGGCAGAGAACACGGGGAAGTACAAGTTGGTGAACCCGAATCGACGAGTATTTTCGCCCCGGCCGGGATGGTTGTTACTTTGATAGCGTACTCGCCTGCGCCCAGCGGATCAGTCGTTCTTGGCGGAGCCTTGGAAGGGGATTCACTTGCATCGAACGGTTGAACCACGGTCGGTGTTCGCGGTGATGGAACGGGGGTCTCCTCCTTAATCATGTTTTCAGGTGTTGCCGTCGCTTTGACGTCCGGTGGCGGCGGAATCGCATTTGGATCGGGCAAGGCCACGGTCTGTTGCGGCGCCGGGGGCCGATTCTGTAAATACGTAAAAGCTCCAACCGTTAGCCCAATCACCGCGGCCATGGCAAGAATCATTCCCAAACCTGAGAATCTCGAACTGGCCCGCGAAGGCGGAGGCTGCCTAACGAAAGGTGGCAACTCGACGGGAGATTTTTCCGCTACCGGGGCGAATGCCATCGTTGGCAAAGTTAATTCCGGCTCATGCGCAACCGTGGTCCAATCGCCTGATAGTGAATTGACGAAAGCCGTGCAGTTTTCAAATCGCGCGACAGGGTCCTTTGCCAGTACCCTGCTCAGTGCCGCTTCGATGGCCATCGTCAGAGACTGGTTTGCCTGGCGTGCAGGCGGTGGCTTCACCGATACGACTTGATAAAGCAGGCTGGGAATGGAATCGGCGTGATAAGGTGTATGTCCGGTCAGCATTTCGTACGCCACTATTCCAAGTGAAAATTGATCAGCTCGTGCGCCAGCCGTCTTGCCCTGGACTTGTTCAGGAGCCATGTAGGTCGGCGTCCCTAAAATGGCTCCGTTAAGAATCGTCGCATTCTGCGACTGCATGCGAGCGATTCCAAAATCGGCAATCTTGACGACTCCCTCGGAGGTCACCATCAGGTTGGCAGGTTTGACGTCGCGATGCACGACGCCCTTTTGATGAGCAAAATCGAGAGCGGCCGCAGTTTGCTCCAGGATTGATCGGGTTTCTTCCGGACTCAGCATCCTCTTGCGGAGAATCTGTTCCAGCGTTTCACCCTCCACATACTCCATGAAGATGTTAGCCGACGACCCTTGCTGTTCCTGAATATCGTAAATAGTGACAATACCTGGGTGGGAGAGCTGCCCGGCAGACTGTGCCTCGCGAAACAACCGCTCCCTCAACCTTTGGCGTTCTTCTGGGGTGGAGACGTTATCGAAACATATCTGCTTGATGGCGACGATGCGGCCAATGATAGGATCGCGCGCGCGGTAAACCACTCCGCTTGAGCCTCGTCCTGCTTCGCCTTCCACGACGTACCTGCCGATGGTCTGCATCCGTTGCCTTCCATTCTAACAAGTGGTTTTGTTGAGAGCCCGCGTGGACTTTTTGCACTTAAAGAATATGGCCCAAGAATATGATGTCGCTCTCAAACAGCTTTTCAGGCGATCAGGGACTAGGTTGTTGAGGGAGCTTTGCGGCGAGAGTGTCATACACTGGCATGACAAAGAGTTGCCGCGGGTCCGAAATACCCGAGGTGACATGATTGGCGAGACAGAATCGGGGAGGATCGTTCACCTGGAATTTGATGCCGATCCCGGCCCCACCCTTGGTCCTAGGTTTGGCATTTATTATTTGGAAATTTATCTCAAGTTCGGCCAGTATCCCGATCAGAGTTTGATTAATGTGGCGCCGGAGCCGACCCGCGCGAGCGGTATTTTGACGTCTCCCAAGATGAGTTACATGTACAACGTAGTCAATCTGTGGGAGCGAGACGGCGAGCCTTTTTTGCGAAGCAGGGACGTGGGAGACCAGATTCTTGCCGTCCTGATGCGGCTCGAAGACCAGAAGGATGCCGTGGGGAAAGTGGTGGATTCAATCACCAAATTGAAAGGAGAGAAGCGAGATGCGGCACTCGGGCAACTTTTGGTACTCTCGGGATTGAGGCGGTTGGAAGGAACCGTGGAACGGGAGGTGGGGATGAGAACGGGATTCGGGAGCATTCTGGAGAACAAGGTTCTTGGACGTGAGTACAAGAAGGGCTTAGCCCAAGGCTTGGAGCAAGGCCTGGAGCAAGGCGTCATTCAGGGCCGCGCCCTTGTAGTGAGAAATCTCCTGCTGAAACGATTCGGTAAGATTCCAGGCTGGGCGGAGGCGAAGCTTCTTAAAGCGAATGCAAATGACTTGGACCTTTGGGGCGATAGATTGCTTGATTCTAAAACAATCAGACAGGTGTTTGAGACCTAAATCAACCCCGCGACGCATTGCTGCAGATACGTCAACAAATCCTCGGGGGCAACCGACGCGTCGCAGGGCAAGCGCAGAAGTCCGGCTGGAGTAAATTGCGCGCCCGGCGTCCCGCTGACCAAAGCCATGAGCTGCTTCGGATCGATGCGGGCCTCCTGGTGGAATTTCACGTTCAACATTCCTTGCCTCCGATCAATTGACTCAATGCCCGCCCTCTGCGCCGCAGTCTTAAGTTGTGAAAACTCAACCAGCAGACGCACCGAGCCTGGCACAGGGCCGTAACGGTCCTCCAACTCCTCCAACATCTTCACGGCGCTTTCAGCGTCTTTCAAATCCGCCATCCTCTTATAGGCGCGCAGGCGTTGATTTTCATCGGAAACGTATTCTGATGGGATACGAAGGTCAAGCCCAAGGTTCAGCGACGAATGAACTTCGGGCGGCACTTCTTCGCCGCGCAGTTCGCGCACCGTCTCCTCAAGCATCTTCATATACATGTCGTAGCCGACCGCCTCTATTTGTCCATGCTGTTCGCCACCCAGCAAGTTACCTGCCCCGCGCAATTCAAGATCCAGCGCGGCAATCTTGAATCCCGCACCCAGATCGCTGAACTCCTTCAAGGCGGCCAATCGCTTACGGGCAATCTCACTCAGTTCCTTACCTTCAGGCACCAGCAGGTAGGCATAAGCGCGTCGATTGGAACGTCCAACGCGGCCTCGCAACTGGTACAACTCGCTGAGGCCATAGCGCTCGGCATTCTCCATGATGATCGTGTTGGCCAGTGGGATATCCAGGCCGTTTTCCACGATCGTCGTGCAGACAAAAACATCGTACTCCTTGCGCATGAAGCCCAACAGGACCTTCTCTAAGGCCTCTTCTCCCATCTGCCCATGGCCCACTGTCACGCGGCAATTGGGCAGGGCTTCTTGAATCGAAGCTGCCCGGGCGTAAATGCTTTCCACGCGATTATGGACAAAGTAAACTTGCCCACCGCGGCTCAACTCCTGTTCAATGGCAGTTTTGATTAGGTCTTGATTGAAGTGCGCAACCACCGTATGAATCGCCAAACGATCTTTCGGTGGAGTTTCAATCACCGACATGTCGCGCAGCCCCAGAAGCGACATGTGTAGCGTACGCGGAATAGGCGTTGCCGACATAGTAAGCGAGTCTATATTCGCCCGCACATGCTTCAACCTCTCCTTATGCCGCACCCCAAAACGCTGCTCTTCGTCGATGATCATCAGGCCCAGATCGGCGAATTCCACGTCCTTCGAAAGAAGGCGATGGGTGCCAATAACGACGTCTACTTTCCCCGCCGCCACGTCTTCCAGAACTTGTGTAATCTCTTTGGCGCTACGAAACCGGCTCAACATTTCCACGCGGGCAGGGAACGCCGCAAAGCGTCGTTTGAAGGTTTCAAAATGCTGAAAACAGAGCACCGTTGTTGGGGCCAACAATGCCACCTGCTTACCGTCGCCCAACGCCTTGAACGCGGCGCGCATGGCCACTTCGGTCTTGCCAAATCCAACGTCGCCGCACAGAAGGCGATCCATCGGTTGATCGCTTTCCATATCGCGCTTTATGTCTTTGACGGCTTGCAGTTGGTCCTTTGTAGGTGTGTAATCGAAGGCATCCTCGAATTCGCGCTGCCAGTTACCGTCGGCGGAAAACGCGAAGCCTATGGCCATTTTGCGTTGGGCGTAGAGTTTGATTAACTCATCGGCCATGTCGCGCATCTTGGCTTTGACGCGTGATTTCGTCTTGGTCCAAGTGACCCCGCCAAGCTTATCCAGGCCGGGCTTGTTGTCGCCCGCCCCACGATACTTCTGCACAAGATCCAGCCGCGTGAGCGGCACGTAAAGCTTGGCGTCGGCGGCGTATTCCAGTACCATGAAATCGCCCTTCTGATCTCCTTCGCCCAGTTCCTTCAATCCGGCGAAGCGCCCCACGCCATGCGTTACATGCACCACGTAGTCGCCGGGTTTCAGGTCGGCCAAATCCGCGGCAAAAGCTGCTGCCGCCGATTTATTGGTGACCGGATGCGCCACAAGGTCAGAGGAATCGAACAAGTCTTCGGAACCGAAAACTGTCAGCTTCTCTTCCGGGAAACTGACGCCACGACGGATCGCGCCTTTGGCCAGCAGTATGTTGCCCGCCGATGGGCCACTCCACCCGCGATTGGTGGCGGCGTAAGAAGCAGTCTCTGAGCTATCGAGGCAAACCGTGAAGGGCAGACTATATTCAGTGAAGACGTCCGCCAAGCGTTCCACTTCACCGGTCGATGCCGCGAAGAAAACGGCGCGTTCCGATTTTTCCACCATCGAACGAGTCTCAGCGATCACCGCTTGAATGTTGCCATGGAAAGCCATGGCCGGACGCGTGGAGATGTGCCCCGCATTTTCTTCCAAGGACAACTGGCGGAATTCCAATTGCTCCTTGCCGTTAATCTGTTGCTCGAAATCATCCCAGCTGTAGAAGATCTTCTCCGGGGGGACTGGCTCAAACACGGAGTCATGATCTTTCGGCGGAGTATCAAGCCGGATCCACAAGCGTTCCCCGGCGGCCTTGATCTGTTCCGGTTCATCCAACAAAATTACCGGCTGCACAGCTATGTCGAAAATAGAAAATTCACGAGCTTCATCCACCGCTTGCCTGAACTCCCAGCCAGAAGCCGACAGTTCCGTGCGCGGATACTCAACCAACGGAAGCAACGTGGTTTGATCCACCTTCAGGACGGACCGCTGCGTATCGACGTCGAATTTGCGCATCGATTCGATAAGGTCACCGAACATTTCCATCCGTATGGGGCGGTCGGCTTCGGCGGGAAATATGTCGACGATGCCGCCACGTATGGAAAACTCACCTACCATTTCCACAGGTTCGCGCCGCTCGTAGCCGATCGAGACCAGATGCGCCGCCAAGTCTTCTTGCGCGATCTCTTCGCCAAGACGAATGGTGAGCGCTAAGTGCCGGTAGTAATCGCCTTTGTTCGTGCGCAGCATTGCGCCAGTGACCGGCGTGATAGTGATGGGCGCGGTGCCCATCGCTAGCCGCCACAAGCCGATGGCGCGTTGCTCGCTGATTTCCGAATGCGGCGAAAGCTGCTGGGCCGGTAACACATCCAGCGCCGGAATCAGTTGTGGCCGTCCGATAGTCGTCGATTCGGCAAGAATGTCGAAGAAAGTGCAGGTGAGTTCATGCAGCGTTTCCGCCGCGCGCGAACCGTCGCAGACCACGATGACCGGCTTGCCAGTTACGTGCCACGCGTGGACCGCGTAAAGCGCCTTGGCGGCGGGAACCAACCCTGCCAGCGAGGCGTGTCTTGAAGCTGCCAGGCGGCGCATGACGTCGTGAAAAGACGTGCGTTTTCCGAGCGCTTGGAACAGTTCGCGAATTGCTGGATGAGTCAAGCTTCAATTACCGGGAAAGAATTTCTTTTTCAATGTTAGTGGTGGAGTAGCCTGGTTCCAGCGGCAAAGCCATCACTGTTCCACCGGCGGCTTCCACCTCTTCACGGCCCGCAATGAAATGGGACCAATCGGCTCCCTTAACCAGCAAATCAGGCAGCACGGCGGCTATCAGTTCCCTGGGCGTATCCTCGTCGAAACTGGTGACAACGTCAACGGCTTCAAGAGCGGCAGCCATCGCAGCGCGTTGTTCCAGCGTCAGTAGCGGGCGCGACGGCCCCTTCAGCCGCGCAACCGAATCGTCCGTGTTCAGCGCCAAAATCAGAATGTCGCCCAACGAACGGGCCGATTCCAGAAGCCGGATATGGCCCGGATGCAACAGATCGTAACAGCCATTGGTGAACACCACTTTCCGTCCGTCACGCTTCCAGCCAGACCTGGCGGCAACAAGTTCTTCGCGATTGAGAAACACACCCATCTACTTCCTAGTTTAGATGATGGGGCGGAACTGCTTACATCAATATCGGTTGGGCAGAAAAATCAAGCAGACGTCGCACAACCCACATGCCAGGGCCCTTATCCCATTGCGATAAAGGAATCCGATTGTGTTTGACACCTATGCCGGCACGGTACGGGCATGATGACGTGGAAAATTTTCCGGCACAAGGGTCTGAAACGCTTGTCTGAGGACGATGATTCAAGCGGCTTTCATCTCGACCGAGCTCATCACCCGTCTGATCTCCATTTGTCCGGCTATCGTCTTCACGCCTTGCGCGGAGAACCCAAGAGTTATTGGAGCGTGACAATATCGTGTAATTGGCGGGTCTCGTTTCGCTTTTTTGATGGCAACGCGCTTGAGGTTGTTGAAAAACGGGGACTGACGAAACTGACATCTTTTTTCGCCATCGCGAGCAATTGATTTTTCTAAACGGTAACTTGCGGAAAAAGGCTGTCTGTTCCGTCAGCCCCCGTTTTCCTAACGGAGGAGTAAAAGTGTGCCAATAAAAAATCCACAGCATCCAGGCCATTCGATTAAAGACGCCTGCCTTGTGAAACGGTATCACGTTTCACTTGCAGGAACTGAAACCGCTGATCAGCACTCATGCGTGGAATTTCTTTGAGCATGGCTTCGGTCGTTGGGGTCTCCATGATGGGAGGTTAATTTCGCTGTCTGTTGGGGATGGTCTGGACTAGGATCTGCGGCAACTACGATGGCCAAATCCCGTCGACCCTAACACTTACGCGACTAGTGGGCCCGCGGCCGCGCAAGACTGGAACCATGCCTCCGCCTCTCTTTGACGAATGCCTTTCCCTTCTATGGGGGAAGCTCCTCATCTAATCGTTCAATTCAAAAAGGGTCAATAGTCCTTCGGAGAGGATTGTGAAGTACTCTTCGATGCTCTTTGCATCAACGTTAGTGAGGTAGCGTCGTTATAACAAAAATGTTTCGTTCAACCAAGACGGATACATTGTGGGATCCCAAGGTGGCCAAGGTTTTTACTTTAACATTGCTATCCTTGGGCCTAGACCCCGTCCACGCAGCACCAAACTTATTCATAAACTTGCGTAGTTCTTCGACTTTGCAATCTAAGAGCGGGTGACGAGCCCGAAGGCTTACTTTCAATATCCCGAGGCCGTTCAAAAGGCGCTTAGAGAGATCAGTCATACTGAAATCCCGGTGAGTTCTATGATCGCTGTCGCTGTCAATGAAGTCGGCATCGAGCAGCATGCCAAGGAATTCTCCTTTTCCGCTAAGCAGAAGGGCCTCGTTGGTGCGCCTGTCCAATTGGTCCTGATCGCATTCATGCCTCAGGTAGCTGTCAAAGCCATTGGCGGCGATGGTGAATCTCTCGAAACTTCCTTGAAAAAAGATCACGCCATCATAATCATGAAAGTGCCGTACATCATCAAAGGCCAGGAAAACGAGTCTGAGGCGCCCGGTTTCAACGTCACCTTGGAGTTTGAGCCCTTTGCGGTCGATCCCATAAACGGCAATTACCTTTTTATCTACCTCGGACCGAGACTTCATATTCTCAATCTTCGCATGAGAAATTCCTTCCGTAATGACCCTGCAGATTTCGGTCTACAAATCAGAATCACAACCAATTCAAAAATCCCTCAACCCCCTCCGCCACAACCACTTACCCCTGCAATCCACCGCCCCGCACCCCCGGAAATTAGGAGCCACCCAGTCATACTGGAATCAGGAAAAACAAAATGCCAAATGAACAAAAACCCAAGCCGCTCACCAAATCCGAAATGGTCCTCGACGTCGCCATGGAAGCCAAATATTTTCTCGCCCCCGGCGAGCCGCTCGCCCTGGTGCAAGTCCCCAACCACCTCACCATGCACAAGCCCAGCCCGCTCATCGGCAACTACGACTTCGCCTCCTGGCTCATGTGGCGCTGCTACAAAAAGCACGGCGTCATCGTCTACAGCGCCCTCATCAACAATGTCATCAAGCTGCTCAACGGCATGACCCTTTGCGAAGAATCCATCTCCGTTTGGACCGGTGAAGAACAGGCATCCGAATCACCAGTAACGCCGCCCAAATCGCTCGAATCAACGCCGGTTTTTCCACCCATCCGTGTAGTCGTGATGCCCCCACATTCCCACAAGCAACCAATCGCTCAGCCCGATCATCCTCGTCACCAAATCAAGGCGGCGGCATAACAAACAGAGCAACTATTCGTTCTTCGCGGCGGGCTCCAATAGCCATGGCAGGGCGATCAGTAGAACCAGCTTCCAAACGTCGCAAGCAATATAGACCTTATGCAAAGGGCTTTGCGGCGGCACGGCGCCGCTAAGGAATACCGCAACTCTCTGGTCAAGCGCCGGCAGGAGCCACAGAAACTGCAGCGCCAGTAGTCCTGCGATCAGAACGACAAGCGCACGCGGGAACCCGGATTGTCTTAAGGAAAACAGCAGAATGCCGAGCGCGACAAGCGCTCCCAGCTCAAGCTTGTTGAAGAATTGAAAGGTTTGGCGCCCAACGTCGAGTGCTACGGGTAAGGTAAGGGAGTGCGCCCAGAATTTGGCGGGTGTGGCGATAAAAGAAACCCCCAGCAGCGCCCCGGCCCAAAGGAGGGAAAGAGCGCTTGCCAGAAGTCTCCGTGTTTTCTGACTAGGCGCCAACGGATACCGGCACGGGAGTTAGCCAGCCTTCGGTATCGGCGGAAACGCCGTTAACCAAGTCGAAGAACTCCTTTTGCAGCCGTTCTGTGATCGGTCCACGCTTGCCGGCGCCAACGGGAATACGATCAACGCTGCGCACAGGAGTAACTTCCGCGGCAGTTCCCGTGAAGAAAACTTCGTCGGCGATATAAAGCATCTCGCGTGGGATCAATGTTTCCACAATCGGGATGTTCGCTTTGCGAGCCAAATGAATCACTGTATCGCGCGTGATACCGGGCAAAACACTAGCGCCCAGCGGAGGCGTATACATCTTTCCGTCACGAACTACGAAAATATTTTCACCGGAACCTTCACTGATATACCCGGATGTGTCCAGCGCAATACCTTCGGCATAACCATTGGCGTGCGCTTCCATCCGTATCAGTTGCGAGTTCATGTAGTTCGCCCCGGCCTTGGACATTGCCGGCAGTGTGTTCGGGGCCAGGCGATTCCAGGAGGATATACAAACATCCACGCCCGAAGCCAGTGCTTCGTCGCCCAAATACTTGCCCCAGCTCCAGCAAGCCAGGTAAATATCCAGCGGGTTATTGATGCCCAGAACGCCCACGTCGCCATAACCGCGAAGAAGGATCGGACGAATGTAGCAGCTATCGAGCTTGTTGACGCTTACAAGTTCCACGGCGGCTGCCGAAAGTTGGTCGACCGTGAAGTCAACCCCGTCCATGCGGTAAATCTTGGCCGAATCTAGAAGGCGGCGCATGTGTTCGCGAAGGCGGAACACGCGCGTTCCTTTTGGGGTTTCATAGGCGCGAATCCCCTCGAAAACGGAACTGCCATAGCTCACTACATGACTCAAAACGTGGATCTTGGCTTCGTTCCAATTGATGAATTTTCCGTTAAACCATATTTTTTCAGTAGGCGTCAACATACGTACCAGTATATCGCGTCTGCTTTATTGTAATATGCTGGGGCCGAAGCTCCTTCAGCGGGCGGCCCTAAGGACCCCCTGCTCAGATGTTGCGCAAGATCACCCAGTTCTGGTTGAATTAAACGGTCAGAAATGTGCATCATAGATGACTGGAGGACTGTGTGTCCAGACAATTCCTTTTTCTTCTGATGATCTCCGCAACCACTCTCTCGGCGGCCGATACCAAACCGGCTCCGACCCCCAAGCTAAAAACCTTCAAACCTGGCTTCAACTTCTTTTCCCTGGAACAAGACGTCCAGATGGGGAAGGAAGCGGCCGCGCAAGTGGAAAAACAGTACGAGGTGGTCAATAACCCGGAACTGAACAACTTTATCCAGACCATCGGCAAGAAGCTTACCTCGCAGCCACAGGCGGGAAATTTTCCCTACACGTTTAAAGTTGTCGCCGACACCAGCATCAACGCTTTCGCACTGCCAGGCGGTCCCATGTTTGTGCATACCGGATTGATTTCGGCGGCCGAAAGCGAATCGCAGATTGCGGCCGTCCTGGCGCACGAAATTTCGCATGTGGCACTGCGGCATGGAACTCATCAGGCCTCGAAGGCCAACCTGATTCAGATACCGGCGGCGATGGCCAGCGGTATGTTAGGTGGCGGATTATTGGGCACCTTGGAGCAAGCTGGAATTGGCCTTCTCGCCAACGGAATGCTGCTGAAATATTCGCGGGATGCCGAAACGCAGGCCGATTTGATGGGCGCTCAAATCATGGCCCAAGCCGGTTACAACCCAATTGAAATGGCGCGCTTCTTTGAAAAACTGCAAACAGAATCGGGGAAGGGAAGCAAGATCGGCAACATGCTATCCGATCACCCGAATCCGGAAAATCGCGTGAAGAATGTCGAGGATCAGATCCGCGCGATGCCGCAGAAATCTTACACCGGTGAAGGTGGTGGTTTTGATCGCGCTAAGGGCCTCGTGAAATCGCTGCCGCCGCCCAAGAAGAAGTCTCAGGTTTCGCAAGGAGGGCAGGGCGGCGCACCACCCGCGGTTGGCGTTGTTCCCATGCCGTCGTTAAGTGAACTTCGTCCTTCCGGCAATTTCAAGACAGCTCAGAATGGTGGATTCTCCATACAATATCCGGACAACTGGCAGACGCAGTCCGACCAAAGTGGAGGCAGCTTGACGATCGCTCCCGCCAAGGGAATGATCAACAACGGTCAGGCCATCGGCTATGGGTCACAATTCAATTTCCAGCCGTTTCAAAACGGCCAACAGGTGACGTTGCAACAGGCAACCCAAAGCCTGATTCAGATGTTGCAGCAGGGTGACCCGAACATGAAAGTGGCGCAAAATGGTCAGCAGATTCAGGTCGATGGTTATCAGGGCATGATCACCATGCTGACTGCCGGTAGCCCTTTCCAGGGCCAGAAGGAAAATGATGTACTGTTGACCGTGACGTTACCGCAGGGCGTGTTCTGGGGCGTATTTGTTGCTCCGGAAAGCGACATGCCAAACGTGCAGGGAACCTTCCAGCGGATGATTCAGTCCATCAAGTTTGCAAAAAATTAAACTGCTGTTCTAGATAATGTTTGAAGCTATTTTGTTTGATTTCGACGGCGTGATTGCCGACAGTGAATCTGTGCATTTCGAGGCTTGGCGCGAAATTCTCGCGCCCCTCGGAGTGCCGCTCAATTGGGACTTCTACTGCTCCAATTGCATTGGTGTTTCTGACCGGAAAACCGTCGATATTTTCTGCAAGGGTATGGGCTATGAGGTAGCCCGTTTGGATGACCTGTGCTTCAGCAAACGGGCTTTATTCCGAACGAAAGCCGTGGCCAATCCGCCCGTGACCGAAGCGACCAGGCAACTCCTTCCAGAACTGAAACAGCAATACAAGATCGCCGTCGTCACATCCAGCGGCCGGAACGAAGTACAACCTGTATTGGAAATTACTGGCCTCTGGCCCGTGCTTGACGCCTTCGTCTGCATGTCCGATGTGGAGCGCTTAAAGCCTCATCCGGATCCGTATCTGGAAGCCGCCCGAAGGCTTGGCGTAACCAATGCGTTGGTGGTGGAAGACTCCGACCCCGGCGAGGCTAGCGGCCGGGCCGCTGGATTTGAAGTTCTCCGGATCCCCAACCCTGAATTGTTGTCTCACCTCGTTCGAAGCCGCTTAGGAAAGCCCTAACTCTTTTCCACGCGCATGAAAAACGGACGGTAGAATCGATGGCCGCAGACTTTACACCGAAATGGAAGTAGCGCTAATATCGCTAGTATCCAATCCAAAACGCTTTGCCGTCTAGAGCGGCAAATGTCGTTCCCACCGCAGCGTTTGCACCAGAGTTCCACGGAAACTACAACTATAGCTCAATTTGCCCGTTAAAGGGCACCGCTCCGAATGTCAATCACTGAAAACGGGTTCTACCAGGCGCCACCGTTACAGAGTCCGTAGGCTGGATTAAAACGTATTTAGAATCAGTCAGTTGAAGAAGTTTCATCTTTCTCGGGAATCTCAAAGAATAATTAATTTTAACGTCGTTTGGGGTGGCGCTCCGCTCTCTTCGGGTGTATGTTGGAATCACATGGAAACGTCAATCCGAACCCTAGTCGTTGAAGATGAAAAGCGCATTGCTGATTTCTTGAGCCGCGGTCTTGAATCTGCGGGCTACACAGTGGAGTTGGCTTATGACGGGCAATCCGCCCTCGATCTGATACATGGCGCCGATTATGATCTAATCATCCTGGACCTCGGCCTGCCCGATATGGATGGGTTAAAGGTTTTGGAGCGCATCCGCAACCGCAAGACGTCGCCTCCCGTGATGATTTTGAGCGCCCGTGGAAACGTGGACGATCGTGTGAAAGGCCTGGAGATGGGCGCCGACGATTACATCACCAAGCCGTTCGCGTTCGTCGAACTGCTGGCTCGTGTGAAGGCTCTCTTGAGGCGCGGTCAGCCGGTGCCGGAGCGGTTGCAAGTAGGAGAACTGACGCTCGATTGCATCCGTCGTAAAGTTACCCGCTCTGGGGATGTCATTGAACTGGCTCCAAAAGAGTTCAGCATTCTGGAATATATGATGCGCAATCCCGGGCGCCCGTTAAGCCGAACCATGATTGTGGAACATGTATGGGATATGGATTATGACGGGCTGACTAATATCGTGGACGTTTATATTCGTCACCTACGCAGTAAGATTGATGATCGTTATCCCGACAAGATGATTCAGACAGTGCGAGGCATCGGCTATCTGCTCGAAATGTCAGAACGCGCCGTAGCCGCCGGTTAGTGGTTAACAAAAGTGGGGCAGACGCCAGGCAGACGCCCTCGTCTGTGGCTGCCCCGCAGCCTGCTGAGGATCGGAACAAAGTTTCTAATTCTTCTTCGCCGCTGCCGCGTTATCCGCTTTCCGGACTTCGTCGAAATATTTTTGGACGTATGCCTGATGTTCAATCGGCACTTCGTCGCGGTGAATTTCCCCGCCGGTTGAGGCATGCGTTGCTCCCGATTGCGAGTACTGGGTCTTCAACTGTTGCTTGCCCGAAGATACTTCCACCATGATGTCGCCCTTGATGTTTTCGGCGCGCTTGCCCATGATCTCGCTGATCTTGCCCATCGCGTCTAACTGCTCGGCGTACCGGGCATCTTTATTGCCGTCGGATTTTCCGACACCGCTCTTGGCGTCGGGCGAAGCTTGTGCGTCGGACGATGCTTTGTCGGCGCCTTCGCCCTGCGCTTCTTGACCCTTCTCGCCTTCACCGGATTGCTCGCCCTGCTGCTCGCCTTTCTGGTTGCTCTTGCTGCCCTTTTGTTCGCCGCCTTTGTCGCCTTTTTGCCCGTCTTTCTGGCCCTTCTGCGCTTGGGCTTGTTGCTGTTGCTCGCCGTCTTTGTTGGCCGATTTCAGCTTATCCATCATCTTTGATAGGGCGTCTTTCATCTTGTCCATCAGGCTGCTGTCGCTGTTGCCTTGGTTTTGCGCGTTAGCGTTCGATGGCTTGGGCGGAGCGTTCGCGCCCTTCTGTTGTTTCGCGCCGTTGTCGCCGTCGGAATTTCCGCCGTCCTTAGCGTCCTTGCTGGCGGCTTGGTCGCCCTTTTCCGCGCCGGCTTCACCTGGCTCCGGGGGCATGTCTTTTTCCACTTCAGCCGATTTGCCGACAGCATCGCGACCACCAGTCAGGTCATTAACGTCGGGGATGTCGGGCGAAGACAGGAGATTGTCGGGTAACTTATCTTCAGCTGTTTTGTCCTGATCTTTTTCGTCGCCATCAAGCGAGATCCCGAGCTTTTCGAGCTCCTTCGCTAAGAGAGGATTATTCTGCTTAAACTTAGCCAGTTGCTTGGCCACCGAGGGCTTGAACATTTCCAGAACGCCGGAAACCAGCGGCCTTTCGAGGCTCATCGAGTTCGTCATTCCGTAGCGGGCAATCAGCATTGTGGCGGCTACCAGAGCCATTATGGCGGCGGGGTAGGCAGACCGGGGCATGCTCAGAGGCACCGCGGTCGGTATGTCGAGCGATGGCAAGAGACTTACGGTAGCCGCGCGTTGATCGGCGGCGATTCCGTCGCTTAAGGCGCGGAAATGATAGGCCGTGGAAAGGGCGTCGAAGAGCGAAAGTTTACGGTCAATTCGTTGCGCGGTTTCGTAAAGCGATGGCGCGCGGTTCCGAAAGCGGTAGGCAGAGATGGCGAGCACAACCGCGAACAGTAGCAGAGGCCAATACCAATTGAGGATTTGGGTACCCACCAGCAGCAGTACGATCAAGGCAGCCAAGCCGAAGCAGGAGGCGTAAATGGTTTGATGGACCAGAATATGGGCGAGGATGCGCCGCCTGACGGAGGTTAAAAGGGCTTCTAGTTGCGTTGCGGCGTCCATGAGATCATTGTACGCTAAGGAGCTAAGGAGCAAGGGAGCAGCTATGGCAATCGAAGGGCTAACGCCGGAGTTCCGATTCATCAAGACCAATGGCATTCGATTGCATTGCGCCCTGCAGGGAGAGGCCAATGCGGAACGGGGCACGCTGGTCCTTTTGCACGGCTTCCCGGAGTTTTGGTATGGGTGGCGCTATCAAATCGCGGACTTGGCGAGGGAGTACCGTGTCGTTGCGCCCGATCTACGCGGCTACAACCTTTCCGACAAACCTGAGGGTGTTGACGCCTATCGCGTGAAAACGATTGCGGCTGACGTGTCTGGACTGATTGAGGCGCTTGGCGATGGACCCGTTACCTTAATCGGACATGACTGGGGGGCTGCCGTCGCGTGGGCTGTTGCGGCGCTTTCTCCCCCACGGATTCGCTGGCTTGTGATTCTGAACGGCCCGCATTTCAGCACGTACACTCGCGAGATTATTTTCAGTCCGGAGCAGCGGCGGGCAGCGCAGTATATTCACTTTTTTCGTCAACCGGATGCGGCGAAGATATTGGCTGAGGATGGGTATCGGCGGCTGTTGCGAATCACGGGCGCGAAGGGCGAGGATGCTGTGAAGTATGTCGAAGCATGGAGTCAGCCAGGGGCGTTGGATGCGGCTTTGAATTATTATCGCGCCATGCCAAGCCCACCCCCGCTGGTGGATGAGGTAGTGGTGAATCCTGTCATTCCGGAGTTTGTGGTAACCACTCCCACGCTGGTGATCTGGGGGGTACGGGATGAGTTTATTTTGACCGGAAATTTAATTGGGTTGGAACATTTTGTGCCTGGTGTGAAGATACACAGGATTGCCGAGGCAACTCATTGGGTGCAGCACGAGGCGCCGGAAGAAGTGAACGCCGTGATAAGAAGCTTCTTGACGGGGAGCTAGCACTTTTGACATGCTTCTAAAAGTTATGAGACGACGTGATGTATTTCCACTTGCCGCGGGATTGGCCGCGGGGCAAACGGCAATGGCCCAAGCGCCTGGGCGGCCACGAGGCGCGGGTAAGAAGGTGCTCATGAAGATTGGCACGCAGAACGGTCATACCGACGCGATGCTAAAGCTATTCGCCGCGTTTGGAGTGAATAACATCTGCTCCGGTGCGCTGCCCATCGCTAATAAAGAACTTTGGACGGTTGAAGGCTTGACGAAGTTGAAGGAGCGCGTCACCAGCTTCGGTCTTTCGCTGGACATTATTCCGCTTCCACTGGCTTCGTCCTTGCTTGAAAAATCTGAACTGCCTAGCATAATGGGGGCTCTTCCCGAGCGGGATAAAGACATCGATCTGATTTGCCAGCTAATCAAGAACACGGCTGCGGCGGGAATTCCCTGCGTGAAGTACAACATGTCCATTCTTGGTGTTGTGCGCAATCCGCCAACCAAGGGACGCGGCGGCGCAATGTATTCCACCTGGGATTACGCCAAGGGCGACCAGAGCAAACCTTCGATCGCCGGTAAGGTCACTGACGATATTTATTGGGAGAGAATCACCTACTTCCTGGACCGCGTTGTGCCGGTGGCGAATGAATATAAGGTTAAGATAGCCTGTCATCCGCATGATCCTGGCATGCCGCGCGGCAAGGGGTTCCGTGGCGTTGAGACAGTGCTGGGTAATGTGGAGGGGTTGAAGAAATTCGTCGCCATTCGAGAGAGCAAGTACCACGGGTTGAACTTCTGTCAGGGAACCGTCAGCGAAATGCTGGAAGACCCCAATAAGGAAATTCATGATGTGATCCGATACTTCGGGTCGCGCAAGAAAATTTTCAACGTTCATTTCCGCAACATTGAAGGAAAGTTTGGAAAGTTCCGCGAGACGTTCCCAGATAACGGTGATGTGAATTTTCTGGAAGTGATTCGCACCTATAAGGAAGTTGAGTATGACGGCATGTTGATGCCGGATCACGTTCCAAAGATTGAAGGCGATGCGGGCGGCGGACAGGCTTTTGCTTATTGCTTTGGATACATCCAAGCTCTATTGCAGATGGTGCGGCAGGAAGGGTAGTTGTGCGAACGGCCCAGGGCTACGTTTATGCCTATGTTGGAATCTTAGCTGTCCTGTTGATACTTTTGGCATTGCCTGGATCAGCAGGACAAGATGGTGGTAGCCGTTCGATTGGAAGGTTCTCAGGAAATCTTTTCCGATTGTTTTTCGGAATCTTAATCCCGATCACCTTTTTCATCGCATCCGCGTTGTTTGGGCCGCACTGGAGAGATCCAAAATTGTCTCCCTACAGCTGTTTGAATCTTTCAAAATACATTCTTTGGCCGTTTGTTCTTTGGGCTTGTGTCAGCTTTTACCTTGTGGTTGTGGTCCGGGTTGTTCAGATAAAGGCCTGGATGGTGCTCGGGCTTTTTAGCGGTTTACTAGTCGCCATTGTCTCTAACATAATTTTCCTTGATCTATTTTTTTCCGCGCCCAATTCTCTCAATGAGAAGTTCCTCCTTTCGTCACTGCTCTTACCTCTCGTCTATGTTCCCTATTGGTATGCCTCGGTTGCGTATCGGTGTTCAAAGAATATTAACGTGGAGAGGCATTCCTATCTTCTTGCAGTTTTGGCGCAAGCCGGTTTCTGGTTTTGGGCCGCAAAAAAATCGGAGCAGACTTATTACTCCTTGTCCGGCAAGCCCTGCTACGTTGTCACGGCGTCAGCCTACGGCTATCCCTGGCTCGTTCATCCCAAGTTGATTGTCGATGAAAAAGGTGTAAGTTCTTTCGAGACCCAACAGCTTATTCGGTTTCGACGATTTGAGAAAGCCTTGATGGAAAGTTGTCCGCGAACTCACGGTCAAGTCAGAGGAGTGTACAACAGGGTGGGTCCCTACTTGGCAGGAAGAATTAGGGGCCCACTATTGGCGAGCCTAGCATACTTAGCACTAAAACCAATTGAATGGAGTATTCAACGGTTTTGGGGAACGCAGCAGGATCTGCAATGATACCCGTTCGAAGAGGTGGGGAGATTCTAGTGGCCGAACGCGCCGCTGATTTCCCCTCGAACTTGCGCAAGCCGACGGCTGCTGAATTGGACAGCGTCGTTGACGTAAAGCCGGTATCGTGGCCTGGCGTCCAAGGACTGCATGCCGATGGGTCTGTGGCTACCGGACCGACCGGTCAACCTTGGGTCAACTCGAACGCGGCGTCGATTCGGATTGCTCAATTTAAGAATTCAGGAAAGCAGCTTTGGGTTGGGTCGATGCCTCGATCGAGCCCAAGGGCTGAGGAGTTTGTGTTGGCCGTTGCCGACGCGGCTCAATGCGGGGCGCAGTGGATTGTTGCTGAGGGCGGAGATGCCAAGCGGGTTCAGGCCGCCTTACAGTTTTTTGCACAGCATCGGAAATGGACCGAATGGGAACCGGTTGGGGCTTTGGGCATTGTTTCTGATTTCGAAGCTCCAATTGAAAGAGAGTTCCTTAACCTTGCCGCGCGACGTGGACTTTCCACGCGGATCTTAGATCAACGCAAGCCACAAGGTTTGGCTGGACTGAAGGCTCTGTTCTGGTTGCGCGAGAAGCCTCCGGATGAAAAGACACTTCGCTTCTTCACGCAATGGGCTGAACTCGGAAATCTTTTGTTACTGCCCCATGGATCAAAGGTGGACGGCGCGGCTACCGAAGAACACGGTCACAAGGTTTATAAAGCAGCTAAGGCTAGGATAGCTGTACCTTTAGAGGTGTGGGCCGATCCTTACGCGCTGGTGCATCAGACACACTTGTTGTTAAGCCGACGTTACGACGTGATGCGTCTGTGGAATGGCGGATCTTTGAATCCGTATTACACGCAATCGGCAGATGAGAAACGCGCCGTGATTCAACTGGTAAATTACACGGCGAGATCGACATCAAATGTCACTTTGGGGCTTGACAAGAAATTTCGAAAAGCCCGGCTTCATACCTTCGAGGACGTGAGAGAATTGAAGATCGAAGCAGCCCGGACGGGAGTGGAGATACCATTGCCTCCGGTTGGAGTTTATGCTGCGATAGAAGTGGAACTATGAGTTTTTCCCGTAGAGATTTTCTGGCGTCGACTGCAGCGGCGGCCATGTTTGCGCCGGGGGCGAAGGGCGCCCCAGTGGCTACCGTTTCCATGGCTCGCGCACGCACCTACAACCCAGTTGGTTTGACTCCAACGATGGAGCGGCTGTTTGATGGCATCGGAGGGTTGGGCCGAATCGTCAAGAACAAGACAGTGGCGATTAAGGTCAACCTGACTGGCGCTCCGAATTTACGCATGGGTCATTATCCGTTGGGTTGGGCGCAGTGGACGCATCCTACGGTGTTGGGCGTTGTTGTAAGTCTGATGGACAAAGCAGGGGCCAAGCGGATTCGTATTTTGGAAAGTCCATGGTCGACCGCTGATCCCCTTGAAGAGTACATGCTTGAAGGCAATTGGGAGCCGATGGATTTTGTGCGCGCCGGGGCAAAGGTGGAATTTGAGAACACCAATTACCTGGGGAACGCGAAGAAATATTCGAGGTTTGCCGTGCCCAAGGGCGGGCATCTGTTCACGCACTACGATTTGAATCACAGCTACGAGGATTGCGACGTGTTTTGTTCGCTGGCGAAGTTGAAGGAACATGCTACCGCCGGCGTGACACTTTCGATGAAGAACTGTTTTGGCATGACGCCTTGCACGATTTATGGAGACGGCGCCGGTGTGGATGAACCGAGCGTTGTACCGAAGGGCGGACGCGGTACGATTTTTCATGCTGGTAAACGGGGGCCGGCGAAGTCGTCGGTACAGGAGAAGAACCCCGGGTCGCCTCGTGATGACAAGTATCGAATTCCACGTGCGGTGGCTGATTTGGTGGCGGCGCGTCCCATTGATTTGGCAATTGTCGACGGGATTGAGAGCATGGCCGGTGGTGAAGGGCCATGGATCAAGGGTGTGAGGCATTGTTCGCCCGGCGTATTGATTGCTGGTACTAACTGCGTCAATACGGATGCGGTTGGGACGGCGGTGATGGGTTTTGATCCGATGGCGGATCGGGGTCGCGCTCCGTTTGAGATTTGCGACAGCACGTTGCGGCTGGCGGAGGAACTGGGCGTAGGCTCGCGCGATTTGTCGCGCATAGAAGTGGCGGGTCTGCAGATTGCCGATGCCCGTTTTGAAATTCGTAAAAGCTAACTAATTTTTTCAATTCATAACATGGAAAACAAAACACTCCCGAATAGTGTCCTCATTCACATTTCGAACCTTCTTAGCATTGGGCTGAAAAGTTTGATTGCGGTCATTGAATTAATAGACGATGGCGGCACTGTTCCGTTCATTGCCCGGTATCGTAAAGAGCAAACCGGCAACTTGGATGAAGTCCAGATCCAGGCGATTCAAGAGAAGCTAGAGTATTTTCGCGAGCTTGAGGATCGGCGGGCGACCGTGCTGGCTTCCATTCAAGAGCAAGGCAAGCTGACCGATGAACTGAAAAAGAAAATCGAAGTCACAATGGAAAAGAGCGAGCTTGAGGATTTGTATTTGCCATACAAACCCAAACGGCGGACGAAAGCGTCTATTGCGCGCGACCGTGGTCTTGAGCCGCTTTCCATGTATCTGATGGAACAGGTTGCCGGTTCTGTATCGCTGGCCGATTTTGCGGCTACGTTCGTGGATCCCGCGAAGGAAGTGAACTCGGTTGAAGAAGCTTTTGAAGGAGCACGGAACATTGTCGCGGAAGTGGTGAGTGAGACGGCTGATTACCGCAAGGCCGTGCGCGCGATGATGGCCGAGCACGGCGTGGTGACGGCGAAAGCGATTGAGGGCGTACCTGATCCGGAAGGCAAATATAAGATGTATGCCGAATTCAGCGAAGCGGCATCTAAGATTCCGTCGCACCGCATGTTGGCGATCCGACGAGGAGCGAAGGAAGGCATCCTCTATTTCGAGATTGATTTGGAGCGGACGAAGGCGATTGAGTACCTGAAGGCGAAGACACACAAGGCCCCTGGCGATTGGGCGCAGCACCTGGATCTAGCCATTGAGGATGGCTACGACCGATTGATGAATCCATCGATTCAAACCGAGATTCGGCTGGACCTGAAGGATCGGTCTGACGAAGAAGCGATCAAGGTTTTCCGTGAGAATTTGGAGAATCTGTTGTTGGCTCCTCCGGCCGGTTCGCTACGCGTGCTGGGGCTGGACCCGGGGATCCGGTCGGGTTGCAAAGTGGCGGTGGTGGATGAGACCGGCAAGATGCTGGACCATGCGGTGATCTATCCCCATGAGCCGAAGAACGACATTATAGGGTCGGTGCGGGTTCTATCGGAATTGATGCGCAAACATGCCGTGCGGGCGATTGCGATTGGGAACGGAACGGCTTCGCGGGAAACGGATCAGTTCGTGAAAGACTTTTTGAAGCAGTCGGGATTGTCGGAAGTATTCACCGTTGTGGTTAGCGAGGCTGGTGCTTCGGTGTATTCGGCTTCGGAAATCGCGCGCCAGGAATTCCCGGACTTAGACCTGACGGTTCGCGGCGCGATTTCAATTGCGCGGCGCTTGCAGGATCCCTTAGCGGAGTTGGTGAAGGTTGACCCGAAGGCAATTGGCGTGGGTCAGTACCAGCACGACGTGGATCAGCGGAAACTGAAGCAGGGCCTTGAGGCAACGGTTGAATCTTGCGTTAACCGTGTGGGAGTGGATCTGAACACGGCGTCGTGGGCATTGCTGAAACATGTTTCCGGCATCAGCGAGAGGACGGCTATCAAGATCGTTGAATACCGCAATGAGAAGGGGCGTTTCGCTTCCCGAACCAGTTTGATGGCAGTGCCGGGGTTTGGTCCGAAGACGTTTGAGCAGGCGGCGGGATTCTTGCGGATACGTGGCGGTGAAAATCCTCTGGACATCACGGCGGTGCATCCGGAATCGTACACTGTGGTGGAACAGATTGCCTCCTCGCTTGGCGTTTCGATACCGGAACTGATCACCAAACCGGAGCTCGCGGAGAAGATCGATCTTGAGAAATTCAAGACCGAGTCGGTTGGTATTTATACGCTAACCGACATCAAGGAAGAGTTGCGAAAACCGGGACGCGATCCCCGTGATAAGTTCACCGTGGCCAAGTTCCGCGATGATGTGACGGCGATCAAGGATCTAACCGAGGGCATGGAACTAGAAGGCGTGGTTACCAACGTGACGCGCTTTGGCGCCTTTGTGGATATTGGAGTGCATCAGGATGGATTGGTGCATGTGAGCGAAATCTCACACCGCTATATTACCGATCCGGCTGAGGCATTGAAGGCTGGGCAGATCGTTAAGGTGAAGGTGATGTCGGCCGATGCGCAAACAAAGCGTGTGGCGCTTTCAATTAAGGCTCTGGAGGCGGCTCCGGCGGTAAAGATCAAGCACGGTGGAAAACCGCGGAGGCCCCAGCAACAGGTGCAGCAGAAACCGGCAGCCCCTTCCATGGATGATAAGATTGCGGCATTGGCGGCCAAGTTTAAGAGGCGTTAGCGTTCGTTTTCAATGGCGAAGGATGTTGTTTCGATACAACCGAGGCCTGTGGATTTTGTGGCCGAAACTCTGGCGATAGCGTTGATCAATTCGTCGAAACGAATGGGTTTGGAAATGTAGTGATCCATGCCCGCCTCCAGGCATTTTTCCCGGTCACCCTTCATCGCGTTAGCGGTCATGGCAATGATGGGGGTACGGCGTTTGGAAGCTAGTTCCTGTCGTCGAACCAACTTAGTGGCTGTAATGCCATCCATTTCTGGCATCTGTACATCCATTAATACTAAGTCGAAGGTATCCTGCCTAAGACGTTCAAGGGCCAGTGCTCCGTTAGAGGCTACTTCCACGCGATGGCCGCTTTTTTCCAATAGTCCTTGCACGATCTTCTGGTTCACGAAGTTATCTTCAGCCAACAGGATTCGCAACGGTGGTCCCAGCAAATGGACTTTGTCCTTGATCGGGGCTGCCGGTTCCTGGTCATTGTTAAACCAGCTGAGCGGCAAGGTGAAGAAGAAGCTGCTTCCTTGGTTTGGTTCGCTGACCACTTCCAATTGTCCGCCTAGCAATTCCACCAAACGCTTGGATATCGCAAGGCCCAAACCGGTGCCTCCATATTGGCGGGTGTTGGAACCGTCGGCTTGGCGGAATGGTTCGAAAATTTCCGCCCTTTTTTCCGAAGAAATTCCGATGCCGGTGTCCTTTACCTTGAACTCAACTAACGCGCGTTCAGCCAGTGCTTCTGTTTGGTGGGCACACACGGTGACTACGCCGTCGTGGGTGAACTTCACGGAGTTCGAGATCAAATTCATCAAGATTTGGCGTAATCGCGCGGAGTCGCCAACCAGCTTGGATGGGAGCAATGGGTCGATTTCGAGGACAAATGTGACGCCTTTGTTCGCCAACTCGAGTTCAAAGCAGCGCAGGCAATCGCCGACGCATTCGCGGATGCCGAACGGGCGTGGGTCGACGTCCATTTGGCCCGATTCAATCTTGCTAAGGTCGAGAATGTCGCTGAGCAACGTTAAGAGGGACTCGGCGGATTGCCGGGCGGTTTTCAAATATTCTTCCTGCCGCTCATCCAGATTAGTGGCCAGCGCGAGTTGCGTCATGCCGAGGATACCGTTCATCGGCGTGCGGATTTCGTGGCTCATGTTTGCCAGAAACTGACTCTTTAGGTTATTTGCTTGCTCTGCCCTATTCTTGGCCGCCTCGAGTTCACTGGTTCGTTCGACGATAATAGCTTCTAGACATTCGCGGTCTCGACGATGTTTCGATTCGCGCCAACGTCCGTTGGCATTTGTAAGACCAGCGCTTAGGAGTAACAATGAGCCGCAGAACCACCAAGAAGCATACCAGGGAGTTTCGATTTCAAATTTGGCCTCGATTGGCTTGGTGCTCCAGGCTCCTTCGGCGTTTCGTAGCCAGACGGATAAATGATAAGTTCCGAATGGAAGATTCGGGTACTGGAATTCCGCACTGGAAGACTCACTCCAATTGTCGACTTTTTGGCGCATCCAGTTGCCACCCGTCAAGTGGTAGCGAAAGCGGAGTTCTGTCGGAGCTCGATAGGTTAGCGGCGAAACAACCAGGTGGATACTATTTTCCGAATGCTTGACTTTGATTGGGGTATCCGCGGCAATGCCTTCGAGCGGCACGTAGTTGGTTTGGCCGAACGTCAAGCTGGCAATTACTGCTTGCAGCGGAGATGCAGGGGGCGCCGTTTCTTGATTTGAATAGCGGCTTAATCCCTCACTGGTTCCAATCCAAACCGCGCCGGACTGAGCGGCGTACATTGCCCGGCTGTTGAGATCATCATGCGCCAGCCCATCTTGAGTAGTGATGTGCTTCCATGCGGTTCCGGTGAAGACGTAGGCGCCGCGGTCCGTTCCGGCCCAGATCCAGCCCTTACGGTCGGAGGTCAAGGCAACGGTTTGCGTGTATTGTGGAGCATCCTTGTCATTGATGTGTTCTACCCGCCAGTCCGTTCCGTTGGGAATCAGGTGCGTGATCAGACTTGGAATCCGGTAGGCGATCCAAATGCTGCCATCTTTTCCTTGGGCGATGCTGCTGGTGACCGATTCAAGCAGTCCTTCCTTCTTTGTCCATCGACGCCACCCATTTTTGGTTTTGAGAAGCAGTCCGTTTGATCCAGCTATCCAAATGCGCTGTTCGGCGTCGACAATTCCTTGGAAGAACGTCTCTCTTGCCGCCGAATCCACGTTTACTTGTTGAAACTGGATGCCATCTTCGTGATAGGGACGGTCCGACTTCCAAAGGCCCGGGGTGGCGCATATCCAGATGTGATTGGATTCGTCAATGAAGAGGGACCGGATATTCTTCGCGCCGTTCAAGCGAAATTGTTTGACCGATTGGCCGTTGTTTGCGGTCCGGAACAAATTCCCCTTATTGTTGCCAGCCCAAATTGCCCCATCGGAAGTGGCCAATAGACCATTATAGGAGGCTCTCTCCAACGGGATTCTCAAGAACGACTTTCCGGACTGGTGGAATACGCCAGAGTCGCCGCCAATCCAAGTGACGCCCTTAGGATCCTCGGTGATGGCCCATACTGTTTCATCCTCAAGCCCCTGACCTTTGATCCAGGAAGTCCACTCTCCGTAGCCCAACCAGCGTTTCAAGCCACTGCCCATTGTTCCCAGCCAAAGGGAACCTTCGTGGTCGGACAGAATAGCGGTGACTCCGTTGCTAGCAAGGCCAGAACGGTCTTCAATTGGTTCCCAGGTTCCCTTGTGAAGTTTCGCGAGGCCGGTTTCGGTAGTTGCCAAAAGGTCACCATGGCGGTCGAAAGCTATGTGTGCCCTACGGTTCGGAGTTGAGGGGAGGTCGCCGGTAAGGTTTTCAGCCCGGGATGCGGCAGGAGCCAGCCTCCATAGCTGTGTTTCGCTGCGTAGGAACAGGTCGCCGTTTTTCGCAGCCGTCATTGCGTGCCATTGTTCAGAGGGTAATCCGGGAATGTTGGTGACAAGCTGTAAAGTTTGCACTTCCGGATTCTTACCAACAATTCGGCAAAGGCCACTACCGCAACCTGCCCAAATTGCGCCGCCACTTGACTGGACGGCCAGAATATTCGTTTCAGCAACTGGCGGCTGAATAGATCGAAATTTCCATTCCGTGCTTCCGATGGGCTTCCAGCCCACCATCAACCGGGTACCCGCCGAAAAATAGACCCTTCCATCGTTGGTGGCGGATATGCCATTTTTGGTGTAGACGAAGCCGTTTGCCTTGACAGTATTGGGGATGGCTTGAAACCGGTCGCCCTTCCGAATTGCCAAACCCTGCGCCGACCCGACCCAAAGGGTTCCATCGGGCGATTCGGACAGACTGTGAATATAAGAAGACGGAATGCCGTCTTTTACGCCGAATTCAAAAAACTGACGGCCATCGTAACGGAATAATCCGTTCTGTGTTCCTATCCAAAGGAAGCCGGCGTGATCCTGAATCAGGCACTCAATGTTCAGATTGCCGAGACCGTCGGATTGACGGAACTCTTTGAAAAAATGGGTCTCCGCGGACAGTCTGGTAGCTATCCATAACGATAGGGAGACCACAAGCGCCGAGTGCTTGAGCAGCGAGAACATTAAGAGATCTCTCTATTAATCGGCGGGTAGTAAGGATTTCAGTAGGGTGGGTGGGCTGTCGAACGACGAACAGCCCAATATCGCTAAGTGATTGGGAGTAAAGGGGTAGGAATAATCCTAGAAATTTACAAGCGAGGCAAACGAGGCAGGATCGAGACTGGCTCCACCGACTAATCCACCGTCGATTTCCGGCTGCGCCATAAGACCCTTAATGTTGTCCGGCTTTACGCTTCCACCGTAGAGAATGCGCATTTTTTGCGCG
>JANXXI010000261.1 GCA_025350695.1 Acidobacteriota bacterium
TCCAAATTGGGTTTGTTTTGCAAAAGGCCTTCTCGACACTCTTGGATCTTGCTGGAGCCTGTGTATTTGGGTTCGTTTCGCGGAATTGATTTTGCGTTGACCTTGGTGGGTTGAGGGGGCCGCAATTGCTTGAAACATTTGTGAAGCGTCCGCTGGTGTAGTGCTCAGCGATTTGCGTTTGGGTTGACATGTTGACTCCTTTTCGAATGATCGATCTGACAAGAGTCTTACATGCGTAGTCAAGCCGTTTGCGGACGCTACGAGGTTATGTGACTGATTTATTTCGGTAATGTGGGCTGAGAATCGTTGGTGAATCTGATTCCATGGCGATCCATGCGAGTACGTCCGTTGCTTCAGACTAGCCCGACGGATACCGAACGCCTTCGACGCGGTATCCCAAATTTCACGTTGCCTGGTTCTCATCAGTTGACAATCCTAGGATGCGTCCGCGAGAATCTGACGGAAGGATTCGCCTTCGGCGGCGTGAATCAGGGCGTGGGACTTGAGGATCGAAGCGAGTTCGGGCAATTGGCGGCCTGATGCGGAGACGATCCCCGCGCATGTGATGTGAAATCCCTTTTGTGGGATGTCCGCCACTAATGCCGATACGGCTTGGTGGAACTGCCTTGGTAGCGGCTAATTAAGGCTTGTGCTCTGCTGTAACGGTCGACCGGAGTGGGAACTGAAGCCTACTGCGACTGGCTCGCGATTGAGCGCGAGTGAGCATGTGTTTCTAACGGTACACAGTTTGCCGCCCCTTTAGACCTCATGCCGATGTTGGCTAGCGCCAAAGCTCGTCACTTCGTGAACATCACACGAAACCAAACGTGACAGAATCAACCAACAGCCCGAAGCAAGGGGCCGACGGCGAGATCTTCATCGACCAAAGGCCAATGTATGCCGTAGCCGGAAGCAGAAAGCACCGTTCTGTCACGCTCTATCTGGGATGCGCTGGCGAGGCGTCCGGAACATTTTTCCCATGGAATCGACACGGAACCGCTCTCTGTAACCACGATGAGTTGTTCGGGTGTCGTCTTGATAGCCGTTGGTAGTATCGGGCTTGTCTTAGTTTGCACGATCTCCTCCAAAATGCTCGAAGATAACTTGGCGCACTTCGCGCCGCAACCTCGGCGTGCGGTTGAATTCAAATTCTTCCGTGATATCGAAATCGTCGGGCAGTAGCCAAATACTTGCATTCCGCATCTCCCTTGATGGCATGAATATGCATCGGCTCATTCCCCTCGTTGGGGTAGAAGTGAAACCGCCATCCCTGGATACAGAGAATAGTTGGCTTGAGGCTGACGCTAATTCTCATTTAAAGATTCGGCTGAGACACCGCCCACACTCCCATCCATTTTGGATGCGTAAGCCGAGTAGTGGTGACTAAATAACCTGTTCAAGTAACTTAAGCAAAGAGGATTGAAAAATGGGGACTGACGGAACAGACAGCCTTTTTTCGCAACGTACCCTTGAGAAAAATCAATCGCTTGCGATGGCGAAAAAAGATATCAGTTTCGTCAGTCCCCGTTTTTCAATCCTCTAGATTCCTTCGCCGGAATTGAAGGATATTTCGCTGGGGAGGAAACCGGTTTGCTCCAAGCGGGACAATATCTTGTTGGCCGCGCTGTTGTCGTCGGTTGGCAGATCCGCGGGGTCTATGGCTACGAACCGTTCGATGAATGATGCCGCACGGTCTCTTTCTGAATCGTCATCTGACGCGATGGAACAGATGGCGATTACTCCGGCGTGGTTCAATACGGAGGCGAATTCGGGGAGCAGGTTGGTTTCGTGATCGTCGGCCAATACGTGCACTTGGCAGCCGCGGTCGAAGAGGCGACGTTCCAGTAAATACGCAAGGTCCTTGCGGGCAGTAAGCCAGATAGTGACTGGGTAGTGGCCGTTGCGCTTGTAGCGCTCGGCCGGAGTCAGCACTCCTTCTTCCAATTGCAAGCCTGCGGAACGGCGGCGGTCGCGGCCGGCCCAAGCGGCCTCGGTGATCATACCGGCGCCGGCTGTGGCGTTGGTCTCGGGGTCAATAAGAATGAAGCAGCCGGTGGCGCGGTTTTCACGATAAATGTCGTAGAACAGGGGGCGCTTGGCTTCGATTTGCACCAGGCCTATTTCGTTTAACCCCAATTCTTCGGCGGGCACGTGGGCCATGGTGTTGATGTCAACTTTGTGGCGCAACTCACTGACAGATGCGGTTACGGTTTGGGTGGTGTGCTTCAACAGGTAGGGTGTTCCCGTTTTAAGCGGAGCTTCCTGCATCCACACAACGTGCGCTTCCAGGCGGCGGGAGACGTGAGGCATACGGCGCGGGTCGACGAGCATGTCGCCACGACTGATGTCGACTTCGTCTTCCAGTTCCACGGTGATGGACATGGGCGGGAAGGCTTCGTTGAGTGGGCCATCGAAACTGGGGAGAGACTTTACTTTGGTGGTACGGCCACTGGGAAGGGCCATTACGGAATCGCCTGGCTTCAAGATGCCTGAGGCTAATTGGCCGGCGAAGCCGCGGAAATCGAGGTTGGGGCGCACTACGTATTGGACGGCGAAGCGCAAATCTTTGTAGTTGCGACCGGCGTCTAGCGGTACGGTTTCCAAGTACTCAAGCATTGGCGGGCCGCTATACCAGGGAGTTTTATCGCTTTTGGTGACGATGTTGTCGCCGTCAAGCGCGCTTACGGGGAAGAATTCAATGAAAGGAATTTGGAGGCCTTCGGCGAAGGCGCGGAAGTCGGTGACGATGCGGTTATACACACTCTCGCGAAAATCAACCAGATCCATTTTGTTGATGGCGACCGCTACGTGGGGAATGCCCAGAAGCGAGGCGATGAAGGCGTGCCGCTTTGATTGGGGCAGCACGCCTTTACGCGCGTCGATCAGTACAATAGCAAGGTCGGCGGTGGAGGCGCCTGTGGCCATGTTGCGTGTGTACTGTTCGTGGCCGGGGGTATCGGCAATGATGAATTTGCGACGCGGCGTTTGGAAATAGCGATAGGCTACGTCAATGGTGATGCCTTGTTCGCGTTCGGCGCGGAGGCCGTCGGTGAGCAGGGATAGGTCGATGGGGCCGGTGGAGCGGTTGATGCCGGACTTGGCTACCGATGCCAATTGGTCTTCGTAAACGGAATTTGTTTCAAGCAGCAGACGGCCGATGAGCGTGGACTTGCCGTCGTCAACCGAGCCGGCGGTGGAGAAGCGGAGGAGCTCTTTGGGTTCTTCGATCACTTGGTTGCTCATTTAGAAGTACCCTTCGCGTTTCTTCATTTCCATGGAGCCTTCGGTGTCGTGATCGATGATTCGATTTTCACGTTCGGAGCGTTTGAATTCGTTCAGCTCCGTAACTATTTGCGTGAGATTTGCCGCTTCAGAGCGGATGGCGCCAGTGCAGTAGGTGCAGCCCAGAGAGCGCATGCGGCTCATCACCATTCGCGGTTGCTCGCCTTCGGTTAAACGCATGCCATGTTCCAGCGGGATGAGTTGGCCGTGGCGGACCACCATCTCTCGCTCCTTTGCATAGTAGAGGGGGACGATGGGAATGTTTTCCAGTTGAATATAATTCCAGACGTCGGTTTCCGTCCAGTTGGAAAGGGGGAACACGCGTATAGTTTCGCCTTTTTCGATTTTGCAATTGTAGACGTTCCACAATTCAGGACGCTGATTCTTGGGATCCCATTGGCCGAACTTATCGCGGAAGGAGTAGATGCGTTCCTTGGCGCGGCTTTTTTCTTCGTCACGGCGGGCTCCTCCGAACGCGGCGTCGTAACCACCGGCGGCAAGGGCGTCGAGTAAGGCTTTGGTTTTGAGCAGGCCGCAGCAGCGTTGGGTGCCGAGATCGAAGGGGTTGGCTCCGGCTTCGATGGCTTCGGTGTTGGTGTGGACGATCAGATCGGCGCCGATGGATTTCACGAATTCGTCGCGAAAGGTGATCATCTCTTTGAACTTATAAGTGGTATCGATGTGCAGGAGGGGGAAGGGAATTCGAGAAGGATAGAATGCTTTTTGGGCTAAACGCACCATCACGGAGCTATCCTTGCCGATGGAGTAAAGCATCACGGGCTTGGCGAACTCCGCCATGACTTCCCGGATAATGTGTATACTTTCAGCTTCTAGAGCCTGCAGGTGGCTCAGAGTTCGTTGTTGCATGTCGGGTCTGTTACTAGGATAACATCCCGCCGAAGGAATCATACCAATGTCTATCGGGTTGCTCGTGTTGGGAGTACTATTACTTGATGTAAAGCCGACCGAACGTGTGATGCAGCATCGGGTGTCGAACCCTCGGAGTCCGGTGCAGGAGGTGGGCGCGGAGAAAATTCCGCTGACCTCTTTGGTGGATGGCGTTAGAAGCGCGGAGGAGTGGCGGCGCGTGAGGAGGCCAGCGATTGAGAAAGTTTGGTTGGAGGCGCTGGGGAAAATTGGGCCGAACAAAGACGACAAGAAATGGTTTGGCGATATTTCGAAGGCGCGGGTGCTGAAGACGGAGGAGACGGAACATTACCGGCGGTTGCACATCGAACTGGCGATGGAGAAAGATTTCTGGCAACCGCATTTGCTGCTGGTTCCAAAGCTGAGGCCGAAGGGGAGAATGCCGGCGGTGATTGCTTGGACTTCGACCGGGCCGGACTACAAGATGCCGGAACAGTGGTGGGGCGCGTGGCTGGCCGAGCATGGATTTGTGGTGCTGACCGGGTGGAGCCACATTCGGAACTATCGGGACGGGACCACCTTTTCAACAGGCGCGGCGGAGAAGGTTTATGAGCGGTTTGGGCATTGGTTGGGGATGGGCAAGATGGTGCATGACGTGAGGCGCGAGGCGGAGTATTTGCGCAAGTTGGGTTGTGTGGATGGAGCGCGGATCGGGTTCATCGGCATGTCATTGAGTGCGAAGACGGCTATTTACGTTGGGGCATTTGCGCCGGAGATTCGCGCAACGGTAGCGGTGGATGCGCACGTGGCTATTAATGGGACGACGAATTGGTTTGCCTCTTGGTATTTGGATTGGATGCGGCCGTTTGCGGATATTCGCACGCCGGAGCATACGGTGCTGAGCCTGCTGAATCCGGACAAATTGCGGCCTGGGTTTGAGCATGATCATCATGAGTTGCTGGCGCTCGCGGCGCCTCGGCCCTTTTTGTTGATTGGCGGGAGTCAGAAGGAAGATTTCGCTGGGGATTCCGATGATTTGCAGAGTTGGGGGTATGTGAATCGGGCGCGTGAGGTTTATAAGTTGTTGGGGGTGGAGGACCGATTGCAATATGTGTCGACAACGGATGGGCACAAAGCGAATGGAACGGCGATTGATCCAGCGTGGAGGGAGTTTTTCATGAAGTGGCTACGGTGATGTATGAAGGCGCCATCCGATATCATGGTTAGGCATGGAATTGTCCAACAGCGGTTCTGTTGAGAAGAAGTTCCCTTCCTGGTTAGTCCCGGTCCTCGGCTACGCTGTTTCCATAGGTTGCATGATATGGGTGTACCGCGGCGCTGACTGGGCCAAGGAATGGAAACTGATTCAGGGGACGGAATGGTATTGGGTGTTGGCGGCTGTTTGCTGCGACATCATGGTTTACGTCGTCCAGGGATGGCGATGGAATCTGTTACTCAGTCCGGTGGGTGGCATCCCTGTCAAGAAGACCGTGCAGGCGATTTACATTGGCCTTTTCGCGAATGAGATTCTACCGTTCAAACCCGGGGAGATCATCCGGTGCTTTTTGCAATCACGATGGTCTGGTGTGGACTTTCCGGTTGTGCTTTCGTCGGTGGTGATTGAGCGGCTGTTCGACGGCGTATGGCTGATTCTGGGTTTCCTGGTTGTAGCTACCACCGTTCACGTTCCCCGATTTCTTTTGACCGGAAGTTTGATCTTAGCCACCATTCTGGTGCTGATTTCGGTGATGATGTTCGTCACGATGGCCCGGCGGCGGCATATGAAGGAAGAGCCGCAAACGGGCGTCCGCCGCTGGTTGAATCATCTTGCCGATGGCTTGGAGGCGATGGGGAATTCGCCTTCGTTCATTTATTCGGCATTGCTAAGTTTGATTTATTTGCTATTGCAGATTGGGCCAATTTACTTTCTGATGTGCGGCTATTTTGACTCGATGAAAATGTTTGGTGTGGCGGCGGTTGTGCTGGTGCTTCTGAGGTTGGGTAGCATTCCGCCGCAGGCTCCAGGGAACATTGGGTCGTTCCAGGCTTTCGTGATTATAGGGCTGCGGCTTTTTGGAATTGAACGGGATGGGGCTGCGGGGTTTGCCACGTTGCTGTTTGTGGTGGTGACGGTTCCGCTGTGGATGGTTGGGTTTGTAGCGCTGCTGGCTACGAAGATGCGGCTGCACGAGATACGGCGGGACGCGCACGAAATTCATTCACCCTCGCGATAGACTTTCCTGTACCGGTATATTTTCGATGCTCTGGGCAGTCGGACCAGGGGGTCCTCGGCAGACCAGGGGGTCCGCCCTACTTCGGAATTTAGGATAATTCTGTAATGCGACATCTTATCTTGCTGGCGGCCTTCGGCGTCGGCCTATTCGCGCAACCTCTGCGCATCATCGCGATTGGGGCTCATCCTGACGATTGCGATATTAAGTTTGCGGGCACTGCCGCGCTGTTTGCGCAGATGGGGCATAAGGTGAAATTTCTTTCCGTGACGAATGGCGATGCGGGACATCAGTCGATGGGTGGCGGGATGTTGGCCATCCGGCGGAAGGCGGAAACCCAGGAATCCGCACGGCGCGTGGGTGTGGCGGAATATGAAGTGCTGGACAACCACGATGGCGAACTGCTGCCGACGGTTGAGATTCGCAAGCAAATTATTCGCGCCATTCGATTGTGGAATGCGGATATTGTGATTGCGCCCCGGCCGAACGATTATCATCCGGATCATCGCTACACCGGCGTCCTGGTGCAGGATGCGGCTTACATGGTGGTTGTGCCGAACGTGGTAAGCGATGTTCCTCCGTTAAAGAAGAATCCTGTTTTCCTTTATTATTCGGACCGTTTTCAAAAGCCTTCGCCGTTTCGTCCGGACATCACGATTGCGATCGATAGCGTATTGGACAAGAAGGTGGCGGCGCTCGATGCGCATGTGTCGCAGTTTTATGAATGGCTGCCTTGGGTGGATGGGCTATTGGACAAGGTTCCGGCCGATCCGAAGGCGCGGCTAGCCTATTTGCGAAACGCTCGGAAGCAGCCTCTGGACGGGGCGGTGAAGGCGGCGCTGGTCAAGTGGTATGGAGCTGCGAAAGCGGAGAAGGTGGAGTTCGTTGAGTCGCTGGAGATTTGCGAATATGGACGACAGCCGAAGGAATCGGAAATCCGGGAATTGTTCCCGATGCTGAAATGAGTATCGGCGCTGCCTTGAAAAATCTGCCGTCGGTGGATGCTGTGTTGCGGCAATTACCGGAGGATGTGCGGACCTTGCCGCATCGTTTGGTGACGGACGAGATCAGGCGCGTGATTCAGTCGTGGCGAGGCCGGTTGGCCGCTGGGGAAACACTGGATGTTTCTCTCATTCCGAACGAAGTGGCGCGGGCCATTGCCGCCCTGTCTCGCGGTTCGTTGCGCCGGGTGATCAATGCCACGGGCGTGGTGCTTCATACGAATTTGGGCCGCGCGCCTTTGGGTGAAGCGGCTGTGATTGGCGGCTATTCCAATTTGGAATACGATCTTGTGGAGGGTCGGCGCGGGCGACGGGATACGCATGTGGCGGATCTGCTGGAACGATTGCTGGATGCCTCGGCAATCGTGGTGAACAACAACGCTGCCGCGGTCTATCTGGTGTTGAACGAATTGGCTGAGGGCGGGGAAGTGATTGTCAGCCGGGGCGAACTCATCGAGATTGGCGATGGTTTCCGCATCCCGGATATTATGCGGCGCGCGGGCGTGCGGTTGCGGGAAGTAGGGACGACGAACCGGACCAGTCTTGAGGATTATCGCGCGGCGATTGCGCCCGAGACGCGGCTAATCATGCGCGTCCATCCGAGCAATTTCCATATTGAGGGATTCACCGCGAAGCCGAAGTTGACGGAGCTTGCGGGGTTGGGGCGTGAGCATGGCATTCCTGTTTATGAAGACCTGGGGAGTGGTTGTCTGGTGGATCTTCGGGCATTCGGCGTGGATGAGCCCCTAGTGGGCGATAGTCTCGCGGCGGGTGTGAACTTGGTTTCGTTCAGCGGCGATAAGCTGCTGGGAGCGTGTCAGGCGGGGTTCATTGCCGGCGATACGGAAGTGGTAACCAGGTTGCGACGGAACCCGATGTTCAGGGCGCTTCGGGTGGACAAGACGACGACTGGAGTGCTGGCGGACAAGCTGCGGGCTTTGCTGTTCGAAGATTATGATCGCGTGCCGGCTTTGCGCATGATTCGGATGCCGGCCGATGAGATCAAGTGCCGGGCTGAGGTGTTAGCAGCTGGGCGGCCTGAATGGCGAGTGGTGGCGGGCCGGTCGGTGATTGGGGGCGGATCCACGCCGGATCAATCCTTGGCTACGTGGTTGTTGGCGATCCGAAACGAAAAAGCCGCCTCGTTTGAGAAGCGGCTTAGAACGGGAGATCCGGCGGTGATTGTGCGGATCGAAGATGACACTATCCTTGTGGATTTGCGGACTGTGTTCCCTGAAGAGGAAACAGCGTTATTGGAGGCGCTTCAGGCGCGTTCGAGGTAGCTGCCGTCGCTGGTTGACACGCGGATCACTTCGCCTTCGCCAATGAATGCGGGCACCATCACAACCAGGCCAGTTTCGGTTTTTGCGGGTTTTGTTACGTTAGAAACCGTTGCGCCTTTCATGCCTGGCTCCGTTTCGACAACCTTCATTGCGATAGCAGGGGGCAGTTCCACGCCGATTGGTTTGCCTTCGTGAAATTCGACTTTGAGTTTTAGTTGCGGGATCAGGTAATTAATCGCATCGCCCAGGGTGTCCTTGGTGAAGTGCATCTGCTCAAAGCTTTCGATGTTCATGAAGTAGTAATAATCGCCATCGTCGTACATGTACTCCATTTCGTGATCTTCGAGAACCGCGCGTTCCACTTTATCTTCCGAGGAGAAGCGGTGCTCAAACATGGAGCCGGTTCGAAGGCTGCGCATTTTAACCTGCACAAATCCTCGCAAATTGCCCGGGGTGCGGTGGCTCATGGTAAACACGGTATGCAGTTCCTTGTTAAAAAGGATCACCATGCCTGGGCGCAATTGTGTTGCCGTAATCATGAAAAGAAAAAGCTCCTAAAGACTTGTACGTTGGGTCTAATTTTATAGTTTAGCAGTGTGGGCCGAAAATTTGGTTAGGAACGCCTCGTCAAAAATTGACAGAAAGGTCTGCTGTATGGGGTATCATGAAATGAATCCACATGATTCCTGAACATCTTGCCGAGGGACTTACCTTCGATGATGTCCTGCTCCAACCGGCTCGCAGCAGTGTACTTCCTGCGATGGCGGATACGCGGACCCGGCTTAGCCGCAACATCCTCCTGAATATTCCTATTGTCAGTTCCGCCATGGATACGGTGACTGAATCGCATATGGCGATTGCACTGGCCCAGCAAGGCGGCGTGGGGTTCATTCATCGCAACATGACGATTGAACGGCAGGCGGAAGAGGTCGATCGGGTAAAGCGATCAGAGAGCGGAATGATTGTCGACCCCGTGACAATTTCGCCCGACAAGCTGATTTCCGATGCACTGGAGTTGATGCAGCGCTTTCGGATTTCCGGCGTACCTGTGACTAGCAACGGGAAGCTGGTTGGCATCTTGACCAATCGCGATCTTCGCTTCGAGACTCGTTTTGATCTACCGATTTCTAACGTGATGACCAAGGAAAACTTGATCACGGTTCCAGTGGGGACAACGCTTGAGGATGCCGAGGAAATTTTGCATCGCCATCGTGTAGAGAAGCTTCTGGTCGTGGACGACGCCTACATCCTGAAGGGTTTGATCACCGTAAAAGATATTCAGAAAAAGTTGAAGTATCCCAATGCCGCCAAAGATCAACAGGGCAGGCTTCGCACTGGCGCCGCTGTTGGTTCGACGGGTGATTTTCTGGAGCGGGCGCAGGCGCTGGTGGCGAAGAAAGTTGACATTCTGGCGATCGATTCCGCGCATGGACATCATGAAGGCGTGTTGAATGCTCTGGCCAAATTGAAGAAACATTTGCCATCGCACATCAATGTGATTGCGGGTAATGTGGGGACCTTCGAAGGCGCCCGCGACTTGATTGAATATGGCGCGGATGGCGTGAAGGTGGGCATCGGGCCCGGGTCCATTTGTACAACTCGGGTGGTTTCCGGCGCGGGCGCTCCGCAAATTACGGCGATTTCAGAAGCAGCGAAGGCGACGCGCGCCGCGGGTGTGCCGCTGATTTCAGACGGTGGCATTAAGTATTCAGGAGACGTAACCAAGGCCATAGCTTCCGGCGCCGATGTAGTTATGATCGGCAGTTTGCTGGCGGGCACCGATGAGAGCCCGGGCGAGACTATTCTGTATCAAGGCCGTACGTTCAAGAGCTATCGGGGCATGGGATCCTTGGGAGCTATGTCGCAGGGTTCAACGGATCGCTACGGGCAAGAGGCCGGCGGCAAGTTGGTGCCCGAAGGGATTGAGGGCCGGGTACCTTATAAGGGACCTTTGTCGGAACTTGTGTACCAGCTGGTTGGGGGATTGAAAGCCGGCATGGGGTATTGCGGGTGTGGCACGATTCCGGAACTGCAGGAGCGGTCGAAGTTTTTGAAAGTATCGATGGCTGCGCTACGCGAGAGCCACGTGCATGACGTGATCATCACGAAAGAAGCGCCGAATTATAGAGTGGAGTAATGGCTTTCCTAGAGGGGTAGCCGCCACATCTGGTCAGGTGGCGTCTCAAATCAGCGCGTTTCATTGTAGCGCAAGGGCGAATTCTTCTCGGATTACTGGCTGTCCGTTAAGACTCTCCGCTGCCAAA
>JANXXI010000320.1 GCA_025350695.1 Acidobacteriota bacterium
GCTGCCTTGGGAGGAACGGCCGGGGCCTATTTGCTGATTCCTCCGCGAAGTTCCAAGAAAAAATTGGCCTGGACGCCGGTGGGCGAGTTGAGCAGGGCTCCGTTGGGAAAGCCCTACGAATTCGTCTTTCAGAAGATTCGAGTGGATGGCTGGAAAGTGACCAAAGAAAAGGCTACTGCTTGGGTGCTGAAGAAATCAGAAACCGAAGTGGTCGCATACGCGCCGCAATGCACGCATCTTGGGTGCGCCTATCACTGGGAGGATGGGTCGAACACTTTCGTATGTCCGTGCCATACTTCCGCGTTTTCGATCGAAGGGAAAGTTCTGAGTGGTCCGGCTCCGAGGGCTCTTGACACCTATGAAGTGAAGCTTGATGGCGGCAAGATTTTGGTGAGTGGCATTCAGCAATCGGAGCAGGCATGATTCAGGGAATCATTGATTGGCTGGAGGAGCGCACAGGGCTTCCGACAATGCTGCATCACGCGTTGTATGAGGACATTCCTTGGTCTGCCGGATGGCATCAAGTGATGGGCGCGGTGGCGTTGTTTTGCTTCATGACGCAGGCCTTCACGGGCATCATGTTGGCGATGAACTATGCACCGACGGCCACGGAAGCGCATTCCAGCTTGAAGTACATCTTGACGGAATTGACGGGCGGGCAACTGATGCGTGGGCTTCATCATTGGGGCGCCAGCATGATGGTGATCGTTGTGGTGCTGCACATGATTCAAGTCTTTGTGTGGGGCGCCTATAAACGTCCTCGCGAGGCTACATGGATGGTGGGCGTGGTGTTGCTGCTGGTAACGACGGTTTTCGGATTGACGGGGTATCTGCTGCCCTGGGATAACCGGGCGTATTGGGGCACGGTGGTGACGACGCAGATTGCCGGACAGGCGCCGGGAGCGGGTCCGTACCTTCAGCAATTGATGGGCGCGTCGAATGGCGTAGGGGCATTGACGTTTACTCGCTTCTATAGCGTCCATGTGATGATCCTGCCGGTGCTGACCACGCTGCTGATCATGTTGCATGTATTGCTGGTACGGAAGCATGGTGTGACGCCGGCAGCGGATGACAACAAACCGAAGAAGAAGTTCTTCCCGCAGCAGGTATTCAAAGATACGATGGCGGTCTTTATTGCCTTTGTGATCCTGTTTGGGTTGGCGGTGGTGGCGAAAGTTCCCTTGGGGCGCATTGCGGATCCCACGGACACGGCTTATATTCCCCGGCCGGAATGGTATTTTTTATTCCTGTTCCAGACTTTGAAATTCTTTGAAGGGCCGCTGGAAATTGTGGGAAGCCTGATACTGCCTAACCTGGCGATTGTGGTTTTGTTTCTGGTTCCGTTTATTGACCGTGGGCCAGCGTTAAGGGTTGCCAAGCGCACTTATGCGATTGCGGTGGGGGCGGTGGTGGCGCTTGGGTGGTCGGCCTTGACCTATGCCGCTTGGCGCACATCGCCGACAAACGCCGGGGACGAGATCAGCTTAGAAGCGGTGGAACCGTGGCAGGAATTGGCTCCCGATCAACTGGCCGGTATCGCCGTATTCCGCATGGAAGGGTGCGCTGAATGCCACGGGGCGGGGAAGAAGCCATTTAAGACGGACAAGGAAATTGACTGGGTGATTGACCATGTGAAGGAGAAGCACAAAGGGCGTTCGCCGGACGGCCAATTGCGCCTCTTGAGTTCGTTTAGCAAGCGGGTGAATGACACCACTTTAGCCAACATGAATGCAGCGGGACAGTTGGCGGTGGAAGGAGCGGTTCTCTATCAAATGAACCAGTGCGGGGCTTGCCATGAAGTGAATGGCGTCGGCATGAAGACGGGGCCGAAGTTGAACGGCGTGATCGCCCGGAGGACCGCTGAATGGCTGATTGGGCATTTCGAGAATCCGCAGAAGTATTCGCACGGAACGCCGATGCCGAAGTACGATTTCACTTCCAATCAGTTGGAACGGATGATGGCTTACTTGGCTTCGCTGCCGGAGTAGTTTTCCGGCGCTTGTATTTGAAGGCGAGAAGCATCCTCATTGAGACGGGCCCAGACCCCCGTTTCGATGGGGATTCCGTGCGTAGAGCGATGCTGCCCGGTTCGCCTTTCCGGCTCTCCGGCGACGAGCACTTCGTCAAAGCCAGCGGCGGGTTGAACCGCTTTCAACATTCCCATTAATTGGGTGATGCGGGGTTCGAATTCGCCACCCGGCAGGAAGCGGTTGACGGCAATGGCGAGGAACATGTGGGATGCATTCATCGGGCGGTCGACAATGCGGATGCCGCCGAGTTCCGTACTGATCGCCCCGCCGGAGAGGACGGCGCAGAGGATCTCAACCATGATGGCGAGACCGTAGCCTTTGTAGCCACCGAGGGGCATGACCAAGCCGCCATCAAGCGCAACCTTCGGATCGGTAGTGGGGCGGCCTTCGCTGTCCATGGCCCAACCGAGCGGGATGGTAGGTTCATTGTTGGTGGCGGCCTTGTAGATGCGATTGGCGGCGACAGCGGTTGTCGCCATGTCGAGCAGGAATTGGTCTCCGGGAACCGCCATGCAAATTGGGTTCGTTCCGAAGCGCACTTCTTTGCCTTGCCACGGGGCGACTAGCGGTGAAGCGTTGCAGACCACGATTCCAATGTTGCCTTCGGCGGCGAGCTTTTGCGCCCAGAATGCGCAGGCACCGAAGTGGTTTGCGTTTTTGACGGTTATCATGCCCATACCGTGCGAGCCGGCGAGGCGGTTTGCGTTCCGGCAACACTCGGCGGCGGTGACTGCGCCCAGGCCGTTCGCAGCATCGTAAACCATGGTGGCTCCAGATTCCACTGCCGGGGCGCCGATTGTTGAGATGTCGATGTTGTGGTGCGCGATTTGATTGAGGTAGTACGGCAGAAGTTGAATGCCGTGGGAATCGACGCCGCGCAGGTTGGCGGCGACGAGCGATTGGGCGACGATAGCCGCATGGGGCACGGAGACTCCCGTCGCTTCCAGCAATTGCCGCGCGAAGAGTTCGAGCGCGCTGCTTGAGACGGTGATTGCTGTTGCGGCCATTAGTTAAAGATGAGCCAGTTTGCGGCCGGCGGCGATTAGTTCCGCCTGTTCTTCCGGTGTAAATGTACGCTCTTGGCGGTTGGCGATGCCGAGTGTGCCGGTGAGTTTTTCACCGTCGAAAATAGGCACAACGATGGCGCCTTCCATTCCAGTGGCTTTGGCGCCGGGGCGGACATTGCCACTAGCGTCGTTTTGAATATTGCATGCGGTGATGGGTTCGGCGCGTTGGGCGCAAAGTCCGGCCATACCTTTTCCGATCGGTACGGTTCGCACAATGTTCAGCACAACTTCGGGAACGCCGCTGGCGGCCTTCAAGTGCAAGGCTCCATCTTCGCCAATCATGTGGATGGTTCCGCTATCGGCGCCTAACGCCGCTATGATTTGTTCGAGACTTTTTGTGAGGCCGCTCATTTCTTGGTGAATTCTTCGATGTTGGGATGGAGCAACGCTTTGATCTCCGGCTTTTCGAGATCTTCCTTGAGGATGATTCGAGCGCTTAGGTCGATACGCTTGGCGGGCTGGTTGCCGTTCCATTTGTCGACGATGGTTTTGACGGCATCGTGGCCCATACGGAAGGGGTCCTGCACAACCATGGCGCTGACCACGCCGTTCTGCGTGTCTTCGATGAGAGTGTCGCTGGAATCGAAGGCGACCAGTTTCACTTTTCCACCTTGCTTACGGGACTTCAATGCTTGCGATGCGCCGACGGAGCTGGGCTCGCAGGAGGCGAAGATGCCGTCGAGATCGGGGTTGGCGGTGAGAATATTTTCCGTGGCGCTGAGAGACTTGGCCCGATCAGAATGACCGAACTGCGTGGCCACCAGTTTGATGTTGGGGAACTGCTTGATGCCTTCTTCAAAGCCGCGTTCTCGATCCATGGTGGAAAGGCTGCCGGGCTCATTGGCGACCAATGCGACTTTGCCTTTTTCGTTCAGCATTTTGGCTAGTGTGCGGGCCGCCATTTGGCCACCTTCATAATTATTGGTGGCGAGGAAGGTCATGTACTTGTCGGTGTCGACGCCGGAATCGAAGACGGTGACGGGGATGCCGGCGGCGATGGCGCGTTCTATCGGGGCGACGAGAGCCGTCTTCTCGGTGGCGGCGAGAACGATGCCATCCACGTGGCGGGCGACGAAACTATCGACGATTTGGATTTGCCGGGCGAAGTCGGTTTCGGCGGCGGGGCCATTCCAATCAATGTCGACATTGAATTCCTTGCCTGCGGCAAGAGCGCCTGCGTGGACGGAAATCCAGAAGAGGTGGGCGGTGCCTTTGGGGATGACGGCGATAACCTTTCTCTTGTTCTGATTGCAGGCCGGCGCGATGAGCAGGGCCAGGGTGATGAGGGTGAGGCGAAGTTTCATTGCGCGGTCCAACCACCGTCAATCAGAATGTCGGTACCGGTGATGAAACCGGCGGCGTCGGAGCACAGATAGGCGGCGAGCGTTCCGATATCTTCCGGCTGTCCCCATTTACCCATGGGGATTTTTTGAAGGAACTGTTTGTTCAGTTCAGCATTGTTCATCAACGGGATGTTCATTTCGGTGGCAAACGGGCCAGGGCTGATGCCCACGACGCAGATGCCTTCGGGGGCGAGTTCCATGGCCAGCGCCTTGGTGAAACCGAGCAGGCCAGCTTTTGACGACGAGTAAGCGGCGCGGCCGCCGAGCGAGACGTGGCTCATGATGGAGGTCATGTTGAGGATGCGTCCCCAGCCTTTGCCTTTCATGTGCGGGACGAAAGCGCGGCAGAGGAGGAAGGCGCTGGGGAGGTTGGCGCCGATGACGGAGTTCCATTCGTCGAGCGTGAATTCGTCGACGTTTTTGCGGATGTTGATGCCGGCGTTGTTGACCAGAATGTCGACGCGGCCGAATTTGGCGATGACGTCTTTTTCAACTTTCGCGACGTCGGCTTCGCTGGTGACGTCGGCTGAGAATGCGACGCCTTCGGAGCCGGCTGCCGCGCACAGGGCTGCGGTTTCGGCGAGTTTCCCGGTGTCGCGGCCGACGAGAGCGACTTTGGCTCCGGCTTTGGCGAATGCGACGGCCATGGCGCGGCCGAGGCCACGGCTGGCGCCAGTGACTACGGCGACTTTACCTTCGAGGTTCTTTGACATGTTTCTATATAGTTTAATTGAAGTGGAGCGGAGGCTGGAGCCCTTTAAAGACACTTCTGCCTACGTAAGTAGAACAAGCTTCCGGCCGTTCGGCGCCTTCTTCCCTCAAGCTGGCAACCATGAACAGCTTTGCCATAATTCAATGGCCTCATTCGCCGGGTTCCCCAACCCTTCAAATGTCTCGGGTATCGATGCTTTACGACCGGTCACTTTTACAACAAGATGGATACCGCGCTGATCGAGAGCGTGTGTTCCAACCCGCTACAATTCCCAATCGTCTTCAAGACTGTTCGCCGATTTCCCTACGCGTCGTTTTTTGTGATTGAGGGAGAATCTGGACAATCGTCGCATGTTTTCACGGCAGCCGTGATCCAATGCATTGGCAAGAGAGAACCTAACCCTTGAGAGCGTCACCCCCCTGCAAGAACAATGGGTGTCGCGCTGTCCCGTTTTATTCTCCCGTTATGGAGAGATGAACAATTAGCGCAAAGTTTGAACTTGAATTTTCTTGTAGTTCGAAGACTGCTTCGTTACCTGAGCAGTCGGGCCAGGGGCCCTCCGCAGACCAGGGGTCCGCCCCGCGGGAATCACATTCTTACTTAATCTGCAGGACGTCGTTTTCCTTGGTTTTCACCGAGGTGTCTAACTTCTTAATCGTCTCGTCCAATAATTTCTGGATGTCGGCTACGGCGCGCTTCTCATCATCTTCACTGATCAATTTATCCTTGAACAGCTTCTTCACCGATTCGTTCGCATCGCGGCGCACATTGCGCATCGCCACGCGATGCTCCTCCGCCGTGCCGTGAAGCTGCTTCACCAATTCCTTGCGGCGTTCTTCATTCAACGGCGGAATTGGGATGCGGATCAACTTGCCGTCATTGCCTGGGTTGAGTCCCAAATTAGCATTGCGAATGGCTTTCTCAATGGCGCCAATCAGGCTCGCATCGAATGGTTGAACGGTGATCATCGCCGGTTCAGGCACGTGCAATGTCGCCACGTGACTCAGGGGATTCATACTTCCGTATGCTTCCACGCTGACAGGCTCCAAAAGATTCACTGAAGCCCGGCCTGTGCGCATTTGGGAGATAGCATGCTGCATATCCACCAATCCTTTTTCCAACCGCGCCTTGGCGGAATTCTCAACTTCTTTGACAGTTTGAAAGTTCTGCGACATATCGCTTCCTCAATTTAAGTCCGATTATAAAGCCCAATCAAGCACTGATGAGCGTTCCAACTTGCTCGCCCATCGACATTCGCATGATGTTGCCCGCCGTTTTCAAATTGAAAACAACAATAGGCAAACCGTTGTCACGGCACATGGCAATGGCCGATGCATCCATGACCGCTAAAGCTTTGGACAGCACTTCCTGATAGCTTACCTTTTCGTAGAATACCGCGTCAGCATGTTTGCGGGGATCCTTATCGTACACCCCATCCACACTGGTCGCCTTGGCCACAATTTCAGCATGAATTTCCAGACCGCGCAATGTCGCCGCCGTGTCGGTTGAAAAGTATGGATTAGACGTTCCCGCCGCGAAGATCACAATACGGCCTTTTTCAAGATGACGAATAGCCCGGCGGCGAATGTACGGTTCAGCCACCGAAGGCATGGAAATGGCCGTCATGACCCGCGTGGGCGCACCTTGCTTTTCGAGCGCGTCCTGCAAAGCGAGTGAGTTGATTACAGTGGCCAACATGCCCATGTGGTCAGCCGCCACACGATCCATATTTTGGGCCGCGGCGGCAACGCCCCTAAAAAAATTTCCGCCACCCACCACTAAACCAATCTGGACGCCGGTGTGCGCTACTTCAGCAACCTCGGCGGCCAAACTCATCACTCGCTCGGCATTCACGCCAAAGCGGTCTTCCCCGGCCAAAACCTCGCCGGAGAGCTTCAACAAGATGCGTCCGAAACGGGCCACTGGCAATTAACCTTGCTGCTCAGCCGGCTCTTCAGCCACTGCCGTTTCGCCAACCTTGAAGCGGACGAAACGGGCGACGGTGATGTTCTCACCAACCTTAGCGATCTTCTGTTGAATCATCTGCCCGATGGTGACCGAATTTTCCTTGATGAAGGGTTGCTCCAGCAAGCAGAACTCTTCGTAATACTTGCTAAGGCGGCCTTCCACCATCTTCTCGGCGATCTTCTCCGGCTTGCCCTCAGCAATGGCGCGCGCCTTTTGAATGTCACGCTCTCTATCCAAAGCTTCCGTAGTTACGTCTTCCTTGCGGATGAACTTCGGATCGGCCGCAGCCACCTGCATCGCAATGTCCCGAACCAGTTCCTGGAAGTCATCGGTGCGAGCCACGAAGTCCGATTCACAATTCACTTCCACCATCACGCCCAACTGCGAACCGGGGTGGATGTAGGTGCCGACGGTGCCTTGCCTGGTGGCGCGAGAGGACTTCTTTGAGGCTGAAGCAATGCCGCGCTTGCGAAGGACAACTTCCGCATCCGCAACCACGCCGTTGGCTTCCACCAACGCCTTTTTACACTCCATCATGCCGGCGCCGGTGCGCTCGCGTAATTCTTTAACTTGTGCCGCGGTAATCTCCGCCATATTCGTTTATCCTGTCTGAATTTTAGTTTCTGGCATTATCGGCCGGAGTGTTCCATCCGGCCACAACGATAGTGCGAAAAGTATGACTAGTCTTTATCCAGATCCTGCTGCAACTTCTTCGGCAGGTTGGAGGTGAGCTCATCATCAGGAATGGTTTCCGACATGAGCTGCTCAGCGTACTGCGGGTCGAGGTACTGCGCATAATCGCCCGAGGTCTGATCGCCTGACGGCTCCTCATCCACATTGATATGCGGAGCGCCAGAGTGCGCAAAGTCCTGCTCGGTAGCCAAGGCCTTGCCTTCAATACAGGCGTCGGCAATCTTGGTGGTGAACAGGCGAATGGCGCGCAGAGCGTCGTCATTACCTGGAATCACGTGGTCGACCATGTCCGGATCGCAATTGGTATCGACAACGGCCACAACCGGGATGCCCAGTTTGCGCGCTTCGAGTACCGCGATGCCTTCCTTGTTCGAGTCGATCACAAACATCACATCGGGAATCCCTGGCATATCACGGATGCCGGCCAGATTCTGCTGCAAGTGCTTGCGTTCGCGCTCCAAGCGGCCAACTTCTTTCTTTGAGCGGCCAGCCCAGTTATGTTCGTTAGCCAGTTCGTCCAATTCCTTCAAACGCTTGATGGATTTTTGAACGGTGGTCATGTTGGTGAGCAATCCACCCAACCAACGATTGTTGACGTAGTACATGCCGCAGCGGGTGGCTTCTTCAGCAATGGCTTCCTGCGCCTGACGCTTGGTTCCGACGAACAGAACCGTTTTGCCCATAGCGGCCATTTCACCCACAAAGCGCATGGCGTCTTTGAAAAGTTTCAGTGTCTTTTGCAGATCCACGATGTAGATCCCGTTACGTTCGCCAAAGATATATTCTTTCATCTTTGGATTCCAGCGCTTGGTCTGGTGCCCGAAGTGAACGCCTGCTTCGAGCAATTCTTTCATGGAAATCGACGGCAAGAGAGAAACCTCCTAGGGTTTGTTAGGGGCAAAGTAAACACACGATCCACACACCACGGTCCTAAGCGAAATTTGTGAGTGGGGAACTACTTTCGTGGAAAACAGCCCAGGTTATACAGTGAAAGGACCGGGCCCGGAAAACCATATCTGGAAGTCCGGGACCGGCCCCATGAAATTAGCGTTTGGAGAATTGGAACCGCTTGCGGGCGCCCTTCTGTCCGTACTTTTTACGCTCGTGAGCGCGGGGGTCGCGGGTAAGATACCCAAGGCCCTTCAATTTCGCACGGAGTTCGAGGTTGAACGCACACAGCGCGCGGGAGATACCAAGACGGGCAGCGCCCGCCTGACCGGTAATCCCGCCGCCATCGGCGACGATCAACACATCAAACTTATCAGCCATCTCGGTGGCAAGCAGAGGCTGCTTGACCAGCGCGAGAGCCGTGTCATTGGAAAAGTACTTTTCGATGGTTCGACCGTTAACGGTAATGCCACCCTTGCCGTGACGCAGGTAAACCCTGGCCACAGCCGTTTTGCGGCGTCCTGTCCCTAACCATTGCGTAATCGCTGCCACTTTCATTCTTATTCCTTATCCTTCGACAACCATCGCCACGGGCCCTTGAGCCTGGTGCGGATGTTGATCGCCGGCATAAACCTTCAACTTCCGGTACATTTGCTTGCCCATCTTGCTCTTCGGCAGCATACCAGAGACGGCTTCTTCGACCATCTTGGCAGGCCGCGTTGCGCGCATACGGCGGGCGGTAATCTCCGTCAACCCACCCGGATAACCGGAATGGTAACGGTAGAGCTTCTGCTCTTCTTTATTGCCTGTTAGGCGAACTTTGTCGGCGTTGATGACAACCACATGATCGCCCATATCGATGTATGGGGTGTAGATCGGTTTGTGCTTACCCATCAACAACAAAGCGGCTTTACTGGCGATGCGGCCAAGGACCAGGCCCTTGGCGTCGATAACATGCCAATTGCGCGGGATATTCTTGCCGGACGGAACTACGGTATTCATAGACAGACGGATCTCCTCGGAGACTTGCGGACATTTTATCTTACCGAATTGGTTTGTTTTGTGTCAAATGCGTTGGGAGGAAACTGGAGAAGATGCAGATTCTGAAAGCCTCCTCGAAGCAAGCCAGTGCTTTTCTTTTCTTGCCATAATTCTGTCGTAGCGCCGATATCCGCCTTCGATCAGGGTATAAAGGCCAAACATCGTCATTTGATACAGAGCGGCGAGCGGCAATGCTGCCCAAGGAAAAGATTTGGCTGTAGTGCAAAAGAGTACAGCGGCAGTATTGACGATAAACAGCTCCTTTTTTGTAAAATTCGGCACGGTCACGCTTTGGCCTCTCGCAGTCCAAACGGACCAATTAAGAAAGAGCATAAACCAAACCCACCATGGGATAGAGTCCAGCAACGATTCTACTGCGGGGATAAATCCTTGACCAAGAATTATACCCGTAGTTAACGAAACTATTCCCAACCCAACGGATGGCACAAGGGCTAGAATTAACCAGAACACCGATACCGTCTTTGCAATTGCTTTCACTTCACGTTTTGTCACGAACCGCAGGTAGTAAGGATATCGTCTTCACCGGGAGAGTTCGAGAAAAATCGTTCTCACTAGTTTCATTTTTGCTCATGTAATAGCCTACTTCGCTTGAGTGGCTCAAGTAGAACGCCAAACCACCAAATACTTGTTCGATAGTAAGCGTGGAATATTGTTCGCGAATTTGCTCGACCGAGAGCCCTTTATTCAAACCGCGGACAAGGCAGCCTAACGGTATGGGGCTGTTCAAAAAATAATAGCCTTCCGCGCGAAGTTCTACGTAAACCGCATTATTATTTTCTCCGCAGAAAGAGCAATTGGAATTCATAAAATGTCCTCGCCTGAATCTACACCCCCTTTAATATAAAGCAGTCCGCTCTAAACTGGTATTTAGTTTGTCAGGTGCTCAAACTCCCGAGGTTTGCCAGGATGCTCGCGTACTTCACTCCAGATGAGATGGATTTAAGAAATCCCGGAGGTTGGCGAGGTCGACAATTGCGAACCCGCCACCCTGAATTTTCATCCTAAACTGCCCAGGCGTTATCCTCGGCAAACTTCTCGCTGACCCACATTGGTTCCAGCCTTGCGGCCAAGTACGAGGCCCTTGCCGTCGATAACGTGCCAATTGCGCTCAATATTCTTGCCGGATGGAGCTACGGTATTCATAGACAGACGGAACTCCTCGGAGACTTTCAGACATTTAATGGTTTGTTTTGTGCCTAATGTGGTGAGGGGTGCTTGCAGACACTTTTCAATGAATCATGACTTCCTGGTGACTCACTCCCGGGAGAGCCAGAGCAAACGCCAAAGCATTGTCCAACAGCGTTAAGTTTGTACCGTTAGGCTTCCCTACATATAGTGAGTCAGGTGAACCTTTGCAATGCTTGTGAGTTCATCACAATGAATGCTGGACAAGGATTTCAAACCTTCGCCAATTCCAAGCGGAACTTGGGTTGTTAACCCGTCGTGCCTTGAATAGACGGGTGCGCAAATCACGCTGGAAAAACGCGAATCAATTAGAATTTGACGGCTGACTACAACAAACACTCGCTGCTTCTTGGGGTCCATCGAGCCGGGTTTCTGCACCAAATACATTTCGCCGCGAATCATGGCCAGCGTTGAAATTCCAACACTGCTTCCGCTTTTTTATTTAAACGTTTGGCGTTACGATTGATGATGCCCAGATCACGGGCCTCTCGACGACGCCGGTCCAAAGCGTTCAAATAGGCGGTAGCCGCCTTCTCGATGAAGGAAGATCTATTGTCATCAACCTTGTCGATAGCATCGAGCAATTCGGAAGGCAAGGTTACTGAAGTCTTGACACGCATACCTCAAGCATACTCCTCGTATTGGCCTTCAATCGTTGCGATTCTTTCAATATCCTCGGCTCGATACTATAAAAGCTTTCGACCTCGCCTCAGTCTGCCTACACTAATCAACTCAGGCGGCTTGAGAACTCGGCTGATGCAACAATAGGATCAGTTGATTGGCATGAAGGGGGGCCATCGCATAGGTTTGACCACCCTCATCGATGAACTCCACTTCGTAGACACTCGCTTCTAGCAACTCGACGATTGTTCCCACCTGACCTCGGCGAAGCCCCTCAGCCGGTACGTCTTCAAGCAAGGCAACGGTGGTTAAGAGTTCAAGTTCAGTCATTTTGCCCTCCCCTCAATAATACATAACATGATGTCAAATGCGGGATCCGGTTGCCTAGACGGATAATCCAAGCGCTCCGCACCGTGGCCGTACGATTACCTTTTGTGATTGGGAAGTCGAGCACATAGCGGTCCCCATATTTGTCAGTGTCCCTGATCTCAGCCTCCAACACTCGGGCGGCATACAAGAGCTCATCGCGAAGAAAGTCCGAATCAACTGCTGAAAGCCCCAACACGGAAGCGAAGACACGGGCCTTGTGCTTTCCCTCTGAATGAGATGGATTCAGGCAGTAATCCCGGAGTTTGGCGAGGTCGACAAACGCGAACTCACCGCCCGGAATTTTCATCTTACACTGCCCATGCATTATCCTAGGCGAATTCGTCGATGGCTCTCAACAAGTCATCAGGCATTGTTATGGATGCTTTGACCCGCACGTCACTATCGTACTCGAAAATGTCGATCCGGAAGTGTGTTGAAATTAGTTAGAGAAGAGTCCGTTCAAGGAAATTAGCCATGTCGTTAACTGTTGAAGTGAAATCCGACGTATACGCCGAGCTGAGCCGTCAGGCAGATTCCCAAGGCGTTGATGTGAATGTGTATGCGGCGAGCTTACTTGAAAAAGCCGCCGATGTCGGCGACTGAAGTCTGAAAAACGCTTGAGGTTGCCTTTGCTCGCATTGAAGGAAAAAAGAAATTCCTCAAACTCCTTGGCGATGAGCGCATACGCGCGTTGTAAATGTCTTGACTTCCAAAACAAAAGAGGCAAGCCTTGCGCCATTCGCAACCCTTGCCCCTCATAACCTATTTCCGAAGTTTCCTAAACAGCCCAGGCGTTATCCTCGGCAAACTTCTCGCTGGCCCACATCAACTCCAGCTTAATCGCCGTCACCAACGCATCCCAACTCGCCTCGATGATGTTATCCGAAACACCCACAGTCGACCAGTTTTCCTTGCCGTCGGTCCACTCCACGTGCACGCGAACCTTCGCCGCCGTCTCGTCGGACGAGTTCAACACGCGCACCTTGTAATCCACAAGCCGCACTTCGTTGATCACCGGATACGCATGGCTTAACCCCGTGCGCAAGCACTGCGCCAACGCGTCGAACGGACCGTGGCCCAGCGCCACTTCCTTATGCTCGCCGTCCTTGGTCTTCATGTGTACCACCGCCGTCGTCGCCGAATCGGATTCGCCGGATTTCATCGTGCTCACGTTGAAGCCAATCAGCTCGAAGAACTCCTGCTTGGGATGCAACGCTTCCAAAATCAGGAGCTCAAAATTGCCTTCGGCCGATTCGATCTCGTAGCCGGCGTGCTCCATATCCTTGATTCGCGCCAGCAGATGCCGCGTCGATTCGTCGCTCAGCTTCTTATCGAGGCCACGGCGCTTCAGTTCGTACACGATGTTCGCCTTGCCGCTCAAATCGCTCACCAACACGCGCTGCCGGTTGCCGATCTTCTCCGGCACAGTGTGTTCGTAAGTGGCTGCGTCTTTCATCACTGCGCTCACGTGAACGCCGCCTTTATGTGCAAACGCCGACTTGCCAACATACGGCTGATTGCGAAGCACCGGCAAATTCGCACGCTCGGCGATGAACTTCGAGAGTGAGGTGAGTTGCTTCAACCCCTCGGGTCCAACCGTCGTGTGCCCCATCTTCAATTCCAAATTCGCGATCATCGAAATGATGTTTGCATTGCCACAGCGTTCGCCGTATCCGTTCACGCAGCCTTGCACATGCGTTGCGCCATTCTCCACGCCCGCCAACGCATTGGCGACTGCCACGTCGGAATCGTTATGGGTGTGGATGCCGATCACCCCGTCAAAGCGCTTGCGAATGCCGGCCACAATCGCGCCTAGCTGATGCGGAAGCGTTCCGCCGTTCGTATCGCACAGGCAAAGTACATCCGCCCCGGCTAACTTCGCGGCTTCCAGCGTCTTCAGCGCGTAATCCTGATTGTTGATGTAGCCGTCGAAAAAATGCTCGGCATCATAGACAATCTCTTTGCCCTGGGCCTTTAAGTAGCCCACGGTATTGGAAATAATCTTCAGGTTTTCTTCCAGCGTGATGCCCAGGGCGCGCGTCACATGGAAATCCCAAGTCTTGCCGAAGATGGAGATCGCCGGAGTTCCCGCATGCGCCAGTTCCTGGGTGTTGGGATCCGTCTCCACGGTGTTCTTAGCAAAGTGCGTCGACCCGAACGCGCACAGCTTCGCGTTCTTCAACTTCAGTTCGTTCTTCGCGCGGGCAAAAAATTCTTTATCTTTCGGGTTCGATCCGGGCCAACCGCCCTCAATGTAATCGATGCCGATCTCATCCAATTTCTTAGCAATAATCAGCTTGTCCTCCACTGAGAAAGAAACAGCTTCGCCTTGTGTTCCGTCGCGAAGCGTCGTGTCGAATGTAAATATACGCATCTGATTTATTGCCTCCTTTATTAGATTTGATTTCAAGGGGAGGACGCCTAAGCACCCTCCCGGCCCTGCAACTACTACTAAGCCTGCGGTATGCCGGCTTCCTTCTTCTTCTTCAGGAACGGCATCATCTGACGCAGTTCCTTGCCAATCGTTTCAATCGGCTGAGTCTCCTGCTTCTTGCGCATGCCCAAGAACTTCTTACGGCCACCCTTGCGATTTTCCGCCATCCATTTCTTCGCAAACTCGCCCGATTGAATCTCCGCCAGGATCTTCTTCATTTCCTTGCGTGTTTCTTCGGTGATGATGCGAGGTCCACTGATGTAATCGCCCCACTCCGCCGTATCCGAAACGGAGTAACGCATGTAGCTCAAGCCGCCCTCATAAATAAGATCGACAATCAGCTTCAATTCATGCAGGCATTCGAAGTAAGCAATTTCCGGAGCGTAACCAGCTTCCACCAGCGTGGTGAAACCGGCGCGAATCAATTCCGCCGTACCACCGCATAACACAGCCTGCTCGCCGAATAGATCGCTTTCAGTCTCTTCGCGGAACGAGGTTTCAATACAACCAGCCTTCAGGCAGCCCAGAGCCTTGCCATAAGCAAGTGCATCGAGCAACGCGCCGCCCGACGCATCCTGATGCACGGCAACCAGACAAGGAACGCCTACGCCTTCGGTATATAATTCGCGAACGCGATGGCCAGGAGCCTTCGGCGCAATCATCGTGACATCGACATTCGCCGGCGCCTTAATGAATTTGAAGTGGATGTTGAAGCCATGGGCGAACATCAGAGTCTTCTGCTTCTTGCCAGTCAACGCGGGAGCGATTTCCGCTTCATACACGTCCGATTGAACGTGATCGGGAAGCAGGATCATGATGACATCGGCAGCCTTGGCGGCTTTGGCGACACTCATCACTTTCAATCCCGCGGCTTCGGCTTTCTTCCAGCTCTTTGAGCCTTTGTAAAGACCAACAATGGAGTTCAGACCGGAATCGCGCAGGTTCATCGCATGAGCGTGCCCCTGGCTTCCGTAGCCGATAATGGCGATGGTCTTCCCTTGAAGGCGCGCTAGGTCGCCGTCTTTTTCATAGTAACGGTTAGGCATTTAACGAACTTTCTCCTCAACTTTTTCTTGCACGCTTTTAGCGATTGGCGCTGATAAACGTAACTTCTTGGCTTCAAGCGAAAGGGTCACTGAACCAGAACGGCTGATTTCAATATCCCCGTAGCTGCGCATGATGCCGGCAAACTCTTCTAACTTCTCCGTCTCTCCAGTGGCTTCCAAAGCAAACCCTTCAATGGAGCTATCCACCACCCTCGCGCCAAAAATCTCGGCTTCTTTCAAGATGGCAGTGCGGGATTCTTGCGGCGCGCGAACACGCATCAAAATCATTTCCCGGGTTACGGCAGGGCCGTCGGTCAAATCGGTGGCTTGCAGAACATTGATCAATTTGTTCATCTGTTTCACCACTTGGCTACGCAGGTTCGGATCCACGTCCACAGCCAGTGTCATCCGCGACAAACTCGCGTCCAATGTGCGGGCAACGGTTAGGCTGTCGATGTTCCAGCCTCGAGCACTTATCAATCCCACAATTCGCATCAGCGAACCGGGCTTATTTTCCACTAATAACGATATGATTTGCTGCATGATTCTATCCCCGCGCCTAACTCTTTATCTCAACGGGCTTGGGCGGACCCAATACCATTTCGTTGATCGCTCCGCCAGCCGGAACCATCGGGTAAACGTTCTCTTCCGGTGAAACAGCCACATTCAAAAGGTACGGACCAGGCTCGGCGACTGCCATCTCAAGCGCTTCACGCAGCTTCGACGGATGCGTAACCGTGGAACCCTTGAAGCCGTAAGCGGCGGCAAGATGGACGGGGTCAGGGAAGCCATCGAGAGTCACTTGGCTCAAACGATTGTTGTAGAACAGTTGCTGCCATTGGCGAACCATGCCCAGGTAGCCATTGTTCATGATGATGATCTTGATCGGCAGCCCATGGTTCACGATCGTCGCCAGTTCCGGCAACGACATCTGGAAACCGCCATCGCCGACAATGCAGAATACAAGGTCGTTCGGACGGGCCATCTGCGCGCCAATCGAGGCCGGTAGGCCGAAGCCCATCGAACCCAAGCCGCCAGAGGTCAGCCAATTTCGCGGCTTATTAAAGGAAATATGTTGAGCAGCCCACATCTGATGCTGACCGACGTCGGTCGCCACAATCGCCTCGCCCTTCGAGATCCGTTCAATCTCCGCCATCAAATGCTGCGGCTTGATTTCGGTTTCAGAGAACGAGGGAACTAGCGGATTCTCTTCCCGCCATGCGCGAATTTGTTTCCACCAGGCGCGCAGCCCGGGGCGATCCATCGCGGCGGGATTCATCTCGCGCAGAACCAAATTCAGCTTCTGCAGCACACGTTTCACATCGCCCACGATCGGCAAATCAGCATGACGATTCTTCGAGATCTCTGAAGGATCGATGTCAACGTGAATCACCTTGGCATGCGGCGCGAACGCCTTCAGCCGGCCGGTGACCCGATCGTCAAAACGAACGCCCAACGCGATGATCAAATCGGTATGATACATTCCCATATTCGCGGCGTAGGAGCCGTGCATACCTGGCATGGAAATATAGTTTGGATGATTGCCGGCCAGCGCGCCGATGCCCATTAAAGTGCAAACGGCGGGAGAATCGACCAGTTCAACCAGTTCCGTCAACTCAGCGCTAGCTTCAGAATGAATCACGCCACCACCGGCGTAAACCATCGGGCGCTCCGCTTCCAGCATCATCTGCGCAGCGCGACGGATCTGGCCAGTGTGCCCTTCCGTATAAACCTTGTACCCAGGCAAGTGGATGGAACCAACCGGCGTGTAAGCCATGTTGCCCTGGAACACGTCTTTAGTGATGTCGACAAGCACCGGACCGGGACGGCCCGACGAGGCAATGTAGAACGCCTCATGAATCGCCTGCGGCAAATCGGCCACGTTCTTGATCAAAAAGTTATGTTTAGTAGCCGAGCGCGTGATGCCAAACGTGTCGGCTTCCTGGAACGCATCGGAGCCAATCAGGGTGCTTGTAACCTGACCAGTCAATGCGACGATCGGGATTGAATCGAGCAGGGCATCCACCAAGCCAGTAGTAAGGTTGGTGGCGCCAGGGCCGGACGTCGCACAGCATACGCCGGTCTTGCCGGTGGCCCGCACGTAGCCTTGTGCGGCGAAGGCGGCATTCTGTTCGTGCCGCACCAATACGTGCCGGATCGGGTGATCGAACAAGGCGTCATAAAACGGGATGGTAACGCCACCCGGATACCCATAAATGGTGTCAACGCCTTCGCGCACCAAGCATTCAAGCAGGATCTTTGATCCACTCATCAGGTTCGACATATGTGACCTCTAAGAGACTCGTTTTTTCTCAATCGCGGCGTTTTTGACCGCTATATAGCAGAAAAGGCCACCGGCGGGCTTTTATCCCCCGCCAGTGGCCTTTCCGGATAACCAACCGGTAAGCCCATCAGGCGGGGTAGCCTACTACGGTGACCCCTACGATAGGAATAATTACAGGAATAATGT
>JANXXI010000206.1 GCA_025350695.1 Acidobacteriota bacterium
CGTTCCGGCAGTCACCGGAAAGTGGGCACGATCAAATCGGAACCTGTGGGCACGTTCGTCCGGAATCGCTGGGCACGATCGGCCGGAATGGCCGGTCACGTTCGTCCGGAATCACTGGGCACGTTGGCCCGGAATACGCAATTCTGTCAGTCCTGTTCTACCACGCTCTCCGCCGCGGAGAACTCTGTCGGCTCAGCATCAAGGACATCCACGAGCGGCGCGGCGTGAAGCACGTCAGGATCTACGGCAAGGGCGAAAAGCTTCGGTATGAGCCGCTCCACCCCGGCAGCCTCGACCGAATCAACGAGTACCTGGACGCCGCCGGGCACGGCGCCCTCCCCTCCGCGCCCCTATTCAAGCCCATTCGGAACAACCGACGCGGGACGACCGACACAGCGCTTACGGCCGACGGCGTGTATCAGATATTGAAGTTCTACGGGCGGAAGACCGGCATCAGCGTCGATCGCTTCGGGCCGCACTCCGCGAGAGCGACGGCCGCCACGAACGCTTTCGACCAGGGCGCCGACATCGCCAAGGTTCAGGAATGGCTTGGACACACGAACGTCAGCACGACGCGCGTATACGATCATCGCAAGACGAGGCCCGAAGACAGCCCAGTGTTCAAGGTGAGCTACTAGCGAACCTTTCCATCTACAGGTCTTGGCGCGCACTACTCCGTGACACCAAAGATCGCGAGAACGTAGAAACTGTTGCCGAATACGCCTATTTGGGGCCCTCTCTGGGGAGCGGCATCGGTTTCGAATCAGAATGATTTCTGCACTGTGGAGCGAATGTTGCTGTATGCGATGACGTGGGCGAACAGAAATACGACGCTGGACGCGAGCCACGTGCCACCGACGTAGCACACCACGCTTCGGCGGAGTCCGTGTGCCAGCCGCCCTAGCCAGACAAAGTAGCCAACTCCTGCGAACCAGTAAATCGCGAACATCACCCACGTCGCGGGATTCCGGTCGTTCGAGTACGCCATGAAGCAGAACGCGGCGAACGCAACGACGCAAGCGATCAGCAACCACTTCGTCTGACGAAGAAGCTGTTGTGCTTTCTCTTTGGTGATTCGGACCGGCTCACTCATGAGGCACGCTTGTTGCAATAAGGTCCCTATGATCCTTCACGCTCGATGTCGGCGCAATCTCCGTTCACGTCGAAGATAGCCCGCCAGCAACAGAACGGCACAGATCAGCCAGGCGGCAGTCGCAAGCCAACCGAGTGCTGACGGTACGAGCCAACGAGTGCGGCGGCCACTAACAGCGTGGCTACAAACCACGTGACACTGGGCAGCTCTGGATTTCCTAGCAAACGGTGTTCAGCGTACCGTACGACGCCCCAGAAAAGCGCTAGCGTCACAAGGGCGATGAACGACCCGCTTAACCTTGCATAACCGTTACGGGTCCGCATTTTTGCACTTCCAGTAAGCCAACCCGTCCGCCTTCGAACTAAAAGCGGTTGCCGCAACCTGCGAGCTCAATTGGCGATTGCACGCCGAAGGTCAGCGAGCGCGCTCTCGTAGTGGCTGCGAAAGCGGGCGAAGCCGTGGCCCCAACCGTGTGCGTCGGAGTTCCAGCGGTCCGGATCCCAGCCTGCTTCGATGAAGTCAGACGCGGCGAAGATGAACTCGAGCGCATCGGTGAGGAATGGGACAAGGCCGTGCAACTTCGGGTAGTCGATCTCGTCAGAGTTGCCGTGAACGAAGAAATCGCGGCACTTCACGGCTACCCTCCCCACGATCTGCAAGTCCGGAAACCTCGCCCCGAGACGCGAGTCAACGATCGAAACGCGATGAGCTACCTTCTTGGGGAGCGACGGCCTACCGAGCCGCTTCAGCTCCGAGATCGCCCTGTCGCGATCAATTCCGCGAGCGTACTTCTCAAACTTCGCTACGCACTCATCTCTCGTAGCGGCAAAATCGTCTGGCAGCTTGGCGGACAGCGGCACAGCATCGACCGGGAGGATGTCAAACATGTTGGCCGCGGCGACAAGGCGTTCTGGGCCATACTCATTCGACCCGCGGATGCACTCTAGGTACCGCCATCGAGCTACTCCCCAACTGCTTTGCCGGCCTACCCAGTCGGCCAGAACGACCTCGAACTCCGCACGATGCCGAATCGGATCCAGCGGAACGTCCGCAGGATGGGGCCTGCATTCCTCGCCACGGTCGCTGACCTTCCACCGATGAGAAGGATGTACGGCGAGCACTTGAGTGCCGGTTCCACTCACATCCGTTGTGGTGACATGGATGTGGTCAATACCCTGGGCGCGCCCCGCTGCCATCGAGAGAAAGCAGGCGACATCGTACATCCGCCCAGCCGCATCGTTGATGGTCACCAGTTCGTGCGGTTCGATAGACACAATGATTCGGTTCTCGATGTAGACGCCCGTCGGGCCGCCAAAGCTCTGACGAGGGCGGTGATGAACCGACACCCTTCCCATCGCTGTCCGCACGTCCACTATGCAGTCCCTTCCCGTGAAGTAGAGGATTTGTGGCCGTTCCCCGACTTCTACTGGCCGTAGCTGCCGACGTTCTCGTAACACGACGTCAATTATCGGCTTTGCGTCAATCACGGCTCCGAAGGCGTCAAAGTCGTAGAAGAGGGTCGCCAGGTCCGTAGTCGTGAAGTGGACACCGCTGACGCAAGGGTCGGCCGGCTCAACGTGCCGTTGGCCGACCGTAACGTAGTGCGGGAAGATGTCGGCGTGAAATCGAGTGGGCCTATCTCTGAAATTCGTCCGCCCACTGCCAGGACTGTGGCAATCGATTAGAGTGAGGCGCTCCCCCGTGTACGCGGTTCCCTTGACGCACGAAGCTGCCTCCACGCCCGCAATGAACTCGCTCGAGTGCACCTTCAACAACGTACTCGAGCCCTTGAGCTTCAGTTCCCCGACCGCCGAATGGCCATCGGGCAGCGTGTAAGTGCCAAGAAACCTCGCGGGCTGCTGGTTCGAGCGGTGCTTCTTGGGCATGGATTGAGCGTTGCTATGCTTCGGTGCGTCAGCGCATTCGCGCGGATCGATGGATCACGTAGTCCGATCTCGCGTCACTTAGTCTTGCGGAACAAATCACGGGCAGACGGGGCCATTCATCATCCGAACACGTTGCTCAGAATGAGCCAGAGAACCGCCACCACGACCGCCCCAATATGCCACCGATCAAAGTCTCGCAGCGGCGCCTTCCCGATGAATCGATATGAATTGTTTCCGGCTGCGATCACGCGATATCGTGCGATCGGCCACACGGGAACGAATAGGACCACGAAGTAGTATGTCGTTAGATATGAGCCAGTCTCCGGATCCCGATCGGTT
>JANXXI010000341.1 GCA_025350695.1 Acidobacteriota bacterium
TTCCACCTTGGTTTGAAGGGAATCATACCAAGTGCGGCCGTCAGCGGTGTTACGCGCCTGAATGTCGAGGTATTGCGGGAATGGCCGCAGTGCCTGAGCAAGCGAGCGATTATCAGGGAATGCGGAGAACGGCTTTACGAAGCCCGCGGCCCTTACGGCCGGTGAACTAATCTGCTGGGTGAGCAACGGTCCAAGCGAGAGGTACTTCGGATCAACCTGGTTGTAGTCAATAGTCGAGTTAAGTCCCTTGCCGCGATTACCGACGTAAGCGGCTTCAACCAGGAACTGTTTCACCGTGTGCTGAAGGGTCAAGCTCCAGTTGTAGATGCGCGGAGCCTTGCCGAAGGTTGGCGTGATGTATTCAGTGGCAAGAAAGTTGTCAAAAGCCGGATCGATGAACGGCGGCTTCTGTACCGGAGGCACAGGGACGCCATTGTCCCACAGCACTGCCGGAGCAATACCCGTGGCTTGCAAATTAGCAGACTTTCCGCCAAAGCCATCATTGCAGCCGCAGCCGCCGTTGCCAAGAGTCTGGTAGTAGATACCGTAACCACCGCGGATGACGGTCCTGTTGCCCATCTGGTAGGCAAACCCCAACCGCGGTCCGATGTTGGTGTAGTCAGTGCCATATGGACGCTTCGTGCCGGTGCGGCCTGGACCTGAACCCATGAAGATCAGTGCCCCCGCCCGATTGTCAGCTCCAGGATTTGGCGTCTTCGGATCGAAGCTCGACAGCCCATTTAGGTCATGGAAGCCAATCGGCAACTCATAGCGAATGCCGAGTTGCAACGTCAACTTCGCATTGACGCGAATGTTGTCTTGCAAATAACCGCCTTGATAGCCATAGCGGATTTCGCGAATCGGCGCAGGCAAGGTACTGAACGAAACCGCGTTTGGAGCGCCAAGCAGGAAACTGGCGAAACTATGCCCCGTGTTTCCGGTATCGGTAGGCAGCGCTGTCTGGAACGTCTCATAGTTGAATAGGCCGTTGCTACCGGCGGAATCGGCTGCCCAAGTGCGCAACCTGCGGATATCGCCACCGAACTTGAATTCGTGCTTACCACGCAGCCAGGAAACGTTCGAGCTGAATTGCAGTGTGGTATTGTTCTGGCCACCGGCATTGACCTTGCCGTCCTGCACGCCCCAAGGAGTCAATGCATCTTTCCCGGCAAATTGTATGCGGGGCGTCGCGTCCGTAGGCAAGTTGAGTCCGATTTTCGAAGCAAAGCCAGCTTGGTCGGGATTGTCCCATCCCTGGCGCGTGCGCGTGTAGCTGATGGTGGAATGAACCAGCAGGGTCGGCGACAGTGTCAGATCGTGGTTGCCGCGAAAGTACTGCGGACGCTGGAAAGAAGCCCCTAGTCCCTGTCCCAGCGGCCCGGGCAACGCCGTTTGAGAGCCCGTGTTATTGTCCTGCAAACTCTGGAAGTAGGCGACCCGATTGTTCGGAGTGAATGAATGGTCGAACTTAAGGCTCCAAATGTTGTCCGTCAGTTGGCTGGTGTTGACGAAGTCATAATTATTTTGCACCGTTCCTCGAGTGGGGGCGGGAATGAACGGTAGAATCGCAGAGGAAACTTTGCTTATTCGGTTGCTCGGAATCTGGTTGTTCGGGAACGGCAGCCGCACGTCTCCGTTCGTGGAAGCCGGATCGAAAATTCTGAAACCCGTAAAGTCGCCGGCCTTCATCGCTGCTGTGGGCAGCGTATACAGAGCTTGAGAGGCGCTGGCTGGACGTAAATCCTTGGTGTACGTAAAGAACCAAAAAGTCTTGTTTCGTCCGTTATAAATCTTTGGAATCCAAACCGGTCCGCCGATAGATCCACCAATTTCATTGAAGCGTTCCTTGGGGCGTGCACGGTATGGAGTGGCTGCATTATTGCCCCAAGAGTTGGCGTTCCAGATGTCGCGGCGCAAATTGTGGAACGCGCGGCCGTGAATGTCGTTCCCCCCGCTCTTAGTTGTGAACACCTCCACTCCGCCTCCGAACCGTCCGTACTCAGCAGAGAACGTGCTCGTCAGCAGTTTGAATTCACCGAACATCTCAGCGGCCGGGAAGTTGAACACCACACCGCCCGATTCGGGAATCGTTAAACTGCCCCCGTCGATCATTACTTCCTTTGCACGGCCGCCTGAACCGTTAATGCTTGTTTCAGCCCCCGCGTTGACTCCAGGCATGTAATTAATGAAGGCTTCGGGATTGCGAATGCCGCCGGTGAACAGCGGTAGCGTCTCCATGAATTTCGGAGAAAAGTTCTGTCCGCGTTCGCTCGACGTAGTTTCAAGCAACGGCGCTTCGGCCGTCACGTCTACTATCTGCATCACATCGCCAACTTCCAAACCCAAATCGAGTACTTGGCGGAATCCAACCCTGATCTCAAGGTTGGACCGGTTCAACTTCTTAAAACCGGCCTTCTCCGCTGATACGGTATAGGTGCCGAGGGGCAAACTGGCGTACAAATACGCCCCCTGCTCGTTGCTAACGCTCGGAAAGTCTTGGCCTGCGGCAACATTATGGGCGACGATTTTTGCGCCCGGCACAATAGCACCGTTCGGATCGCTGACAACGCCGCTCAGCGAACCTGTCGCCTGCTGGGCAAACGTAGGGAACGCGGATAGAACTAAGGTACAGCCAAGCAACTTCGCTGCTTTGAAATTTTTCATGGGTAGTCCCCCCTTGTGGATTTTTGAGACCGGGTCTCGTGTGATCGCTAGAAGCTAACAATGTGTTTAAGTCTATCAAATTTTAATCAAGAGGCAACCTAAATGAAATAATCCAGTGCCCACTAATCGCCCCGGTGGTTCGACACGAACTCCTCATCTATCGGCCTTCTCCCCTGAAAACCTTCGCTCGTCCCATGCCAATTTTCAATCCG
>JANXXI010000380.1 GCA_025350695.1 Acidobacteriota bacterium
GTCGGCTACGACACCAAGAAGCTGCTCGATGCGGTGAAGGGGCATTACGGGGAATACTGAGCGGAGCACCCCTCCCTTTTCATCCCAAGGTCTAAAGGACTTACGCGAACCATTCCAGTCGACCGTTGTGTGGCACAGGCACTCTTGCCTGTGCGCCAGGCTTTATGATCACGCCCGATTTCCGGCGATACCTCTCCCCCCTCCATCCCAAGGTCTAAAGGACTTACACGCCGCATCCCAAATTGGCGTGGGTTGAGGAGCGTCTGACCCGATTCATCCCAGTTTGGCGCGGGTTTCCGCGCGTTTTTGTGGAGCGAAGGCGCTCTCGCCTGTGGGGTTTGAGCTAGATTTTCAATGATCGACTTGCCGTCCACCCCTGAGGGCTGCCCGATACTACCTCACTCTCACCAGCGAATCAATTAGGAAGAAGTACATCTTGACAGCGCGCGTTCGCGGCGCTGTTCGTTTTCGCCCATATAAAAACCGTCATCCCGAGTCTCCGTCCATGAGGACGCGTTGTCACCAGCGTCCGAATAGGAGCGAGGGACCTTGCGCTTCGGCCGGATCATCCAGGGATTTTGAGAGCAAATGGGTCCCTCCGGCCTATTTGCGTCCGACGAGGTAAGTCCTGGGTAGACAAACAACTCCACGCACCCTTCGCAAGAACCAAAGGCGCGACGGATGGCTAGAACAGCCATGGACGCGCGGCGTTGACCGATCGTCTTTGCGAGGATGCGGAAACGGCGAAGTTCCAGCGCCGTTAGGCGCGAAACAAGTTAGCCCAGTACGGCTCCGAGGCGCGCATCGCGCGCTGAGTGAGCAAGTGCTGGGTAAGGATACGAAAAGAGACCGTTCCTCACGCCGTAGGCCCGCGCGCGTAGCGAGGTGGAGCGCGCAATAGGAAGTTGGGTCATCGCACGTCGCGCGCCGAGAAGTAACTTTCTCTTGACATTCCGTTCTATAGAGCCCAGTAGACTCACCGCACAGGAGGGGAGAGTTTGAGTTTTTTCTTTACAGTTTCTATGGTCAGGAGTTTATTGTCTTCTACTTCAGCTACATGAACTGACAAGCCATCGGGACTGAATGCAAGGAAGAATGTTTGTTGCGGCTTACCCCCGTCGCCGTATAGGCTCACCCTATCGGTTGTTGTCGAGACGGTTATTTGAGCTGCTCGATTTGTGATCCGCCCGACAATAGTGGTTGTTTCCATTGCGTCAGGAGGGGGAGTGTCAGCGCCTACTCCCCGCAAAAGGCTGTGCAATGAGGAAAATAGGGCCTTCTCGCTCTTGCGCCCAGAGATGACATTGCCTTTCCGCGACAGGGGAACACTTCCGAACGGGAACAGCCAGTCTCCGTCAATGTCAGGTGAAGTCTTGTCCAGATATGCTGCCCCAAAGGATGCAAGAAAATCTTTCTGGTTCTTGGCCTTCAGCTGAAGGTCCTTATTTGACGATTCTTCTTTCTTCCGTTTGTCCTCAATCTCAGCCAGCAATGGGAGCACCTCGGGCGGAGTCTTACCGTTTCGGACCGAGATCTCATTTGCCAGGGCTGTTGCCTCAAATGCCATACCTGCTTTGAGATACAACTTTCCGAGATTGTGTCCCGCAAGCCACACGCCCCCTTCAATTGCTAGCTTATAGGCTTCAACGCTTAGAACCGGAAGGTCACATTGATCAAAAGCCAACGCCAGATTGTGTTGCGAATCTGAGTCTGTCGAGTCACGATCAACGATGAGGGTGAAGTGATTTAAGAACAGGGCATCAAAATCACTTCGATAGTAGTCCAACCCCACTCCAAATCTAAACGTCTTTTGCGCGGGATTTTTCGCTAGCGAATGTTCTGCAACAGAGAAAGCCTCGATTTTTCGACCGTCCTCTTTAAGCACATCGTAAAGCCGAGCCAAGATTCCAGCTGTTGCTGTTCCTGAAAGTTGTCCATCGCCCAACGCCGCAACTAGCACGTGTTCAGCCTCACGATATCGCCGTAACTTCATGAGACATCTAGAGCAAGAAACGGAGTCATTCCATTTGATATCTGCACTAGCCACTGCTAAAGCCGCTTTGAAATATGTGAGCGCCTGTTCAAACTCGCTATATTTTTCCAACGCGAATCCGAGGTAACGGTTCGGTAGCTCTTCAAGTGGATTGTGCGCTGCAAGCTCCCTGAGATCGTCGAAGGCCTTGGGATCTGCATCCAGCCTTATGGAATAATAGTACGTCCGCCATGTAATCTCAGAAAGTGTATCGTCCCCTGCTTGAATTAGCCGTAGTCCTTCCTCAAAATAGGGGTACCCAACTTGTGGGTCCTCAGCGTAGTTAGCCTCCATCATGTTAACGAATGCTTGCCCTAAGGGGGTTGGCCCCTTGGCTGCTGGAGTATTTGATGTGTCCGATTGGAAGCTCGGGCCTTCCGCTTTTTCTGTCCCAGGTTGTTCGACTGGCTCAGCAGTTAATTTCTCAGTCACAACCGTCTCAACCAAGATTCCCGACTTCTTTGCCATGAGCCGGGTGATCATCTCGTTTGTTTTCAGAAGGGCGTCCGCTGTGTTCGGGTATGGATACGATATATATTCCAAATCTC
>JANXXI010000027.1 GCA_025350695.1 Acidobacteriota bacterium
ATCCACATTTTGTTGTCTGAGTGACCGGCCGAAAAGGTAAGTAAAGACCCGAAGCGTTCCTAAGGATTGGGGAATCCGCGGAACGAAGCCATTAACATATCGCGGCGCTGTTTTGGTTGGCAGTGCGAGGGAAGAATTGCCCAACGGCCGGAACTTAATTTCTCCAACGCGAGGCCGAAGTGTGTTCGAACAGCACATTTGGAAACTGAACAGTCTTTATGGAATGGTGAGTGCTTGTTTTTAGAATTCTGTTTGTTCCAATAACACAGCAGCTGGGGAATGCTAGAGGGGACTTGCAGGAACATTAATGTATCGTTTCAATGATCACCGCAAATGAGGGTAGTGTTGGGTTTAGGGTGTGAAAATCTCTTGGAAAAACCATTTTCACTCAAATTTGTTGTAATCTTCACAGCTTTGTAAAGCGTCTACTGTAAAGGTTAGGAGAGGAATTACGATCATGAATCTCCCCCTTATGATGCAGCAACGAATCTGCTGGCTGGACCTCCTAATGATGAGAAAGGTGAATCATTGGAGCGCCCCGCGTTGGGTTAGGGTCTGGATGATTTCAGCAACCCGAGGCGGCGATGGATGGCTATGGTACGCGATGGCGCTTTGGGTTCTGTTATTCGGTGGGGTAGCAAAGTGGCAAACACTGGGAGCCATGCTCTGTTCGACTTCTACCGGAATTGCGACATTTCTTTGGATGAAGAAGTTTATTGGCCGCAAGCGGCCGTGCCAAATCGAACCTCACTGTTGGTCCACGCTTTTGCCTCCTGACCAATTTTCATTTCCGTCGGGCCATACGATTACGGCATTCGCATCCGTGGTTCCACTGTCTGGTTTCTATCCAGGATTAACGGATGGATTGTTGTTTTGCGCTCTCAGCGTAGCGCTGTCACGAATCCTTTTAGGAATGCACTTTGTGAGTGACGTGCTGGTGGGCGGATTAATTGGCGGCCTGCTTGGGTGGGCGGCATTCCTCGTGTGGCGGTAGTTCGAATCCTTACTACCTACCAGCGTTCGGGCGATAATGATCGCTATGATCAAAATTCTGGCCGCAATGCTTGCGCTTGCCGCCGTCAACGCGCAGATACGTCCCATAACGCAAGCCGAAGTAACTCGTGTTCACCAGTCGGCATTGCTCATCGACACGCATAACGATGTGACCAGCTTCACGGTGGACGGGATGGACATCGGCAAAGCGCAACCAAAGCGGCACACAGATTTGGCGAAGTTGAAGCAAGGCGGCGTGGGAGCTGTCTTCTTCGCGGTATACGTCGGTTCCCGTTATGTGGAGGGCAACCACGCGGCGCATCGTACGCTCGAAATGATCGATACGGTAAAGCACGATATCGCGGCTCGCTACCAGTCGGACTTTATGCTAGCCACAACCGCCGCGGAAATTGAGAACGCGAAGAAGAACGGAAAAATCGCAGTCCTGTTGGGGATCGAAGGTGGACATGCGATTGAAGATAGCTTGCGGCTGCTTCGCACCTACTACAGCCTTGGGGTGCGCTATATGACGTTAACGCACTCGAATACCAACAATTGGGCGGATTCAAGCGGAGACGCGGGCAAGCACAATGGGCTGACGCCTTTTGGCAAGCAGGTGGTAGCTGAAATGAACCGGCTTGGAATGATGGTGGACGTTTCGCATGTTGCCGATAAAACTTTCTACGATGTGTTGGCTGCAAGCCGCGCGCCCATTTTCGCCAGTCATTCCTCGTGCAGAGCACTTAGTCCAATTGCACGGAACATGACCGATGACATGATCCGGGCTTTAGCGGGCAAAGGTGGGGTGATCCAGATCAACTTTGGATGCGAATTTCTTTCGGCAAAATCGGCGGAAACGTCAACGTGGACGAATAAGAGTAGGGGGGCCGTGGTTGAGGCCGAATTGGCCAAGCTTGGTAAATTGACGTCGCAGAGGCGTGAGGAAGAATCGGCGGCAATCGCGAAACGGCTAGGGTACGAGACCCAGCCCGCCACGTTAGGCGACGTTGTAGCCCACATCGAGCATGTAATCAAGATTGCGGGGGTAGATCATGTGGGAATTGGTTCGGATTTCGATGGCGTGAATTGTGTTCCACAAGGATTAGACGATGTCAGTAAGTTCCCTGCCCTAACGCGGATACTGCTGGAGCGCGGTCATTCCGCCGACGAGATTCGGAAGATCTATGGGGGCAATCTTTTTCGAGTGATGCGCGCTGTTGAAAAGGCGGCCCGACCGTGAAATGGCCCGAGTTTCAAAAACTAATTGAATCCAGAAATTTTGGCGGCAAGATATCCAAGGATGATTTACCTACGCCGGCGTTGGTTGTTGACCTGGATATCTTTGAAGCAAACCTGAACAAGATGGCGTCTCACCTGAATGCTGCGGGAAAAGGCTTCCGGCCGCACGCGAAAACGCACAAATGCGTGGAAATTGCAGAGGCTTGTATTCGAGTTGGAGCGGTGGGAACTTGCACAGCTAAGATTTCCGAGGCCGAGGTGTTTGCGGCTTCCGGATTATCGGGGCTATTGGTGACTACGCCCTTGGTTGGGAGTTGGCGAATCGAGCGGGCCGTGGCGCTGGCGCTTGACAAGCCTGACACGATATATTGCGCCGATCATCCGGCCAATGTGGATATGCTGAGCGAGGCGGCAAAGGCGGCGGGGATCGAGTTGAACGTGGCCATTGATTTGCTGGTTGGCGGGCGCACGGGCATCGAGCCTGGTAAGGAAGCGTTGCAGTTAGCCCAGAAAATAGACACTGCGGCGAACCTTCGATTTGCCGGCATTCAAGCATTCGCCGGCCCCTGCGCGCATACCCATGGGTTCGAGGCCCGCAAAGGCGCGAGTGAAGCGGCGATGAGCCTGGCGGTGGATACACGTATCTTGATTGAACGTTCGGGAATCGGGTGCCGATGGTTAAGCGGAAGTTCAACGGGGGCTTACAATATTGACTCGGCAATTGATGGCGTCACCGAGTTGCAGCCGGGTAGTTTCCTGTTTATGGACATCGACTATGCCGGAATTGGCGGAATCAACAATTCGGTCGAGTTCGACGACTTCGGGTTTTCCCTTTCTGTGATCACCACCGTGTTTAGCAAACCATCGAAGAGCGTAGCCATTGTTGATGCTGGATTCAAAGCATTCTCGACGGACAGGCCATTTCCTCCACGGCTGAAAACGGGCGATAGCAAATACAATTGGGCTGGGGATGAACACGGCCGTTTGGATTTGAACGCGACGGATCGATCGGTTGAGTTGGGTGACCGGCTGGAGTTTCTTGCGCCGCATTGCGATCCGACGGTTAATTTATACGACAGCATATACGGCGTCCGGGGGCAGCAACTGGAAGCAGTGTGGAAAATAGCCGCCCGCGGCATGACGACCTAAGCTTCCGATAGCTGGGCTAAAGTTTTAGTTTGGGGTATTTTTCACGCATCCAGGTGACGAATTTCTCGGGCGCGGCCATGGTGGACAGGCGGCTTTGCCGGACAAGGGACCAATCAGCGAAGAGTCCGGATTCTTTAATCTCGCGTAGGGTGGCGGGAGGGTCGACACGGTGAAGATATTCCATGTCGACGACCCAGCTTTTGACATCCTTGGGATCCGGTCGCGAAGACGATGTGATCTTGGCCATGCCGACAATGGCGGCATTCCCCATGGAATGATAGATGAAAACCTTGTCGCCAGGCTGCATGGCTTGAATGGCCTTAGCAGCTTGTGGATTCCTTACTCCGTCCCAACAAGTAGTCTTATCTTTTTCAAACTGGTCGATAGGGTAAGTGTCAGGATCGGTTTTCGCAAGAAAGTATTGCATTTTTTCTCCGAGTACTTTACGATATAATGTATATGCTGTTACCGAGTACTAAGACGCACAGTCAAGGGGCAGCTCTATTGTTATACAATTAATGCAGGGTCTGATGCGCCTGTTTTTTAAGGTGCATCTTAGACGCGAGAGCCCTTGTGTTGTAACAAGATAAGGCCGTCGGCAAAAATTAGGCCGGCAGAAGCCTAAGGCCAAGCACCTAAGGCCAAGCACCTAAGGAATGATTAATGTTTTCCCGTGAACTGCAAAAGAACGTCATAGCGGTAGTTTTGGGAGTACTCACGACATGCGTCGTCATAGCCCAGGCGCCCGATCCTAATAAAGCCAGACAAGAAAGAGATGACAAGAAAGAGGCTGACTCCAAACTGCCGACCAAGGAAGGCAGCATAATCCGTCAGGATGGCACGACGGCCGGAGGGGCATCCGCACCAGTAGACCCAAGAACCTTCAAAGTTGGTCCGGAAGATGTGATTGAAATCAAAGTATGGCGCGAAGTGGAGCTTTCCGGGATGTATGCGATTCGGCCCGACGGAAAGATCACGTTGCCCTTAGCCGGAGAGTTGGAATCGGCGGGTAAGACGCTTGACGAAATCAAGGAAGATGTAGTCAAGGCATACTCCAAGTTTATTCAGCGACCTGAGGTCACGGTGTCCCTACGGCAAGTGGGAAGCCGAAAATATTATTTAGTGGGAGAGGTATTGCGACCGGGCGTATATCCGCTGGTTGTGCCAACCACTATTCTTGAAGCTCTTAATGGCGCGGGCGGCTTCAGAGAGTTCGCGAGCAAGAAGAAGATCATTATATTACGTGGCGATAAAAAAATTAAGTTCAACTACACGGAAGTGATTTCGGGTAGAAAAATGGATCAGAACATCAGGCTCGAATCCGGCGATCACGTATTTGTTCCGTAAACGCAAAAGAACACAAACACCAGAATGACCGGAAACGGTTGTTAAGACCTGACAGTAACGCTAATCTCGGAGAAAGTGCGATGCAAGGAAGCGATTTTGTTCCCGTAAATAGAAGAGCCCTAGATTTTGATGACTACGTCGATGCAGCCCGCCGGCATAAGGCATGGATTTTTGGGCCAATGTTCGCGGCTTTGGTCATCGCCGTGGTGGCGGCGTTTTTATGGCCTGACACTTACCGTTCCGCGGCGGCAATTCGCATCACCCCACCTCAGATTTCCGAGAAATTGGTGATGTCCAACATCAACGTTGAAATGGGTCAGCGTATCAGTTCGATGGCTCAAAATATCCTTAGTCGAGCCACCCTCACCAATATTATTCAAACCTACGGGTTGTATCCGAAGGACATCAAACGGCTACCGATTGAAGATCTGATCGAAGACATGCGGAACAAGCACATCAAGATCGGTGAAGTTCGCGCACTGTCGAACACAGCCGGGGCAACTGGAGAAAAGCGAAACTACGGTGCATTCACGGTCTCCTTTGACTACGACAATCGCTATATTGCTCAGAAGGTGGCAAACGACTTAGTAGGACGGTTCCTTTCCGAGAATTCGCGTGAGTCGTTGACACAGAGCCAAGCGGCTACCGACTTCTTGAAGGAAGAACTAGAAGCAGCTCGTAAGAAGCTAGAAACCATTGAGCAGAACTGGGCGGCGTTTCGAGTCGCCAATTCCGGACTCATGCCCGAAGACCGGCAAGTGAACCTGAGTAGCCTCCAATCATTTGAACAAAGGAATAATTCGCTTAACGCGGGGA
>JANXXI010000044.1 GCA_025350695.1 Acidobacteriota bacterium
GAGATTGGAAAGAAGTATCTGCAAGGGCAGCGCATCGGCGAGGTCCGCTAACTTCCTACTTTTCGCGGGCGGATGACGGGCGATTCGCAAGTTGGCCGCCCACGAGGGCTTGCTTGTCTGGATTCCTTCCCAATTGCCGACAATCCACCCGGAAACCTGGTCTTACGTCCCAACAGCACCGACTGTCTATTTCAGGATTGGTGATAAGCTACATCCCTGAGACTGCGAAACACCGCAATTTTTGGCAAATTAGTTCGCCTTACCATCTGCGATATGATTGATGGATCATGCAGTCGTACAATGTTCCGCAATAGTCGGCTCTAATTCACTTCGTAAATCGGAGGGGACATGAAAGCAAAAGCGATCATTTTAACTCTGGCGCTGTGCTTCCTCGGGGCAGCGGTGTGCTATGCACAGAAGCCGAGGTCTGAATCCCTGAGCGTCCCCGCCTACCACAATCTACCAACCACGGAAGGATATTTCCAAGGCTCCGGCGGAGTGCGCCTTTTCTACCGCATCGCGGGGGAAAAGGGCGAGCCGATTCTATTTCTTCACGGAGGCCCCGGATTCGGCCTCAACGACGGGGCCTATGACATGGAGCCGCTGGCGGAACGCGGTCATCGACTGCTCGCGTTCAATGAACGGGGAGCCTGGCGATCCGAGATCATCACCGATGCCAGCAAGTTGCGCATCGAGGATTTTGTGCAGGATGTCGAAGAGTTTCGGAAGAAGTTCGGCCTAGAAAAACTAGGTATCATCGGCTTGTCGTGGGGAAGCGGAGTGGCAGTAAATTACATCACTGCACACCCCGAGCACGTTACTCGCGTGGTCTTCCTGAGCCCCATGTCTCCAACAGCCAAACTTTTGCAGGAACGCAAAGCTCATCTGGATAAGCTCAAGACTGAAAAAGAGAAGGTGCAGGAGCAAGAAGTTCGCGACAAGATTAAAACAGCGGCAGATGCCGATGTCATTCCCCTTTGTGAGCAAATGTACGGCGCAACCCTGCGCTTGTATGTACTAGACGTGGAACATTTCAAGAAAAGCCGGACAAGCTTTTGTCCTCCGCCTGTGGAAGGACTGAGAAATACTCCGTTCGTGATGAAGGCTGCGGTTGACAACCTTGGGGACTGGGACTTCCGACCTTTGATGAAAAATGTGCATATCCCCGCCCTGGTACTGGAAGGTGCGGAGACAAACGTTCCGCTGAACGCCACGCGGGAATGGGTGACGTGTCTTCCCAATGCCCGTCTTCTGCTGATTCCCAACGCGGGGCACCAGAATTGGGTTGACCAGCCCGAAGCGGTGATCTCGGCAATGGACGAGTTCTTCCGAGGTAGTTGGCCGCACGGATCAACGAAATAGCCGAAGACGTACGCCACATCGTTGTCGATTTAGCGGGACGGAATGACACGTTCGCGGAGACTGAGTAACCAACCTCTCAGACAATGGCCTGACTAGAAACTCTACTCCGTTGCGCCCAGAACCATGCCACTAATTGTGGCCTGATCACGGGCTATGCGGAAGTTATCCCAGTAGACCCCGACCGTATCATTACTTCCGGCTTGCCGACAATCCAGACAGTGCGCCGACCCACGCAGTTTCTGTGCATAAATGGCGAATATTCAGAAATGGACAGGAGCGGGTTTGTCAGATGTGGCTTCTGTGGCGGCCCGATGTGTTCGATCTCTAACCGCGGCGATCCGCTATCGCGAGAAAACCACTCCGTGCGGCAGACCCGATCCCTTCCACCCGTGCGGCCACTCACGATCAGCGAAGTTAAAACCCGACTTGCCGTTCGTATCATGAAAACCGTCGTCCATGATGAGAGCACCGGTCACTTGGTCTAGCTTCACCAGAAAAAGGCGAGGCTCTCTACCCGTGACAACCAATCGCTGCGTCTTGGCGTCCCATCCCGTCCAGTGTGGCTTGAACGTTTCGCTGATCTTCAAGCGTGAGACCTCTACTGGCTTCGCTCCATTCCTGATATCGAGGACAATCAAAGCGTGCTCGGCTGGCACGCTCTGCACGAGATAATGCCCAACGACGGTGGGGACACCACAGAAATTGCCGGGAAAGGTATACACCAGCTGAGACTTGGGCTGGTCGATGCTCATGCCTGTGATGCGCTCGATCCCACAGCCCAACGTCTGTACAAAGATCGATCCGTCCGGTCCAAGGCGGGGCTCTTCCGGGCTGATCTGAGCGTAGCGGTTCTCCCCCACATCAAAATAATCCGTCTTGAGAAGCTTGAGATCAGAAAGTCGCCAAAGCTGGTAGGTGACGCCACGGAAGATATCTTCCTGGTGCATCGAGGAATTGGTGGAGACGACGCGATCGGATTCTGGAAGAACGACGAGACCGTAAGGGCTCAGTAGGGCATCTGGAAAACTCGGATCTGCATTGCTGCTGGTGCGAACCACCTTGCCCTCGTCGTCGATCTCCACTAGGCCACCGCTGGTGCCCATGTGCCCTTCTGGGGCACCGTGATGCGCGTGCTGGAATGTAGCGAGCACGTGCCCGTTGGGCAACCGCACAAACGAATGCGGATGCATGTACCCGGCCATATCGGTGAACGACGTTTCGACAGTCGGATGCAGCGGGTCGCGCACATCAAAGATGAAAGTACGGCCAGCGTCATGATCGTTGGCAAAGAGCATGCCGCTAGCGGGCATGGTGTATTCCGTGTGATGTGCGTACATGGTCTGTTGATCAGTGGTGACGGTCGTCACCAGATGTCCGTACGACGGCGAAGCCGGATCGGCGTCGATCACCGCGAGAAAGTCCTTGCCCCACCCTTCCCGCCCTTCGGCTCCACAATTGGCCGAACAACCAGCGCGCTTGTTAGCCGCGTCACCAGTCCAGGCAAACAGGTAGTGGCCTGATGCTGTCTTTTTTTGCTCTTGAGAATGCATCGGACGATTGATGCTGCAAGCAAGCAAAACAAGGAGAAAAAGGGCGAGCAGAAGACGGCGCCGCATGGAGGTCTCCACTGCTTAAATATGTGCCAACCCAAAAGCATATCAGTTTGTCTCTCTGAAGTCCCTGGGCTGTTGGGGCGATCACTTGGAAGCAACAGGAATCGATTCTGGGGCGGATGACGGGCAAACGGGAATGTATGGTCCGCCGCTTTGTCGCAAGCGAAAAATGAAGTGGACAGGTTGGTCTGCGCAAATGTATTCGGCCTTCATTGGAACACAAGGCTCCTGGCCATGATGGAATGCGCTGCGCTCTCGTCCTATTTAGTTAGGCAGCCTTGGAAGGCCTTTCCGGTTTACAGGTTTCGAGAGCGCCGGGTTCGACCGTTGTGTCATCTCATAGTTCGCCAGCAGACCTGGCAGAATATCATCAACTCCGCAGTAGCCGCTGGTCTGTAGATGTGGGAATCGCGAATGCGATTTCCAAGCCTGGCCTCAGCCAGGCGTCATCTGCAGGCCAGTTATGCTGTAGCTGCACCGATCGTGGTCGGTGCAG